>NZ_JBVJWD010000001.1:517307-700254 GCF_055602785.1 Streptomyces sp. NPDC037301
GGCGGGGGGGGGGGAGGAGGTACAATGGGGGAGGGGGTCCGCTTTTTGGTGCGGCACTGGATTTCGTGGTGCACGGGGGGGGGGGGGGGGGGGGTCTCCCTCCCCCCCCCCCCCCCCACTGCTCTGCCCGGCCGGGCGGGCGGGCGCTGTCCGCAGCGCGGACAATGGATTGGACAAGGAAGCCGTTCACCTACGCATCATGGAGCGGCAACCGTGCCAGTTCGTACGTTTGAAGGAGTCCCTGTGAAGGTCGGAATCGTCGGCGCCACCGGTCAGGTCGGCACAGTCATGCGCAGGATCCTGGCCGAGCGGAAGTTCCCGGCCGACGAACTGCGGCTGTTCGCCTCCGCGCGCTCCGCGGGCTCCACCATCGAGTGGGAGGGCCGGGAGATCACCGTCGAGGACGCCGCGACGGCCGATTACTCCGGGCTGGACATCGTGCTGTTCTCGGCCGGTGGCTCGACGTCGAAGGCGCTCGCCGAGAAGGTCGCCTCGCAGGGCGCCGTCGTGATCGACAACTCCTCCGCCTGGCGCAAGGACCCCGAGGTCCCGCTGGTCGTCTCCGAGGTCAACGCGCACGCGATCGCGAACCGGCCCAAGGGCATCATCGCCAACCCGAACTGCACCACGATGGCCGCCATGCCCGTGCTGCGCCCGCTGCACGACGAGGCCGGCCTCCGGACGCTGACCGTCGCCACCTACCAGGCGGTGTCCGGCTCCGGCCTGGCCGGTGTCGCCGAGCTGCACGGCCAGGCGTCCAAGGTCGTCGCCGACGCCGACAAGCTCACCCACGACGGCGGGGCCGTCGACTTCCCCGAGCCGGGCGTCTACAAGCGTCCGATCGCCTTCAACGTGCTGCCGCTGGCCGGCTCGATCGTCGACGACGGCTCCTTCGAGACCGACGAGGAGCAGAAGCTCCGCAACGAGTCCCGCAAGATCCTGGAGATCCCGGAGCTGAAGGTGTCCGGCACGTGCGTCCGGGTGCCGGTCTTCTCCGGCCACTCGCTCCAGGTCAACGCACGTTTCGCCCGTCCGATCAGCGTCGAACGCGCATACGAACTACTGAAGGACGCCCCGGGAGTCGAGATCTCCGAGATCCCCACCCCGCTGCAGGCGGCCGGCAAGGACGCCTCGTTCGTCGGCCGGATCCGGGTCGACGAGACCGTGGACAACGGCCTCGCGCTCTTCGTCTCCAACGACAACCTGCGCAAGGGCGCGGCGCTGAACGCGGTACAGATCGCGGAGCTGGTGGCGGCGGAGCTGAACGGCTGACGCCTCGCGTGTGAAAGGGCGGCCACCGGTGCTCGGTGGCCGCCCTTTCGTATGCGCTCGTGTCCGTCAGAGGGCGAGATGCCGACGCAGGGCGGCGTCGATCTCGGCCATGCGCCGGCGGGGGATGGTGCTGACGTGCCGAAGGAACCGCTCCCTGGCCATCGCGCGTACCTGCTCGCACTGCGCCTTGGAGTCCATCGGCAGGCCGCACTCCGCTGCGGGGAGCAGCACCTGGAAGGGATAGATCCGGGATGTGTTCGACGTCAGCGGAACTACGGTGATCACACCGCGCCCCGTCCGTGCGACAACCGCGTTGGCCCCGTCGTTCGAGACGATCACCGACGGGCGGGCCTTATTGGCCTCGCTGCCCCGCACCGGCTCGTACTCGACCAGGTAGATGTCACCGCGCCTCATCGGTCAGCCCGTCACCCGAGAACTTGTCCCAGAACGCGGCGTCCTCGCTCGCGTCCCATTCCGCGAACGCCGCCTCGTAGTCGGCCTCCAGATTCGAGGCACGCAGCAGCTCGATGGCGGCATGGATCACCGCGGACCGGGAATCCGCCTCGGTCTTCATGGCGTACTCGTCGACGAAGGCGACATCCTCCTGCGGCAGGCTCACACTGATCTTCATACCATCGATGCTACCGCAGTGGCACACCCATAGCCACTCCACTCGGGCATGCGACGTGGAAGGATGACCGGAAACGTCACATACCAAGGAGATGACCGCGTGCCTGGCACCAATCTGACCCGCGAAGAGGCACAGGAGCGGGCGCGCCTGCTGACCGTGGACGCGTACGAGATCGATCTCGACCTCTCCGGAGCGCAGGAGGGCGGCACCTACCGGTCCGTGACCACCGTGCGCTTCGACTCCGCCGAAGCCGGTGCGGAGACCTTCATCGACCTGGTCGCCCCGGCCGTGCACGAGGTCGAGCTGAACGGCAAGGCGCTGGATGTCGCGGCCGTGTTCCGCGACTCGCGCATCAGGCTCCCGCACCTGGTCGCGGGCTCCAACGAGCTGAAGGTCGTCGCCGACTGCTCGTACACCAACACGGGCGAGGGCCTGCACCGCTTCGTCGACCCGGTCGACCAGCAGGCGTACCTCTACACCCAGTTCGAGGTGCCGGACGCGCGCCGCGTCTTCGCCAGCTTCGAACAGCCCGACCTCAAGGCGACGTTCCAGTTCACGGTGAAGGCGCCGCAGGGCTGGACGGTCATCTCGAACTCGCCGACGCCCGAGCCGCAGGACGACGTCTGGTCCTTCGAGCCGACGCCGCGCATCTCGACGTACATCACGGCCCTGATCGCCGGCCCGTACCACTCGGTGCACAGCAGCTACGAGAAGGGCGGCCAGTCCGTTCCGCTCGGCATCTACTGCCGTCCCTCGCTGGCCGAGTTCCTCGACGCGGACGCGATCTTCGACGTGACGCGGCAGGGCTTCGACTGGTTCCAGGAGAAGTTCGACTACGACTACCCGTTCGCCAAGTACGACCAGCTGTTCGTCCCGGAGTTCAACGCCGGCGCGATGGAGAACGCGGGCGCGGTCACCATCCGCGACCAGTACGTGTTCCGTTCGAAGGTGACGGACGCGGCGTACGAGCGGCGTGCGGAGACCATCCTGCACGAGCTGGCGCACATGTGGTTCGGCGACCTCGTCACCATGGAGTGGTGGAACGACCTGTGGCTGAACGAGTCGTTCGCCACGTACACCTCGGTCGCCTGCCAGGCATACGCGGAGGGCTCGAAGTGGCCGCACTCCTGGACCACGTTCGCCAACTCCGAGAAGACCTGGGCCTACCGCCAGGACCAGCTGCCGTCCACGCACCCGATCATGGCGGACATCCGTGACCTGGACGATGTGCTGGTCAACTTCGACGGGATCACCTACGCCAAGGGCGCCTCGGTCCTGAAGCAGCTGGTGGCGTACGTCGGCATGGACGAGTTCTTCAAGGGCGTCCAGGCGTACTTCAAGGCGCACGCGTTCGGCAACACCCGGCTGTCCGACCTGCTGGGCGCACTGGAGGAGACCTCCGGCCGTGACCTGAAGACCTGGTCGAAGGCATGGCTGGAGACGGCGGGCATCAACATCCTGCGCCCTGAGATCGAGACGGACGAGAACGGCCACGTCACGTCCTTCACGGTCCTCCAGGAGGCCCCGGCCCTCCCCGCCGGCGCGAAGGGCGAGCCGACGCTGCGGCCCCACCGCATCGCCATCGGCTGCTATGCCATCGACACCGCCGGCTCCGGCAAGCTGGTCGTCACGAACCGGATCGAGCTGGACGTCGACGGCGCGCGCACCACCGTGCCGTTCCCGGCCGGCACCGCCCGCCCCGCCGTGATCCTGCTGAACGACGACGACCTCTCGTACGCGAAGGTCCGTCTCGACGAGGAGTCGCTGCGCGTCGTCACCGAACACCTCGGCGACTTCACCGAGTCCCTCCCCCGCGCCCTGTGCTGGGCCTCCGCCTGGGACATGACCCGCGACGGCGAGCTGGCGACCCGGGACTACCTCTCCCTGGTGCTCTCCAGCATCGGCAAGGAGTCGGACATCGGTGTCGTCCAGTCGCTGCACCGACAGGTGAAGCTGGCGCTGGACCTGTACGCGGCGCCGGAGTGGCGCGAGGCCGGGCTGACGCAGTGGACCGAGGCCACGCTGGCGCACCTGCGCGCGGCGGAGCCGGGCAGCGACCACCAGCTGGCCTGGGCCCGCGCCTTCGCGGCGACGGCCCGCACCCCGCAGCAGACGGACCTGCTGCAGTCGCTGCTCGACGGCAAGGAGACGGTCGAGGGCCTCGCCGTCGACACGGAGCTGCGCTGGGCGTTCGTCGAGCGGCTCGCCGCCACCGGCCTGCTCGAAGAGGACGAGATCGCCGCCGAGTACGAGCGCGACAAGACGGCGGCGGGCGAGCGCCACGCGGCGACCGCCCGCGCGGCCCGACCCACCGAGGAGGCGAAGGCGGAGGCATGGGCCTCGGTCGTCGAGTCCGACAAGCTGCCGAATTCCCTCCAGGAGGCGGTCATCGCCGGCTTCGTCCAGACCGACCAGCGCGAACTGCTGGCCCCGTACACGGAGAAGTTCTTCGCAGCGGTCAAGGGCGTCTGGGAGTCGCGCAGCCACGAGATGGCGCAGCAGATCGCCGTCGGCCTCTACCCGGCCGTCCAGGTCTCGCAGGCCACGCTGGACACCACGGACGCCTGGCTGTCCTCGGCGGAGCCGAACGCGGCCCTGCGCCGTCTGATGTCCGAGTCGCGTTCGGGTGTGGAGCGCGCGCTGAAGGCCCAGGCCGCGGACGCTGCGGCGGCCACGGCGTAACGGCTGAACGGTGAAACAGTGAGGGGCGCCTCCCGCGATGGCGGGGGCGCCCCTTCCTCTCTCCCGCCCGGCTGTCGGATCACAACAGCCGGAACGTCTTGCCACCCGGGTCGACCACGGCCTTGATCTCCGCGCCCACAGTCGCTCCCGCCACGCCGCCCGGTGCTGCTCTCGGTAGGCATTGCAGAACCGTAGCCCGTACACATTCGCGCGAACAGACATTGGTCCGGGGGCCGTTGGCCTTGGAGACCGCCCGTCGGGCGGGCGCCGTCGCGCAGCCGTCCGACGGGCGGGAGCAAAGGGGGTTACGGGAGGAGGGCGGTTACGGGAGGAAGAGGTTGCGGGATGGGGGTCATGCGCCCGACTCCTCGTAGCGCCGGGCCAGTTCGGCCGCACCCGACTCCGTCAGGCTGCCGTGCAGGCGCATGCGGGCGACTCCGCCGTCCGGGAAGGCGTCGAGACGGACGTGGGTGACGACCGCCCGGTCGCGGAGGGGGAAGCGGTGGAGGGTGTCGGGCTGGAGCCTGGTGCGGGGGATGATCTCGAACCATTCGCCCGTCTCACCGTTGCGGCCCTGGAGGGCGATCCAGCCGGCCGCGTTGCCCTTGAGGTAGGCCGTGTCGATCTCGACCGCGCGGACCGCGCCCTGGGCGGGGAGGCGGAAGCGGACCCAGTCGTTCGTGTCGCGGACCCGACGGCGGCGGTTCTCCCAGCCGTCGTCCATCTTGCGAGAGGTGCCGGGCAGGATGATCTGGGTCGGCGAGGAGTAGAAGCGGTCGGAGGCGTCCTCGTAACTGCCGCCGTTCAGCACCGAGATCAGGTCGAACGTGCCGAGCGTGGCGAGCCAGGACGGGTCGGGGAGGACCTCGCCGTGGACACGGAGGCGGGCGATGCCGCCGTCGGGGTGCTGACGGAGGCGGACGTGTGTGTAGCGGCGGCCGCCGGTGATCTCGAAGCCGTTGGCGGCATGGCCGCGTACGGGGGTCGGCGGGACGATCTCCTCCCACTTCACGTCGTCGGCGAGGAGTTCGGCGGGGCCGGGTGAGCCCTCGACCGCCGTTGCCTGGATCGAGACGCGCTGCGGGTAGTTGCCTCGGAAGTGGGCCGTGTCGACGACGATGCCGCGAATGACGCCTGGGGCGCCGAGGCGGATCAGGGCCCAGTCGTGCTCCTCGGGGGCCGGGAACGGATGGGCCGCGTCCGCGCCGCGCCGGCGGCGGGTCTCCCAGCCGTCCATGATCTTGCCCTTGTGGCCGAAGCGCTCGGGGTCGAAGACCGCGCGCTCCCGGACCAGGAGGTTCTCCCGCTGGGCGAAGAACTCGTCGTTGGCGGCGATCACGCCCGCGCCGAGGCGGCGGTCGGCGAGGTCGACGAGTTCGGTGAAGGGAAGGTCGGTGGTGCGGTAGTCGGCGTACGGGTCGCCACCGCCGTACGGAGCCGCATCGTTGGCGTGGGGATCCTCGTGCCGGTTCTCATTCTGTTCGAAGGTCATGCGCCTACTGTCGCGGCGAACAACCCATTAGGTCCATCGAAAGTTTTTGCATTATTTATTCAGATGAAGTGAACGATGAGGCCGCTTCGGTGAGCGCCGCGAGGACCCTGGCCACCGCCGGCCCCGTTTCGGCCCCCTGTCGTACCGCCGCCACCACATGGCGTCGTGGCTGGTCCGCTTCCAGTGCGCGCATCACCACTCCACCCCGGCTGTGCCGTTCCGCCGACGCCATGCGCGGGATCAGGGCAACCCCCATGCCCGCCTCGACCATGGCCAGGATCGCCGTCCAGCCGGAGGCGCTGTGCGCCTGCTCCGGCACGAATCCGGCGGCCTCGCACGCGGCCGTCGTGATCTGCGACCAGGGGCCGGAGCCGCCGAAGATCCAGGGGTCGCCGGAGAGATCCGCCAGACGGAGGGCAGGCGCCGCGGCGAGGCGGTGGTCCGCGGGCAGGGCCACGTCCAGCAGGTCCGCCAGCAGGGGCAGCACCGCGAACCGGGGGTCGCGGGCCGTCGGGGCGTGCGCGGCCAGGGACAGGGCGAGGTCCACGTCACCGGCGGCCAGGAGTTCGTACGCCTGCGCGGCCTCCGCCTCCCGCACCCGTACGTCCGGTCCCGGGCGCTCTTCGGCACGCAACCGCTGGATCGCCGGCACGACGAGGGCGGGCACCGCCGTGGAGAACGCCGCGATCCGTACCTCGCCGGCCTCGCCGCGCAGATAGCCGGCCAGTTCGGCGTCGGCGCGCTCCAGTTGGGCGAAGACGGCCTCGGCGTGGCGCAGCACGAGGTGCGCCGCGTCGGTGAGGCGGACCCGTCGGCCCTGGGCCTCCAGGAGCGGTACGCCGAGCTGTCCGGACAGGTTGGACAGCTGCTGCGAGACCGCGGACGGGGTCATCAGCAGGGCCTGTGCGGTCGCGGTGACCGTGCCCCGGTCGCGCAGGGTACGGAGGATGCGGAGCTTCTTGACGTCCCACTCGGTCATGGCCGCAACCTACCCGGGGTCCGGACCGGGCATCCGGGTCCGGACATGCGTGTGCGCCGCACGGTACGGGGTACCTGCGGCGCACTCGGGAAGAGCGTGGGTGCTAGGCCTGCTTCTTGGACTTGTCCAAGATCATGACCAGGCCGGCGATGACCACGAACAGGGCGATGGGGGCCACGACGTACAGACCGATGGTCTCCATCGCGCTCAGGCCCGGACCGGGGTCGTCACCGTCGTCGCGGGTGAGCGCGAGCGCGGGGGACGACATGAGCAGCATCATCAGCGTCGTTCCGGCCGCGACGGCGCCGGCGCGCATAGCGTTCTTCTTGTCCACGGTGCAAACGTAGCGAACGCCCGGGACGGGCGCGCGCCCGGGGGTGCCGTACGGGGTCACGGGCGGGATTCCGGGTGGATTTCCGGGTGGGTTCCCGGGCGGTCCCCGCGGCGTTCGAAGACCTCCATCAGCCGGTGCAGGCGAGGTGCGGCGGCCAGCTCCTCCAGGGTGACCGGGTGGCCCTCCCCGTCGGCGACGGGCAGTCGCCAGTTGGGGTACTGGTCCCAGGTGCCGGGGAGGTTCTGCGGGCGGCGGTCGCCCAGTGTGTCGGGCAGCCAGACTCCGGCCATGCGGGCGGGGGTGCGCAGCAGGAAGCGGTGTACGGCGCGGACTGCGCCCTCCTCGTCGCCCTCCCCCTCGGGGAGCAGGCCGAGCCGGGCGAGGTACCCCAGCCACTCGGCGGTGTCCGTCGCGTCCGCGGTCAGCTCCTCGGCGAGGCTGCGGGTGAGCAGGCCGAGGCGGTGGCGCAGCGTCACATGGTCGCCGGTCAGCCGGGCGGCGGTGGACGGCAGATCGTGCGTGGTGACGGTGGCCAGGCAGCCCTCGCGCCACTCCTCGGGGGCCAGCGGGCGGCCGGTGCCCGCCCAGTCCCGTTCGAACCAGAGCACGGAAGTGCCGAGCACGCCGCGCCGGGCCAGTGCCTCGCGTACGCCCGGCTCGACGGTGCCGAGGTCCTCCCCCATGACGACCGCGCCGGCCCGGTGCGCCTCCAGGACGAGGACGGCGAGCATCGCCTCGGCGTCGTGGCTGACGTAGGTGCCCTCGGTGGGCGGGCGCCCCTCGGGCACCCACCAGAGCCGGAACAGGCCCATGACGTGGTCGATGCGCAGGGCTCCCGCGTGGGCGAGGAGTCCGCGCAGCAGTCCTCGGTACGGGGCGTAGCCGGACGCGGCGAGGACATCGGGGCGCCAGGGCGGCAGGCCCCAGTCCTGGCCGCGGGCGTTGAAGGCGTCCGGGGGCGCGCCGACGGACATGCCGTGCGCGAAGGCGTCCTGCTGGGCCCAGGCGTCGGCGCCGCCGGGGTGCACACCGACGGCGAGGTCGTGGACGATACCGACGGCCATTTCGGCGTCCAGGGCGGCGCGCTGGGCCGCGGCGAGCTGGCTGTCGGTCAGCCAGGCGAGCCGGCAGTGGAAATCGACCCGGTCCAGCAGTGCGCGGCGGGCGCGGGCGGTCTCCTTGGAACGGGGGTCGCGGAGCGCGGCCGGCCAGGTGTGCCAGTCGGAGCCGTGCACCTCGGCGAGGGCGCACCACAGGGCGTGGTCCTCCAGGGCCTGCCCCTGCTCGGCCAGGAAGTCGCAGTACGCGGCGCGGCGGCCCGGGGTGAGGGGCACCTTCGTCACGAGTTCGAGAGCCTGGCGCTTGAGTTCCCAGACGGCGTCCCGGTCGATCAGGGCGCCCTTGTTCAGCACGGTGTCGCTGAGCGTCGCCGCGTCCTGCCGCAGATCGTCGAGGGTGCCCCGGTCCGGCACGTGCCCGTACTCGGGGATGGACTCGATGTGCAGATGGACGGGGTCGGGGAAGCACCGGGACGACGGGCGGTACGGGGACGGGTCGGTGGGGTTGCCGAGCACGGCGGCGTGGAGCGGGTTCACCTGGACGAATCCGGCGCCGAGGGTCCGCCCGGACCAGGCGGCGAGGTCGGCGAGGTCCCCGAGGTCGCCCATGCCCCAGGAGCGGGCGGAGAGCAGGGAGTAGAGCTGGACGAGGAAGCCGTGGCTGCGTGCGGGCGGCTGCGGCACCCGGGGCGGGGCGACGACGAGCGTGCCGGTAGCGCTCCGGCCGCCCGGAGCACGTACGGCCAACCGGTGCACCCCGAGCGGCGGTTCGACCCACCAGGCGGGGGTCGGGGGCACGCCCGTCGAGGTGTCACCTCCCGCACCTTCAGCCGCGCCCTTTCCGCTCTCCGCGCCCGCACCCGTGCCCGCGTCGGCGGCGCCCCGTCCCGAAACGGCCGGATCCGACCGGTCGGCCGGAATGCGCATCCGCCGGGGCGGGGGCGATCCGCCGTCCCCCCCTCGATCGAGTCCGATGTCCAGCGAAGTGCCGGGCGGCAGGGCGGTCAGGGCCGGGGGCAGTGGCTCCCCGGTCCACACCACCAGCGTCGGCGGCAGCAGCCGGGACCGGGCCGAGGACTCGGCGGCGGCGAGCGATTCCCGTACCGCTTCGGGCGTGGCGGCGTCCACACCGAGCGCGGCGAGCACGGCGATGACGGTGTCGTCGGGAACGGACACCGTGACATCGGCGGACGGGGAGTAGGAGGTGGCGACGCCGTGCAGTGCGGCGAGCCGGGACAAGCCCATTCAGACTCCTGGGAACTCCATGCCCCACGCGCCGCCGGAGGCGGCCGGCTCGCTGGTCAGCGGGGCGTTGACGGCGAGCGGGGCTTCGCTGGTCAGTGGTGTGGCGTCGGCGAGCGGCGGCTCGCTGGTGAGAGGTATCGCATCGGCGAGCGGCGGCTCGCTCGTCAGCGGACCGGGGCCGGTCCCGGCAGCCGGGACCGCACCGGGCAGCGGGACGGGACCGGGTGCCTGTTCGGAGAGGGCGGAGAGCGGAAGCTGCGCGGCAGCGGGCATGGCGGCCTCCCGGCCGTGGGGGAACAGGACACAGCAGACCTACCCAGCGGGCTCGACCGCAGACGTAGGCGTTACCACAACGACTTCAACGTGCTCTGGGTCACATTCCGTTCCCCGGGGGCCGGTTCTCCGTAAGTTGTCCGCTGTTTTCGGCCATTCGACGTCATCCTTGGCGTCGCACGTCGACAGCCGACCACCTCTCACCTCACCCGCCACATCGGGCATTTACGGCACAACAGCCACCCGCATTGACACCCTCGCGCGCGGGTGGTGGGCTCGGAGCCCATCGGCGGGAGCGAGGGAGAAGAGCGATGCGGCTCAGGTGCAGAAAGCAGGCAACGGCCGTCGCGGTCGCCGTGCTCGGCGGGCTGCTCTCCGCCGGGACGCCGGCTGCCGTCGCGGCCCCTTCGGCGCCCGGCTCCCCCGCCATCACCACCTCCGACCGCACGGACGACGGCACGCTGCCCGCCGTATGGCCGCGGCCCCAGTCCATCAAGACGTCCGGGCCCTCCGTACCGCTCTCCGCCGGGGTCACCCTCGTGGTCGGCGCGCACGCGGATCCGTACGCCGTCGACGCACTCCGGCAGATCCTGCGGGACACGGGCGTGCGGACCGTCCACGAGGCGTTGCCGGGCCGTGGACCCGTCATCCGGCTCGGCGGCGACGGCGCCCGGGACGCCCTGCGCACGCTGCACGCCCCCGACCGCGGCGATCTGCCGTCCGGTGGCTACCGGATCGCGGTGGGCCGGGTCGCGGGCCGGGACACCGTCGCCATGGACGGCGTCGGCGAGGACGGCCTGTTCCACGGCGTACAGACACTGCGTCAGCTGATCCGGGACAGGAGCGTCGCCGGGGTCACCGTCAGGGACTGGCCGGGCACCGCCGTACGCGGGACGACCGAGGGCTTCTACGGGCAGCCGTGGACCCGTGCGGAGCGGCTGGCGCAGATCGGCTTCATGGGGCGTACGAAGCAGAACAGGTATCTGTACGCGGCGGGCGACGACCCGTACCGGCAGGCCCGTTGGCGCGACCCGTACCCCGCCGACCGGCGCGCGGACTTCCGGGCACTGGCCGAGCGGGCCCGCGCCGAGCATGTGACGCTCGGCTGGGCCGTCGCCCCCGGCCAGGCCATGTGCATGTCGTCGGACAACGATGTGCGGGCGCTGACGAAGAAGCTCGACGCGATGTGGGCGCTGGGCGTGCGGGTCTTCCAGCTGCAGTTCCAGGACGTCAGCTACAGCGAGTGGCACTGCGACAGCGACACCGACACCTTCGGCAGCGGGCCCGAGGCGGCCGCCAGGGCGCAGGCGCGGGTGGCGAGCAAGGTGGCGCAGCATCTCGCGGACCGCCATCCGGACGCGGAGCCGCTGTCGGTCATGCCGACGGAGTTCTACCAGGACGGGTCGACCGACTACCGCAGGGCGCTCGCCGAGGAGCTGGACGACCGGGTCCAGATCGCCTGGACCGGTGTCGGGGTCGTACCGAGGACCATCACGGGCGGGGAACTGGCCGGCGCCCGCGCCGCATTCCGGCATCCGCTGGTCACGATGGACAACTACCCGGTCAACGACTACGCGCAGGACCGCATCTTCCTCGGCCCCTACACCGGCCGGGACCCGGCGGTGGCGATGGGTTCCGCGGCACTGCTCGCCAACGCCATGGAGCAGCCGTCCGCGTCCCGCATACCGCTGTTCACCGCCGCCGACTTCGCCTGGAACCCGAAGGGTTACCGGCCGCAGGAGTCCTGGCAGGCGGCGATCGACGATCTGGCGGGCGGCGACGCCCGTACCAGGGACGCGTTGCGCGCACTGGCCGGGAACAGTGCGACGTCCGTGCTGGGCGGAGACGAGTCGGCGTATCTGCAGCCGCTGCTGGCCGCGTTCTGGCAGTCCCGTACGACGACCGACGCCACGGCGCAGGCCGATGCGGCGCGCAGGCTGCGGGCGGCGTTCACCGTGATGCGGGAGAGCCCGCAGCGGCTGAAGGGGCCGGCCGACGGACGCCTGGACGGCGAAGTGCGGCCGTGGACGGAGCAGTTGTCCCGGTACGGCCGGGCGGGCGAGCTGGCCGTCGATCTGCTGCAGGCCCAGTCGCGCGGTGACGGCGCTGCCGCGTGGCAGGCTTCGCTGGCGCTGGAGCCGGTGCGCAAGGCCGCGAAGGCGAGCGGTGCGACGGTCGGCAAGGGCGTCCTCGGCCCGTTCCTGGACCGGGTGCGCCGGGAGGCGGACGCCTGGACGGGCGCGGACCGCGACGCCGGTACGGTGACCGAGGCCCCGGGCAGCTACACGGTCCGGCTGAACCGGTCCCGCCCGGTGGAGACCGTGACTGCGATGACGGTACCCGGCAGCGGCGCGGTGGCCGGTGCGACCCTGGAGGCCCATGTGCCCGGCGAGGGCTGGCGCAGCCTCGGCCCGGTGTCGGCCACCGGCTGGACCCAGACGCCGGCCAGGGGGCTGCGGACCGACGCGATCCGGATCAGCTGGCCCACCGGCGGTCCGTCGACACCGCCGGTCATCACGGGCACGATGCCGCCGATCGTCCCGGGAAGCCGGATGGGAAGCAGCCTCGGAACCGGTGCCTTGGGGAGTGCGCGGGGCCGGGCTCCGCAGGTGCGCGCGCTCGTACCGTGGTTCGGCGACGAGCCCGCCGCCCGGCTCGATCTCGTACGCGGCGAGACGGACGCCGAGATCGGCGGCGGGCCGCAGCGGGTCGAGGCGCGGCTGGCCGCCCGGCGCCCTGCCGAGGTGCGGGGCGCGCTCACCGCGAAGGCGCCCGAGGGCATCGAGGTGCGCGTCCCGAAGCAGACGAGGGTGCCGCGCGGTTCCCGTACCGACGTCCCCGTCGAGATCACCGTCCCGGCGGGCACCCCGGCCGGCGAGTACGAGGTGCCGATCGGCTTCGGCGAGGAACGCAGCACGCTGACGGTCCGGGCGTACCCGCGCACCGCGGGCACCGACCTGGTGCGTACCGCCGCCGTCTCCTCGTCCGGCGACGAGACCCCGGACTTCCCGGCGACGGCCGCCTCCGACGGCGATCCGGAGACCCGCTGGTCCTCGCCGGCCGAGGACGGTGCCTGGTGGCAGGCGGAACTGCCGCAGCCGGCCCGGATCGGCCAGGTGGTGCTGCACTGGCAGGACGCGTACGCCTCCCGCTACCGCATCCAGGTCTCCGCGGACGGCCGCAGCTGGCGCACGGCGGCGACCGTACGGGACGGCAAGGGCGGGCGCGAGTCGGTCCGGATGGACGCGAAGGACACCCGCTTCATCAGGGTGCAGGGCGATGCCCGGGCCACCGGGTTCGGCTACTCGCTCTGGTCGCTTCAGGCGTACGCCGTCGCCGCAACCGGGTAACGCCCCGGTCGCGCGCGATTGTCGTCCCCGAAGCCCCCCCGTCCGGCCCCGGGACGACAAAGGCCCGGATCTCTCAGGCTGAGATGCCGTCGATCCGGGCCATCGCGTCGTCCGCGCCGAACGGTTGCAAGTACGGGAGCCAGCGCGGGTCGCGGTGTCCCGTCCCGATGATGCGCCAGGCGAGACCCGTCGGCGGGGCGGGCTGCTGGTGCAGCCGCCAGCCGAGCTCCGGCAGGTGCCGGTCCGCCTTGACGTGGTTGCAGCGGCGGCAGGCCGCCACCACGTTGTCCCAGGCATGCTGTCCGCCGCGGCTGCGCGGAATGACATGGTCGACGCTGGTCGCGGCGGCGCCGCAGTACATGCAGCGGCCCCCGTCCCTGGCGAACAGTGCCCTGCGGGTCAGCGGTACGGGCCCCCGGTAGGGAACCCGTACGAACCGCTTCAGGCGGACGACACTGGGGGCCGGGACGGCCCGGGTGGCACTGTGCATGAAGGCGCCGGACTCCTCAAGACAGATGGCCTTGTTTTCGAGCACGAGGACGAGCGCGCGGCGGAGCGGTACGACGCCGAGCGGCTCGTACGACGCGTTGAGAACCAGGACATGCGGCACGGTGGATGCCTCCTTGTACGCCGGCGGCGCGTGGCTCGCGCCGGGACGATCCGATCTCAGTCTCTACTCACGCCTGGTCAAAGCGCCACCACGTGCGGGTAACGGGCCGGGAGGATTTTTCGCCGCTCCCCGCTTCCCGCACCGTCGCCGCACGCCGGAACAGGCGCTTCTGGGCCTCCCCCGCAGCGGCCGCGCCCCGATGTGCGATCGGCCACACGCCGCCTGCGCGCCCCTCGTGAGAGGCGTTCTCCCCCCGATCACGGCAACGGAACAGTCCCGATACCCCGTTAGTGTGGTTGGTCCGCCGTCGCCCATCTGGAGGTTCCACCGTGCTCCCGTCCGCCCTGTTGGCCGCAGCTCCGTCGCCCGGGCCCGGTGGCTCGCTGGACGAGGCCGCCGAGCAGGCCGGCAACGCCGCGAGCTGGGTGGAGGAGAACTGGTCCACCTGGCTGAGCATCGGTCTGCGCATCGTGCTCATCGCCGCGATCGCGATCGTGTTGCGCATCGCGGTCCGCCGTGCTCTCACCAAGCTCATCGACCGGATGAACCGCAGCGCCCAAGCGGTGGAGGGCACCACGCTGGGCGGGCTGCTGGTCAACACCGAACGCCGCCGTCAGCGCTCCGAGGCGATCGGTTCCGTACTCCGCTCGGTCGCGTCGTTCCTGATCCTCGGCACGGCCGCCCTGATGATCCTGGGCGCGTTCCAGATCAATCTGGCCCCACTGCTGGCCTCCGCCGGTGTGGCCGGTGTGGCGCTCGGTTTCGGTGCGCGCAACCTGGTCACCGACTTCCTCTCCGGTGTCTTCATGATCCTTGAGGACCAGTACGGCGTCGGCGACACCGTCGATGCGGGCGTCGCCTCCGGCGAGGTCATCGAGGTCGGCCTGCGGGTCACCAAGCTGCGCGGCGACAACGGTGAGATCTGGTACGTCCGCAACGGCGAGGTGAAGCGGATCGGCAACCTCAGCCAGGGCTGGTCGACGGCCGGTGTCGATGTGACGGTGCGCCCCACGGAGGACCTGGACAAGGTCCGCACGGTGATCTCCGAGGCCGCCACGGCGATGGCCAAGGAGGACCCGTGGAACGAGCGGCTGTGGGGCCCCGTGGAGATCCTGGGCCTGGACTCCGTGCTGCTGGACTCGATGACGGTCCGGTTGACCGCGAAGACGATGCCGGGCAAGGCGCTGGGCGTGGAGCGCGAGCTGCGCTGGCGGATCAAGCGGTCCTTCGACGAGGCCGGAATCCGCATGGTCGGTGGCGTTCCGGCCCAGGGGGACGGGCCCTCGTCGGCCGACCCGACGGCTGCCATGGCCGCTCCTTCGGCGTACGCGTCGGCCACCTCGCCGCAGTCCCTGGCCACGACACCGATCACGCCGCCGCCGAACATGTCGAAGTAGGCCTCGACCGAAGCAGGACCCGGCCGTACGAGTGAGGGGCGCCCCACAGGCTCTGCGGGGCGCCCCTCACTCGTGAGCAAGTCGGCGTGACCTCAACTCGGTTCTTCAATAGCCCGATTGGGAATGCACAACCAAGGACCCACACGTTCCATAAGCGCCCCAGGTAACGCTTTGGTAGCCACCGGGGTACTGCCCATTGACGGCCCGGTGACGCGCGCATACCGTCCTCTCACCGAATAGGAAACTTTCCTAACAGAGGGCAGGTGCAGTGCTCATGGCCGGAACCACACCGGGCACCCCCCGCGTTCTGCGGGCCATGAACGACCGGGCCGCCCTCGATCTGCTGTTGGAGTACGGGCCCCTCTCCCGGACCAGGATCGGGAAGCTGACGGGGCTCTCCAAGCCCACCGCGTCGCAGCTGCTGGCGCGACTGGAGGCCGCCGGGCTGGTCGTCGCCACCGGGACCGTGGCGGGGCGGCCGGGGCCCAATGCCCAGCTGTACGCGGTGAACGCGCGGGCCGCCCATGTCGCGGGGCTGGATGTGAACGCCCGCCGGATCGTGGCCGCCGTCGCCGATGTGACCGGCGAGACGGTCGGCGAGTTCGAGCTGCGTACCCCGGAGCGGCGCGCCGACTGCGTGGTGCGGCAGGTGGCGGATGCGCTGGACGGGGCGGTCAAGGACGCCGGGCTCACCCGCTCCGATGTGCACCGGGTCGTCATCGGCACCCCGGGCGCCTTCGATCCCGGTACCGGGCGGCTGCGGTACGCCTCGCACCTGCCCGGCTGGCACTCCCCCACCCTGTTGGACGAGCTGGCCGCGTTTCTGCCGATGCCGGTCGAGTACGAGAACGACGTGAACCTGGTCGCGGTGGCCGAACAACGGCTCGGTGCGGCGCGCGGGCACGACGACTTCGTGCTGCTGTGGAACGAGGAGGGGCTCGGTGCCGCCCTCGTCATCAACGGACGGCTGCACCGCGGCTTCACCGGTGGCGCGGGCGAGGTCGGTTTCCTGCCGGTGCCGGGCGCCCCGCTGGTCCGTCAGGTCACCAAGGTGAACGCGGGCGGCTTCCAGGAGCTGGCGGGTGCGCAGGTGCTGTCCCGGCTGGGCCGGAAGCTCGGCATCGACGACGAGCTGATCCGCGCCGCCGGTACCCACCACGAGGTCGCCGCCCGGCTGCTCGCCCGCGCCGCCGAGGCCGCGGAGGCGGGCGAGGACGGCCCGTACCCCCGGCTCCTCGATCTCTTCGCCACCGGCCTCGCGACCGGCCTGGCCTCCATGGTCGCCGTACTGGACCCCGAACTCGTCGTGCTCTCCGGCGAGTTGATCGCGGCCGGCGGGGAGCCGCTGCGCTGCCGGGTGGCGTCCGAGCTCACCGAACTGGCGGCCTCCCGGCCCCGGCTGATCGCCGGGGAAGTGAAGCACCGCCCCGTACTGCGCGGCGCGCTGGAGAGCGCCCTCGCCACCACCCGTGACGAGGTCTTCGACACGTCCCGCTGACCCCTTCTCGGCCCGCCCTCTTCCTCCGTACCTCCGCCCCCATCCTTCACCGGGAGACCGCCATGTCCGGAAACCGCCGGAAGACGGCCGCCGCGCTCGCCGCGACCGCCGCCATATCTCTGCTCGCCTCGGCCTGTATGGGCCAGAGCAACTCCGGTGCCAGTGATGACCCGTCCAAGGAGACGACCATCAACTTCTGGCACGGCTGGATCTCCCCGAACGAGGTCAAGGGAATCCAGGCGACGGTCGACGCCTTCGAGAAGGCGCACCCCAACATCCATGTGAAGGTCGTCGGCAACATGACCGACGACAAGGTCAACCAGGCACTGCGGGCGGGCGGTTCGAACGCCCCGGACGTCGTCTCGTCGTTCACCACGAACAATGTCGGCAAGTTCTGTTCGTCGAAGGCGTTCGTCGACCTCAACCCCTTCCTGAAGAAGGACGGGATCGACCCGGACAAGACCTTCCCCAAGGCGATGAACGACTACACCCAGTTCGACGGGGTGCGCTGCACCGTGCCGCTGCTCGGTGACGCGTACGGCCTCTACTACAACAAGGACGCGTTCGAGAAGGCCGGGATCACGCGGCCGCCAAGGACCTGGTCGGAGCTGGCCGAGGACGCCAAGAAGCTGACGAAGACCAAGGGCGACTCGTACGAGCGGCTCGGTTTCATGCCGAACTATCACGGCTACGAGACGACGACCGAGCGCTACCTCGGCGCCTGGGACCCGAAGTACTTCGACGCGGACGGCAAGTCGAACATCGCCAAGGACCCGTCGTTCGCCGCCATGCTCACGACCCAGAAGAAGCTGGTCGACGACCTGGGCGGCTACGAGAAGCTGGAGAAGTACCGCACGTCCTTCGGTGACGAGTGGGGTGCCAAGCACCCGTTCCACACCGGCCAGGTGGCGATGCAGCTGGACGGCGAGTGGCGGCTCGGGATGGCCGAGGAGACCAAGCCGAAGTTCGAGATCGGCGTCGCCCCGATGCCCGTCGCCGACGACCAGGCCGACACCTGGGGCAAGGGCTATCTGACCGGCACCATCGCCGGGATCGCCGCCACCTCGAAGAAGCAGAACGCGGCCTGGGAGCTGGTGAAGTTCATGACGACCGACACCGACGCCGTGGTGAACTTCGCCAACGCCATCCACAACGTGCCGTCCACCCTGGCGGCGCTGAAGTCGCCCAAGCTGAAGTACGACCCGCGGTTCAAGACCTTCCTGGACATCGCCGCGAACCCGAACAGCACCACCACCCCGCCCTCGGTGAACGGCGGCGCGTACCTGGTGTCCCTGCAGAACCTCGGATTCGACATCGAGAAGGGCAGGCAGAAGGACGTCAAGGCGGGTCTGGAGAACACCGCCAAGGAAATCGACGCGGCAATCGCACAGGCGAAGTAGAACCGCGATGACCACCTACACACTCCGTTCGAAGCGCCGCCGGTCGGCGCTGCGGACAGCGGCCTTCATGTCGCCGTGGCTGATCGGGTTCTGTGTCTTCTTCGCCTACCCGCTGATCTCCACGCTCTATTTCTCCTTCACCGACTACGACGGGTTCTCAGCCCCCGAGTTCAGCGGGCTGAAGAACTGGTCCTTCGTCTTCAACGACTACCCGCTGTTCTGGCCGGCGCTGCGCAACACGCTCTGGCTGGTCGTGGTGATGGTCACCTGCCGGGTGGTGTTCGGCCTCGGCATCGGGCTGCTGATCACCAGGATCAAGACGGGGGCCGGGGTCTTCCGCACCCTGTTCTACCTGCCGTACCTGGCCCCGCCGGTCGCGGCGACACTCGGCTTCGTCTTCCTGCTCAACCCCGGGACCGGGCCGGTCAATTCGATCCTCGGCGAGCTGGGGCTCCCCACGCCCGGCTGGTTCACCGACGCCGCCTGGTCCAAGCCGGCCCTGACCGCGCTCGCGGTGTGGGGGGTGGGCGACCTGATGGTGATCTTCATGGCCGCCCTGCTGGACGTACCGAAGGAACAGTACGAGGCGGCGGAGCTGGACGGGGCGACCTCGTTCCAGCGGTTCCGCTTCGTCACCCTGCCGAACATCTCGCCGATCATCATGTTCGCGGTGGTCACCGGGATCATCCAGACGATGCAGTACTACACCCAGCCATTCGTGGCCGGGAAGGTCGCCTCGGGTGTGATGGGCGGCTCCGGGCAGCAGTTCGAACCGGGCTATCCCGACAAGTCGACACTGACGCTTCCGCAGGTCGTCTACAACCTCGGTTTCCAGCGCTTCGACTACGGCTCCGCCTGCGTGGTCGCGCTCGTTCTCTTCGTACTCGCCATGGCGTTCACCGCACTGCTGATGCGACGCCGCAGCGGACTGATCCAGGCAGGTGAGTGACGTGGCGCAGGTACTCGACACCGTCAAGGAAGCCGACCCCGCGACCGGCCCGGTCACCCCGGCCGAACGCAGGGCGCGCCGCAAGTCGCTGCTGAACTGGATCGCCGTGCACTCGCTCGGGGTCGCCGCCGCGCTCTTCTTCGTGCTGCCGTTCGTCTTCCTGGTGCTCACCTCGCTGATGAACGGCCAGCAGGCGCTGACCCGCGATCTGTGGCCGCACCCCTTCGAGTGGAGCAACTACCAGCGGGTGTTCGACACCGACGGCTTTCTGACCTGGTGGAAGAACACCCTGCTGTACGCGGGGCTCGGCACCGTCCTCACGGTCGTCTCCTCGCTGCCCGTGGCGTACGCGCTCGCCAAGTTCCGCTTCCGCGGCCGGCATCTGTCGCTGATGCTGGTCATCTCGATGATGATGCTGCCGCCGCAGGTCGTCGTCATCCCGATGTACCTGTTCTGGGCGAAGCAGCTGGACCTGTCCGGCACGCTCTGGCCGCTGATCATCCCGATGGCCTTCGGCGACGCGTTCTCCATCTTCCTGCTGCGGCAGTTCCTGCTGACCATCCCGAACGAGTACCTCGACGCGGCGAAGGTCGACGGCTGCGGCGAGCTGCGCACCCTGCTCAAGGTCGTCGTGCCGATGGCCAAGCCGGGCATCGCCGCCGTGGCCCTCTTCCAGTTCTTCTACGCCTGGAACGACTACTTCGGCCCGCAGATCTACGCCTCGGAGAACCCGGCCGCCTGGACGCTCAGCTACGGCCTGGAGTCCTTCAAGAGCGCACACCACACCGACTGGAACCTGACCATGGCCGCGACCGTACTGGTCATGGCCCCCGTGATCCTCGTCTTCTTCTTCGCTCAAAAGGCTTTTGTCGAGGGCGTCACACTGACCGGAGTAAAGGGCTGACTATGAAGCTCGCAGTAGTTGGTGGCGGGTCCACCTACACACCTGAACTGATCGACGGATTCGCCCGGCTGCGGGACACGCTGCCCATCGAGGAGCTGGTGCTCGTCGACCCGGCGGCCGACCGCCTGGAGCTCGTCGGCGGCCTCGCCCGGCGGATCTTCGCCAAGCAGGGCCACCCGGGGCGGATCGTCACCACCTCGGACCTCGACGCGGGCGTCGCCGACGCCGACGCCGTCCTGCTGCAGCTGCGCGTCGGCGGCCAGGCCGCCCGCAACCAGGACGAGACCTGGCCGCTGGAGTGCGGCTGCATCGGCCAGGAGACCACCGGCGCCGGCGGCCTCGCCAAGGCGATGCGCACCGTGCCGGTCGTCCTGGACATCGCCGAGCGGGTCCGCCGGACCAACCCGGACGCCTGGATCATCGACTTCACCAACCCGGTGGGCATCGTCACCCGGGCACTGCTCCAGGCCGGCCACAAGGCCGTCGGCCTGTGCAACGTGGCGATCGGCTTCCAGCGGAAGTTCGCCCGGCTGCTCGACGTCACCCCGGCCGAGGTCCACCTCGACCACGTCGGGCTCAACCACCTGACCTGGGAACTCGGGGTGCGTCTCGGCGGCCCGGACGGCGAGAACGTCCTGCCGAAGCTGCTCGCCGAGCACGGCGACGCGATCGCGGACGACCTGCGCATGCCCCGGGCCATCACCGACCGGCTCGGCGTCGTCCCCTCGTACTACCTGCGCTACTTCTACGCGCACGACGCGGTCGTGCGGGAGCTCGGCACCAAGCCGTCCCGGGCGTCCGAGGTCGCCGCGATGGAGCGGGAACTCCTCGCCATGTACGGCGATCCGGCGCTGGACGAGAAGCCCGCGCTGCTCGCCAAGCGCGGCGGCGCCTTCTACTCGGAGGCGGCCGTGGACCTGGCGTCCTCGCTGCTCGGCTCGGGCGGCACCCCGGTACAGGTGGTCAACACGTACAACAGGGGGACGCTGCCGTTCCTGCCGGACGACGCGGTGATCGAGGTGCAGGCGAGGGTCGACGGGACGGGCGCCACCCCGCTCGCCGTACCGGAGCTGGACCCGCTGTACGCCGGTCTGATCGCCAATGTCACGGCGTACGAGGACCTCGCCCTGGAGGCCGCGCTGCGCGGCGGCCGCGACCGGGTGTTCAAGGCACTGCTCGCGCACCCGTTGATCGGTCAGTTCGAGTACGCCGAGGCGCTCACCGACAAGCTGATCGCGCACAACCGGGAGCACCTGGCGTGGGCGTGAACGCTTCGGTCCTCGCGATCGATGCGGGGAACAGCAAGACCGATGTGGCACTGATCGGTGAGGACGGAACGGTGCTGTCGGCTGCCCGTGGCGGTGGCTTCCAGCCGCCGGTCGTGGGGATCGAGACGGCCGTGGACGTTCTCGGTGCGGCCGTCGGCCGGGCGCTGGAGCTGTCCGGCGAACCGGTGGACTCCGTCGCCCATGTGTCGGCCTGTCTCGCCAACGCCGATCTTCCGGTGGAGGAGGAGCAGTTGGCGGCGGCGCTGCGCGCCCGTGGCTGGGGATCCACGGTCGAGGTGCGCAACGACACCTTCGCGATTCTGCGTGCGGGGGTGGACGAGCCGCGGGGTGTGGCCGTCGTGTGCGGTGCGGGGATCAACTGTGTCGGCATGCTGCCGGACGGGCGGACCGCGCGTTTCCCCGCCATAGGCCGGATATCCGGTGACTGGGGCGGCGGTTCGGGGCTGGCCGAGGAGGCGATGTGGTTCGCCTCGCGGGCGGAGGACGGCCGCGGTGAGCCGACCGAGCTGGCCCGTGCGCTGCCCGGACACTTCGGGCTCGACTCGATGTACGCGCTGATCGAGGCGCTGCATCTGGGCCGGGTCGAGTTCGAGCGCAGGCACGAGCTGACTCCGGTGCTCTTCGCGACCGCGGCGGCCGGGGACCCGGTGGCGGGTGCGCTGGTGGACCGGCTGGCGGAGGAGGTCGCCGCGATGGCGTCGGTCGCGCTGACCCGGCTCGCTCTGCTGGACGAGGAGACGCCGGTGGTGCTGGGCGGCGGGGTGCTGGCAGCCCGTCACCCGCAGCTGGACGACAGGATCGCCGAACTCCTCGCGGTACGTGCCCCGAAGGCGGTGGTCCGGGTGGTGACGGAGCCTCCGGTCCTGGGGGCCGCGCTGCTCGGCCTGGATCACACGGGGGCGGCTGCCGGGGTGCACGAGAGGCTGCGTGCGCAGTACAGCTGAGACGGTCTTCCGGCGCAAGGGGCGTCCTGTGGCGTTTCGCGTCGCAGGACGCCCCTTGCGCACGGGAACCGTTCAGTTGTCCCGGACGTGTTCATGAGTGGGGAGATCGGTCCGCTTCGGGGATTGGTCCGCCGATCGGCTTGATCGGCGGCTCAGGCCTTGATCGAATGCGTGTGACTACCATCCGTGGACCGGTGCAGGATCCAGGCGTTCCTGGTGCGGATGTCGGTCCCTGCGGCCATACTTCTGGCCGGGTACCAGTCCTCCGATCGGCCGGGGGGCCGGGCCACCGTCAGTGACCGAGGGGGAGGTCGAGTGACATACCCGCCGAATGTGCGCACGGCGCCGGAACACGCGCGGGCTCAGCCGCCCGTGCCCGCGACCGTACCCGCTCCGCCGCAGCGCGGTGCCTGGCCCGCTACGGCGGACCGGCTGCGGGCCGCGGCGACGACCGAACCGGGCAGGCTCCAGATCATCGGGGCCGTGCTGGCCCTGCTCGTCGTGGCGTTCGGGGCCGTGACGGCGTTCGAGATCGCCGACCGGGCGGCCGCGGCCGACGACGTGGTGAGCCGCAGCCAGCCGCTGAGCGCCGACGCGGCGGACATCTACCGCTCGCTGGCCGATGCCGACACCGCGGCGGCGAGCGGCTTCCTGGCCGGGGCGCAGGAGCCACGCGATGTCCACGACCGGTACGAAAAGGACATCAAGGAAGCATCCCGGCTGCTGGTGAAGGCCGCGGCCAACACGGACGCGTCGACGAACTCCGGGCACGAGATCACCACGCTCAACGAGGAACTCCCCCGCTACGCGGGTCTGATCGAGCGGGCCCGTGCCAACAACCGGCAGGGCCTGCCGCTGGGCGGCGCCTATCTCCGGTACGCGAACCAGAAGATGACCAACGTACTGCTGCCGGCCGCCGAGCGGCTGTACACGGCGGAGACCGGGCGGCTCGACCGGGACAACGACTCGGCCAGGGCCTGGCCGTTCCTCTCGCTCGGGCTCGGTGTCGTGGCACTGGCCGCACTGTTCTGGGCGCAGCGGCGCAACTACCGCAGGACGAACCGGGTCTTCAACCACGGGCTGCTCGTCGCGACCACCGCGTCCACCGTGGTGCTGCTGTGGCTGGCCGTGGGGCACACGGTGGCGCGGTCCGAACTGCTGGACGCCGATGCGCACGGGCAGCAGTCCCTCGATGTCCTCAATCATGCGCGGATCGACTCGCTGAAGGCTCGCGCCAATGAGAACCTCACTCTTGTCGCCCGCGGCGCGGTACTCACCCCGGACGGCAAGAACGACCAGTACGAGACCGACTACAACACGGGCATGAAGGCCCTCGGTGCAGAGCTGGGGAAAGCCAGGAAGCTCGCCGACGACTCCCAGGGGAGCGGGCCGGTGGCGAACGCCATCAACGGTGTCGCCGAGTGGCAGGGCCGCCACCGGACCGCCCGCACGACCGACGACAACGGCGACTACGAGGGCGCGCTGAAGCAGATCATCGGGCCGAGGAACTCGACGGGCGAGTCCTTCAACCAGGTGGACGAGGCGCTGAAGCAGGCGCTCGCCCATGAGCAGGACGAGTTCACCCGGGCCGCGAAGGACGGGCGCGGGGCGCTGGGCGGACTGCCGATCGGGGCCGCCGCGCTCGCCGCGCTGGGTGCCCTCGCCGCGATAGTCGGGGTCAACCGCAGGCTCTCGGAGTACCGGTGAGAGGGGGAGCGATGACCAGGAAGCGCACGGGCGTGAGGGCCCGTGCCGAGTTTCCCGCCGGATCAGGGAGCGGGGTCTGGGGCCTTCGAATCCAAGGCGGAGGAAGGAGTCGACGCGGAGCGTCGGTGACTGACGACAACGCCGGAGGCGGAGGCCCCAGAACCCGCAAGCCCGGTGGGAAGCTCGGCACGGGCCCTGGGTCCACCCGCAGCAGGCTGCGCGGCTGGGGCGGGGTGACGGGCATGGCCGTGGCCTGTGCGGTGACGGCCTCGCTCACCCTGCTGCCGCTCTCCCACGCCGGCGCCGGCGCCTTCGGCGGGGATTTTTCGGGGCCGGGTACGGCGCAGGCGGTGCAGGCCCGGTCCGACGACTGCACGGACCCGGAGGCCAGCCTGCCGCCGTCGAGCGCCGACGGCCCGGACATCGCGAAGATCAAAGCGCGCGGAAAGCTGATCGCGGGCGTCGACCAGAACAGCTTCAGCTGGGGATACCGCAATCCGGAGACAGGCAAGCTCGAGGGCTTCGACATCGATCTGGTGCGGGCCATCGCCAAGGACATCCTGGGCGATCCCGACGCGGTGATCTTCCGGGCCATCCCCACCAACCAGCGGATCGCCGCCCTGGAGAACGACAAGGTCGATGTCGTCGTCCGGACGATGACGATCAACTGCAGCCGGCTGGACCAGGTCTCGTTCTCCACGGCCTACTTCCGGGCCGGGCAGCAGGTCCTCGCGCCGAAGGACTCGCCGATCACCGGGTTCGACAAGTCCCTGGCGGGCAAGCGGATCTGCACCGCCGAGGGTTCCACCGCGTACGAGGCGCTGGAGAAGCAGTCGTTCGGCTCGGTCTTCAAGGACGAGCACGACGGCACCGAGGCGGACGAGGACCGGCTCACCGTCCCCAACCAGCTGGACTGCCTGGTACGGCTGCAACTGGGCGAGGTCGACGCGGTGGTCACGGACAACGCGCTGGCAGCCGGCCAGGCCGCCCAGGACCCGGCGGTCGAGCTCAAGGGCGACAAGCCGTTCACCACCGAGTACTACGGCG
Organism: Streptomyces sp. NPDC037301; assembly: GCF_055602785.1. NCBI lineage: Bacteria > Bacillati > Actinomycetota > Actinomycetes > Kitasatosporales > Streptomycetaceae > Streptomyces > Streptomyces sp. NPDC037301. The sequence continues at coordinate 542,369 of NZ_JBVJWD010000001.1, forward strand.
TGGCGACGAAGCGCGGTGCCAACGATCTGGTGGCCCGGATCAACCAGGTGCTGGTCGACTACCGCAGGGGTGGTGCGGACAGCCCCTGGATGGTGTCGTACCGGAATTGGCTGGAGGCCGGTCTGCCGGGGATATCGGCGCCGCCGGCCCCCAAGTACCGGAGCAACTAGCGCCGGGCCGGACAGGTGTGCGCGACGGTGCGGACCGGACCGGACCGGCGAGACAGTGGCACTGATCCTGCCGGGCCCGTCCCGGCAGGAAGAGCGGAGAGGTGATCGATGGGCGTCGCGGGCCCCTTCCCCGGCTACGCGGAAAGGCCCCCCGGCCCGGTCATGGACCGGGACGAGGCGGACCGTGCGCTGGCCCGGCTGGGCGCGGAGCACGAGGCGATCGAGACCTCGCTCCTCGCCCTGCAGGACCACGCGGGCCGCCGGCTCCTGGAGGGCGCCGATCTGACCGGTGTCACCAAGGAACGCTGGGCCTCCACCGAGCAGTCGATCACACTGCTATGGGGGTATTTCGACGCCTACGCGGGGGCGCTGGCCGAGGCCCGCGCGGTGCGGGCCCGCCGGCGCCACCCCAACCGGGACGACCTGGTGGCCCTCACCGAACTGCTGCGCGGCCAGGGTGTCACCGTGGCGCATGCGGCCGGGCGCCCCGATCCGTCGATCACGGGCCCGGCCAAGCTCTCCGAGCGGTTCACGCTGGAGGAGCTGGTCGCCCGGATGAACGACCTGTACGCCCGCTCGCTGGACATGGTCGTCGCCTCCGACTCCGTGTGGTCCGCACTGCCCGCCCGGATAGATCTCCTCGCCGCCGAGCTGCACCGCACCCGCTCGCTGGCGCACTCCGTCGGCGTACGGCCCGGAGAGCACCCGGCGGGCGACGACCTGGAGGCGATCACCCATGAACTGACCACGCTGCGGGTCCAGGTGATCTCCGACCCGCTCGCGTTCTGGCTGTCGGGCCCCGGAAGTTCGGCGCCCGGCGGCGGCCGCCCCGACACCACGCGCTACGACCGGGCGGCCCGCGCCCTGGACGACGTACGCCGCGAGATCGAGGCGGTGCTCGCGGTCCGGCAGGACGCCGAGCAGCGTCTGGTCCACCTTCGTGATGTCCTCTCCCGCGCGGACCGCACCCTGACCGAGGCCCGGTCCGCGCGCGGCGAAGTGCTGGCGAAGATCGCCGCCTCCGAGGTGCCCGCGGTCAGCGGCCCGGCGACAGCGCTCCAGGAGCGGCTGGCCGCCGCTTCGGAGTACCGCAGGCATGCCCAGTGGCACCGGCTCTCCCCGCTCCTGGAGACGCTGGAGCGGGAGGCCGAGGAGGAATTGCTGCGGGCCCGGGAGTCGCTGACCGCGGTCACGGCCCCGCTGGCCGTACGGGCGGAGCTGCGCGGCAGGCTCGACGCGTACAAGGCGAAGGTCGCCCGGCACGGGATGGCCGAGGACCCGCTGCTGATCGAGCGGTACGACGCGGCACGCCGGATGCTGTGGAGCGCACCGTGCGATCTGCGGGTCGCCGCGCAGGCGGTACTGCGCTATCAGGAGGCGGCGGCCGAACTGCTGTCCCAGCGCCGGACCTCGGGACCGGAGGACCGGCGATGAGTACAGGCATGTGCAAGGTGGAAGGGCCGCCGCGGCGGCGGGGCGAACAGGGGGACGGACCATGAGTACGCAGTGCCAGCGCCCCGCGTGCGAGGGCAATTACGAGGACGTGGGCGGCGGTGAGCTGTACTGCGACACCTGCGGCCTGGCTCCGGTCGTGTCGCCGACGGGCATGGTGAGTTCGCCGCCGACCGGGATCGCGGGCGGCGGTGGCGCGAGCAGCAGGGGCAGTCGGGGCAGCAACAGCAGTTCGCGGGCGTCGTCCCGGGCGTCCTCGCGTTCCTCGTCCCGCTCGTCGACCTCGCGGCGTTCCGTTTCGGGGCGGCTCTCACGCTCGCTGTCCGGTGGCGCCACGTCCCCTTCGGTGTCGGTCCGTTCCTCCGGTTCGTCCACGGGCGCGTCGTCCGGCCGGGGGAGGCTGGGCGTGGGCCTGGTACAGGTGCCGGACGTGCCGCGTCCCGACCCGCGCTCCGCGGTGATGGAGAACCCGGAGGTGCCGGAGCGCAAGCGCTTCTGTTCGCGTTCGGACTGCGGAGCCCCGGTGGGCCGGGCGCGCGGCGAACGGGCGGGCCGCACGGAGGGGTTCTGCACCAAGTGCGGCCACCCGTACTCCTTCGTGCCCAAGCTCCACGAGGGCGACATCGTGCACGGCCAGTACGAGGTCGTGGGCTGTCTGGCGCACGGCGGGCTCGGCTGGGTCTATCTCGCGGTCGACCGTGCGGTGTCCGACCGCTGGGTGGTCCTCAAGGGCCTGCTCGACACGGGTGACCAGGACGCCATGGCGGCCGCCATCTCGGAGCGCCGCTTCCTCGCCGAGATCGAGCACTCCAACATCGTCCGGATCTACAACTTCGTCGAGCATCTCGACCAGCGCACCGGCTCGCTCGACGGCTACATCGTGATGGAGTACGTCGGCGGCAAGGCGCTCAAGGAGATCGCGAACGAGCGCCGTACCCCGGCCGGGAAGCGCGATCCGCTGCCGGTCGAGCAGGCGTGCGCGTACGGCATCGAGGCGCTTGAGGCGCTCGGTCATCTGCACAGCCGCAACCTGCTGTACTGCGACTTCAAGGTCGACAACGCGATCCAGACCGAGGACCAGCTGAAGCTGATCGACATGGGCGCGGTCCGCAGAGTGGACGACGACGAGTCGGCCATTTACGGCACGGTGGGGTATCAGGCACCGGAGGTCGCGGAGGTCGGCCCTTCGGTCGCCTCCGATCTGTACACGGTCGCGCGGACGCTCGCGGTGCTCACCTTCGACTTCCAGGGCTATACCAACGTCTTCGTGGACTCGCTGCCGGACCCGGACAACATCGAGGTGTTCCGGACCTATGAGTCGTTCTACCGGCTGCTGGTGCGGGCCACCGACCCGGATCCGGCGCGGCGGTTCGCCTCTGCGGCGGAGATGGCGGAGCAGCTGACGGGTGTGCTGCGCGAGGTGGTGTCGCTGCAGACGGGGCGGCCGCGGCCTGCGCTGTCGACGCTGTTCGGTACGGAGGTACGGGTCACGGACACGCAGTTGTTCGCCGAGCTGACGGACGATGTGTCGCGGCTGGGGGCACGGGTTGTCGCTCCGGCATCGTCAGGGCGCTTCGGGCGGCGGAACGGGTCGGTGGCCGGTGCGACCCCGGGAGCAGCCGCCGTGCCGCCTGCGGGGCAGGGGCCGGGCGCGCTGCTCGCGGGTGCTCCGCCCGCACCCGGGTACGCCGCGGCGGGTGCCGGTCCGCTGACCGCGCCGCCCACCCACGTACAGGCGGGCAACGGGGCGGGCCAGAGCGGTGCGGCCTTCTCGTACGGGCAGACCCGGGCCGCGATTCCGGCCCCCCGTGTCCCGGCCTCCCATCCCGGTGCGCCATCGGGGCCGTACGTCCCGAACGGCCCCCGGCTGGCCGGGCTCGACGCACGGGCCACCTCGCTCGCGCTGCCCGTACCCCGGGTCGACGCGAGCGACCCCAACGCGGGTTTCCTCGCCGGACTGATGGCCACCGCCCCCGCCGAACTGATTGCCGCATTGAACGCCGTACCCGCGGCCTCGCTGGAGACCCGGCTGCGTGAACTGCGTGCCCGTCTGGAGTTGCACGAACCCGGCGCCGCGGGGCAGACCCTGACGGCGCTGGAGGACCAGTACTCGGACGACTGGCGGGTCGTCTGGTACCGCGGCATCACCTCGCTGGTGACCGGTGACAACGAGAACGCGGCGCTCTCCTTCGACGCGGTGTACGACGCGTTCCCCGGCGAGCCGGCGCCCAAGCTCGCGCTGGGGATCTGCGCGGAGGTCCTGGGTCAGCTGGACAACGCCGCCGAGTACTACCGCCTGGTGTGGACGACCGACCCGAGCTTCGTCAGCGCCGCGTTCGGCCTGGCCCGGGTACAGATCGCCGCCGGGGACCGGGTCGGCGCCGTGACGACGCTGGAGTCCGTGCCGGAGGCGTCGATCCACTACACGGCGGCCAGGGTCGCCGCGGTGCGGGCGCGGCTGCGTGAACGGTCCCCGGACGAGCCGCTGATCGCCGATCTGACGGCCGCCGCCGACCAGGTCTCGGGGCTGGCCGGTTTCGGTCTGGACGCGGTGCGTCGCGAACAGTTGTCGACAGAGGTGCTGGGGACGGCACTCGACTGGGTACTCTCCGGTAGTCCAACGGCTCAGTCCTCGGCTCCGCAGCCGCACGCGCCTGCCGGGTCGCCCGGGCCGAGAGCACTGCTCGGCAGTGAGTTGGACGAGCGCGGCCTGCGTTTCGGGCTGGAGCGTTCGTACCGGATGCTCGCCCGGCTTGCAGAGCCCGGCGACGAGAGGATCGAACTGGTGGAGCGGGCCAACCGTTTCCGCCCCCGGACGTGGGTGTGAAAATGTCGCAGAAGCCCCAGAAGACGGCCTTGTCGGAGTGCCCGGGCTGCGAGGAGCCGCTGGAGCCGGGGGACCTGTTCTGCGGTGCGTGCGGGTACGACCTGTCGGCCGTGCCCGAACCGCCGCAGGACCACCCGACGATCGCCATGGCCGTGCCGGCGGAGAACGGCGCGGCGGCCGCCCGCACTCCGGCGGCCCACCCGGCAGCGGTCCGGTTCGACGAGCCGGGCGGATCGGGTGACTTCGAGCTGGCCGCACCCGGGGCCGCACCTGGGGCCGCGCCCGCATCCACGCCGTCCGCCGAGGCGTCTGCGCCCGCACCCGACCCCCGTACCCCTGCCGTGGAACTGCCCTCCACGCCACCGGCCGGCACCAGACTGTGTGTAGCCTGCCGCGCCGGCCGTGTCGACAACGACGGCTACTGCGAGAACTGCGGTCACGCCCAGCCACGCGAGCGCGACCACATGGAGCAGGAGCTCGGTTCGGTGGCCGCCGTCAGCGACCGGGGCCTGCGCCACCACCGCAACGAGGACTCGTTCGCGGTGTCGACCACCACCCTGCCCGACGGTTCACCGGCCGTCGTCGCGATCGTCTGTGACGGCGTCTCATCGGCGAGCCGCCCCGACGAGGCGTCGGCGGCCGCCGCGAGCGCCGCCAACGAAGCGCTTCTGGAGTCGCTGCCGCGCGGCACCCATCCGCAACAGGCGATGCACGAGGCGATCGTCGCAGCCTCGGAGTCGGTCAACTCCCTGGCCGAGGAGCCCGGCCAGGCCATGGAGCACGCCCCGCAGCGCCACCAGAACGCCCCGGCGTGCACCCTGGTCGGCGCGGTGATGGCGGGCGGTCTGCTGGTCGTCGGCTGGGTCGGCGACAGCCGCGTCTACTGGGTGCCGGACGACCGCACCAACCCGCCCGCCCGGCTGACCGAGGACGACTCCTGGGCCGCGCAGATGGTGGCGGCGGGCCTGATGACCGAGGCCGAGGCGTACGCGGACGAGCGCGCCCACGCCATCACGGGGTGGCTCGGCGCCGACGCGTACGAACTGGAGCCGCACACCGCGTCCTTCAAACCGGACCGGTCCGGTCTCGTGGTGGTGTGCACGGACGGCCTGTGGAACTACGCGGAGTCGGCGGCCGAGATGGCCGCTGCGGTGCCGGCCGATGCCCAGCTGCGGCCGCTGCACGGCGCCCAGGTGCTGGTGGGTCATGCACTCGACGGTGGGGGCCACGACAACGTAACAGTGGCTCTGCTGCCGTTCGCGGTACCGCCTCAGGGGGCAGGATCGGCCTGCGGCAACACATGAGTCCCGTTCCGTAACGCTTGATTCCGTTTCCGTCCGCCCACTCCATCCCTGACGCCGTCGCCCGCGTTCACCCGCATTTCTGCCCTCACAGCTGTCTTCATCTGACACCTGGAGCCTCAAGGAGCCGATCAGATGGCCAACTTCTCCAAGTCGAACGTGCCGCAGTTCTCCGTCGAGGTGTACCAGAACGAATATCTTCCGGAGGGCGGTCGCGAGGTCAACGCGATCGTCACGGTCACCTCGACCGGAGGTGGTACCACCGGCGGCGTCCCGCTGTCCGGTGCGGCCGCAACGCCCACGCACGTACCGGGGCAGGCGCCGAAAGCCGCCGTGGCGATCATGGTCGACTGCTCCGGTTCGATGGACTATCCGCCGACGAAGATGCGCAACGCCCGCGATGCGACGGCCGCGGCCATCGACACCCTGCGCGACGGCACCTCGTTCGCCGTGGTCGGCGGTACGCACGTCGCCAAGGAGGTCTACCCGGGCAACGGGAGGCTCGCCGTCGCGGATGCGCGGACCAAGGCCCAGGCGAAGGAGGCCCTGCGTGCGCTCAGCGCCGGTGGCGGTACGGCGATCGGCACCTGGCTGCGGCTGACGGACCGGCTGCTCGGCGCCGCCGATGTGGAGATCCGGCACGGCATCCTCCTCACCGACGGCCGCAACGAGCACGAGGCGCCGGAGGATCTGCGGGCCGCGCTCGAATCCTGCGCGGGCCGCTTCACCTGTGACGCCCGTGGTGTCGGCACCGACTGGGAGGTGAAAGAGGTCACAGCCATAGCCTCCGCGCTGCTCGGCACGGCCGACATCGTCGCCGACCCGGCGGGGCTGGCCGCGGACTTCACGCAGATGATGGAGAACGCGATGGGCAAGGAGGTCGCGGATGTCGCGCTGCGGCTCTGGACGCCCGTCGGAGTCGAGATCAAGTTTGTGAAGCAGGTCGCACCGACGGTCGTCGATCTGACCGACCGCCGCACCGAGGCGGGCCCCCGCGCCGGGGACTATCCCACGGGTTCCTGGGGAGACGAGTCCCGCGACTACCACGTGTGCGTACAGGTGCCGGAGGCGGGCATCGGGCAGGAGATGCTGGCGTCCAGGGTCTCGCTGATCCTCCCCGACCCGTCGGGCGGGGCCCCGCAGACCCTTTCGCAGGGCCTGGTACGGGCGGTGTGGACGGAGGACATGGTGGCGTCCACCTCGATCAACCCGCAGGTCGCGCACTACACGGGCCAGGCGGAACTGGCACAAGTCATCCAGCAGGGGCTCGATGCACGCAAGTCGGGAGACTTCGACGGCGCAACGGCGAAACTGGGCCGTGCGGTGCAGCTGGCATCGGCGTCCGGGAACGAGGAAACTGCGAAATTGCTTTCGAAGGTGGTGGACGTCGTCGATGCCGCGACCGGTACTGTGCGACTGAAGGCGAAGGTCGCGGAAGCCGACTCGATGACACTCGAAACACGCTCGACCAAGACCGTTCGCGTCAAGAAATAACCACACAGCCGCACAGCCGAGCCGCCCGGCCGGAGCGATCCGCCGGGTGGCTGAGAGCAAGAAGAAATGACGGCCCCCAGGGCCGGACGAGGAGAGGGGGAAGCGCCGACATGCCGACCTGCCCGAACGGACACCAGTCGGGTTCCGATGACTGGTGCGAGGTCTGCGGCCATCGCATGGCCGGGGCGGGCGCGCCTGCGGGTGCAGTCCCCCCGCCGCCTCCCCCGCCGCCCGCTCCCGGTCACGGCTTCCCGCAGGGCCCCGACGCGACCCAGCAGGCCGAGCTCTGCCCGCAGTGCCGCACACCGCGTGAGGCCATGGCGCCGTTCTGCGAGGAGTGCCGCTGGAACTTCCTCACGAACACCGCGACGTCGTACACGCCGCTGGCGCCGGCCCACAGCCTTCCCGGCCCTCCGCCCGGTCTCAACCTGCCGCCCGGCTTCCAGGCGCAGCAGCCGCCGGGCCCTCAGCAGCAGCGTGATCCGTTCGAGTACCAGGGCTCGCGGCCCTCGCAGGTGAACCGTCCGGCCGAACCGCTCTCCCCCGACCAGGGAAGCCGGCCCGGGCCCCCGGCGCCGGGTCCACAGTCGCCGCAGCCGCCGCATCCGTTCCAGCAGCAGGGACCGCCGCCTCCGCCGTCCTTCCAGCAGCAGACCGCGCCGCCCCCGCCGTTCCAGCAGCAGACCCCGCCGCCGCCGTTCCAGCAGCAGTCGGCGCCGCCCGCGTTCGAGCGGCCCGGTCCACCCGCCCCGCAGGCCTCCCAGCCGCCGGCCCCGCCGCAGGGGCCGCAGTCCGGCGATGACGACGACTGGATGCTGTCGCCGCCGTCCCGGACGCAGGCTCCGCAGCCGCCGGCCCCGGCGCAGCAGCAGCCGTTCCCGGGTCAGAACCAGAACCAGCCGCCCGCGACCTGGACCGCGGTCATCGCCCCGGACCGTGAGTACTTCCTGGCGATGATGCAGCGCAGCGGTCCCGAGGCGACCGGGCTCAACCTGCCCGCGTACTCCCCGGAACAGCAGCTTGCGCTGACCGGCAACCAGATCACCATCGGTCGCCGCAGGCACAGCACCGGCGAGTCCCCCGACATCGATCTGTCCGTGCCGCCGGAGGACCCGGGCGTCTCGCACCAGCACGCGGTGCTGGTGCAGCAGCCCGACGCCAGCTGGGCCGTGGTCGATCAGAACTCCACCAACGGCACCACGCTCAACGGCGCCGAGGACCCGATCCAGCCCTATGTCCCCGTCCCGCTCCAGGACGGCGACCAGGTGCACGTCGGGGCGTGGACGACGATCACGATCCGCCGGGGCTGACCCGCGCCTACCCGCTGGGCAGTGGCCAGGCGTACGGCCCCTCGGGGTCGTCCAGCCAGGCCCACTGCCGCCCGTCCCGGACCGTGATGCCGAACCTCTCCCGTTCGGGGCGCCGCTCGCGCTGCCAGAGGGCGAGGGCCTCGCGCGGGTCGAGGGTGGCCTCGGTCAGCGTCAGCAGGAACCGGAAGAGTTCGTTCTCGCTGACGCGCCTCGGCAGTGCGCCCGTGTGAGGACGCCGCGCGGGCCGCGCCGGTGTACCGCGCAGCGGTACGAAGTACGCGGGCGTGTGCAGGAACCGGCCCTCGGCATACTTCCCGTGCGCCCCTTCCCGTACCCGCAGCGCGATCAGTCCGGTGGCGAACGGCGCCAGTATCCGTGCGCCGGGCGTGCACTGTGCCAGCCAGGCCTGCGGTACGCACGGCAGGGTGCAGGTCGCGATGATCCGGTCGTACGGGCCGCGCCGGGGCCAGCCCCGTGCCCCGTCCCCGGTGATCACCGCCGGGCGGTATCCGGCCGCCGCCAGATGCCGGCGGGCCGACTCGGTGATCTCCGGGTCGAGGTCGACGGTGGTCACGGCGTCGTCACCGAGCCGGTGCGCGAGCAGCGCCGCGTTGTAGCCGCTGCCCGCGCCGATCTCCAGGACCCGCTGCCCTTCCCGTACGTCCAGCTCTTCGAGCATCCGGGCCATCAGCGACGGCTGGCTGCTCGAAGAGATCAGCTCACCGTCCCGTATCCGGGTGGCCAGCGCCCCGTCCGCATACGCCCCGTGCAGCCACTGGGCCCGCCTGACCGGGTCGGGGTCCTCGCACCACAGGCGGTCGAATCCACCGCCCACGAAGTAGTACGGCACGAACAGATGCCGCGGCACCTCCTCGAACGCGGCTAGCCATTGCGGGTCACCCAGCGCCCCACCGGCCACGATCCCGCGCACCATGGCCCATCGCTCCTCGGCGGCGGCCGCGGCGAACGGGTCCGGGTGTGCGTCGTCCATACCTCCACCTTCCTGCGCCGGGGGCCCCGGCGCCAGGAACCGGGCCGGGGCAGGTCGGGGCCGGCGGACGACGGTCCGAGGGCAGGACCTAGGACCCCGGTCCTCGGCCGGTGCGTCTGCGACGATGGACGGGTGACTGACATTCCGCACGACACGCTGCAGGAGCAGACCTTCTACGAGCAGGTCGGCGGCGAGGAGACCTTCCGGCGCCTGGTGCACCGCTTCTACCAGGGGGTCGCCGAGGACCCGCTGCTCCGGCCGATGTATCCGGAGGAGGATCTGGGTCCGGCCGAGGAGCGGTTCAGGCTGTTCCTGATGCAGTACTGGGGCGGTCCCCGTACCTACGGTGAGCAGCGCGGACATCCCCGGCTGCGGATGCGGCACGTTCCGTTCCGGGTGGACCGGGCGGCGCACGATGCGTGGCTGAGCCATATGCGGGTCGCCCTCGACGAGCTCGGACTGGCGCCGGAGCACGAGCGGCAGCTGTGGGACTACCTCACCTATGCCGCCGCCTCGATGCTGAACACCGAGGGCTGAGAACACACCCCGGCCCCCCGCACCGGGTGCGGAATGTGTTCCTCCGTATCCGATTAACGATCACGATCCCATCAAGGTGCACACACAAGCGGTTTCCAACTGCACGTGCTTCCTGAAAGCATCCCTACATCGCCGGGGGGCGTGTGTGCGGTGAGGGTCCAAGGGGGCACGTGTGACGGGGTTTGTCTTTCTCCGGGTGAGGGCCTATCGGCTCCTGCTCGCCGCCGCTGTCCTCGCGATCCTGCTCACCGCCTCGGTACTGGCCGCGCTCACCGCGTTCTCCGGCTCCGTCGGCGACGCGGCGCTGCGCCACGCCCTCACGCATCGGTCGGCGTCCGCCGCCTCCCTCGTCGTGTCCGCGCAGGTGATGCCCGCGCAGCGGGACGCGGCCGACGCGACCGCGCGGAGAACCGCCCGCGACACCTTCGACGGCCTGCCCGTGACGGTCCGGACCCTGGAGACGTCGGGTTCGTACGCGCTGCCGGGCGGTCCACAGGCTTCGGACGTCCGGGGCGGCGACCCGGACCTCACCCACTTCGCCGCGCTCGACCGCAGCCGCGTCCGGCTGACCGCGGGCCGCATGCCCGCGGCCGGGAACGGAAGGGCCGGCGATCCCGTCCAGGTCGCCCTGCCGCACACCGCCGCCGGGGTCCTGAAGCTGCGGCCCGGTTCGCGGCTCACCCTCACCGACCGGCTGGACGACAAGCCGGTGCGCGTCCTGATCACCGGCGTGTACGAGGCGTCCGACCAGGCCGACCCGTACTGGCAGTTGGACGAACTCGGCGGGCGCGGCATCCGCAAGGTCGCCTTCACGACGTACGGTCCGCTGCTCACCGATCCTGCCGTGTTCGGTTCCGGACGGATGCGCTCCGGCACGATGTCCTGGCTGGCAACCGCAGATTTCCGCACCGTCACCACGGGCCGGACCGCGGCGCTGCACAGCGCCGCCGTGGCCGCTCCGAAGAAGCTGCAGGCCGCCCCCGGTTTCAGGAGCGGGGCCACCGTGCGGACCTCACTCCCCCAGGTGCTGGAGCAGATCGACCGGGCGCTGCTGGTCTCCCGCTCGACGCTGATGATCGTGGCCGTCCAGTTGGTGATACTCGCCGGTTACGCGCTGCTGCTGGTGGCCCGGCTGCTGAGCAGTGAGCGCGACGGGGAGACCCGGCTGCTGCGGGCCCGCGGCGGATCGCGCGGACGCGTCACCGCGCTCGCCGCCATCGAGGCGCTGTTGCTCGCGCTGCCCGCGGCGCTCCTCGCCCCGCTGCTCGCCGGGCCGCTGACCCGGCTACTTGCGGACCGCGGCGCGCTGTCCCGGATCGGGCTGCGGCTCGACGGGGGCGCGACCGCCACCGTGTGGCTGGTCTCCGCCGTCGCCGCGCTGACGTGTGCGCTGGCCGTCGTGGCGCCCGCGCTGGCGGCCGGTGCCGGGGAGCGTCGTTCCCGCCGCGCCGCCGCGCTGCCCGCGCCGCTCCGGGCGGGCGCCGACATCGGTCTGCTGGTGATCGCGGCGGTGGCGTACTGGCAGCTCGACCGTCAGAACACGGGCTCCGGCGGCGGCGCGCTGAGCGGTGACCGGCAGGGCGGTCTCGGCGTCGATCCGCTGCTCGTCGCGGCTCCCGCCCTGCTGCTGCTCGCGGGCACCGTACTGACGCTGCGTCTGCTGCCGCCCGCGGCCCGGCTCGCGGAGCGCCGTGCGGCGGGCGGCCGGGGGCTGATCACTGCACTGGCCAGCTGGCAGTTCAGCCGGCGCCCGCTACGCAATGCCGGACCGGTGCTGCTGCTGGTCCTGTCGGTCGCCATGGGCATGCTGGCGATCGGGCAGCGCGCCTCCTGGGACCGTTCGCAGGGCGACCAGGCGGACTTCAGGGCCGGTGCGTCGGTGCGCGTGGTGGGCAGTGTCGAGGACGATCCGGCGAAGGCGGGCGCGTACGCGCGGCTGCCGGGCGTACGGGAGGCGGCGCCCGCGTTCCGTACGACCTTGGATCTCTCCGGTGAACGCACCGCCGAGATCCTCGCCCTGGACACCGCGCACGCCGACGAGCGGATGCTGATGCGCGGCGACCTCGGTGACGGGCCGCGGGAGCGGCTGTTCGACTCGCTCGCCCCGCCGAGGACCGCACGGGCCGGGCTGCTCCTGCCGCAGCGCAGCGAACAGGTCCGGTTCGACGTGCGGATCACGGTGGCCGGGGCGCCCTCGCGGCCGTCGCCGTCCGGCACCGCGCCGCTCGTCACCGTGCTGCTGGAGGATCGTTACGGCTTCCCGTACCGGGTACCGGCCGGAGCCGTACCCGTCGACGGGAAAACGCATCCGTTCGCGTTCGCGGTGGCGGCCGCGGGTGATCTCGCGGTGACCGGGTTCGAGCTGGACGGCAACCGGCCGACCGGCCGGAGCGAGTCCCACCGGGTCGACATCGGCGCCCTCAGGACAGTGACGGCCGACGGCACCGAGCAGGCGGTCCCGGTGCCCGACGGGTTCGCCTGGGACGCCACGCAGACCGCCGCCGCCGTATCCGATGAGGAGCAGCCCGGTGAGGAGCAGCCCGGCGATCCGGTGTACGTGACGGTCTCCGCGAAGAGCCTGCTGGCCTTCGGGTACGACACCGGCTCGGCCCCGGACGTGTGGGAGTCGCCCGCCTTCTCCGTACGGGCCACCGCGCCCCGTCCGAAGGCGCCGACGCCGAACGCCATCGTCACCGACGCGTATCTGAAGGCCGCCGGAGCGAGGAAGGGGCAGAGCGTCGACATCACGCTGGCCGGCGAGACGGTCCGGGTGAAGATCGCGGATGTGGTGCGCAGGCTGCCGACCACAGGCCCCGGCACCGGCTCCGATGCCTCCGTCACCGGCTCCGACCGGGCCCGGGACGGCGGAGCCCTGCTGCTCGACCTCAGGGCTGTCGGCCAGGTCCTCGCACACCGTCCGGGCACCGTGCTCACCCCCGTCGAGTGGTGGCTGAGCACCGCCCCCGGGCAGGCCGGAAAGGTCGCCGCCGCGCTGCGGGCACAGCCCTACACCGATCCGGCTCAGGTCGAGGTGCGCGACGAGATCGCGCGGGAGCTGGTCAGCGATCCACTGGGCGCCGGGCCGCAGTCCGCGCTGCCCGCGGTGGCGGTCGTCGCCGCGGCCCTGGCCGCGGTCGGCTTCGCGGTGAGCGCCGCCGGCGCGCAGCGCGAACGGACCGCCGAGTTCGCCGTCCTGCGGGCACTGGGGACGCCGCGCCGACGGCTGACCCGGATGATCGCCGCCGAGCAGGGCGTGCTGATCGCGATCGCGCTGCTGGTCGGGGCCGCGCTCGGGGCCGTACTGAACCGCGCCGTCGTGCCGCTCATCGTGCTGACCGGGCAGGCCACCGCGCCGGTGCCCCCGGTGCTGGTGCAACTGCCGGCCGGGCAGGTGGCCGCGTTGCTGGCGGGTGTCGCCGCGCTGCCGCTGCTGATCGTCGTGTTTCTCGCCCTGCGCGGTGCCGACCCCGCGACCTCGCTGCGCCACCAGGGGGACAACTGACATGAGTGCGCGTTCCGTTCGAGACCGTCGCGCCCCCGCCGCCTGCGCGCCCTGGGTCCGTACCCGGCTGCGTACCGCTCCCGGCACGGCTTGGGCGCTCGGGCTGCTGGTGCTGCTGACGGCGTTCCTCGCCGCCGCTTTCCCGCGTGCCGTCGACCGCTACGAGAACGAGGGGCTGCGCCATGACATCGCCGCCGCGGACCCCCGGCTCAGTGTGCTGGAGCTGAGCACGCCGCAGCCCGATCTGCAGGTGCCCCAGCCCCGGCGTGAGGAAGCGGTGAGTGCGGCGTCGCTGGCGTCCGTCCATCGCAGGGTGCTGTCCGGGCTGCCCGACGTGGTGCGGCCCGACACCGCCCAGTCCGCGTACGGCTTCCGCACCGGGAAACCGATCTCCGCGCAGGAGGGCTGGCTGCCGCGGCCGTCCCTCATCGACCCCGAGCTGACCTACTCGACCCTGTCGGACCTGCCGGACCACGCCACCCTGCGCACCGGGACCTGGCCCGCCGTCCACGGCACGGTCACGGCGGGCACGCCCGAGGTGGAGGGCGCGGTCACCGAGGAGACGGCGAAAGCCCTGCGGATCAAGGTCGGCTCGGCCATCTCCGTACCGACCCAGGGCGGAACACCGCTGACCGTGCGCATTACCGGCATCGTCACCCCGGAGCGTCCCGCGGCCGCCTACTGGTCGGTCCAGCCACTGCTCCGGACCCCGTCCCTGGTGGCCAAACCGACGCATGACATCCCGCGTTACTACTGGATCGCGGCTGTCCTGCTGCCGCCGGACGCCGCGCCCGCGCTGCTCGCCACCGCCGGTCAGCCGGAGGCGTTCTGGCGGATCCCACCGGATGCCTCCCCCCTCACCGTCACCGACGTGGCGGCCCTGCGCTCGTCGATCGCCTCGCTGGAGGGCGGCCCGGGACTGGTGAACCTGCGTGCGGTGGCCGGCGAGAACGCCGCGCTCACGACCGACCTGGACACGATCCTCACCAGGTACGACACCCTGCGTCAGGCGATCGGCCCGGTCGTCATGGTCGCCGCCGTGGGCATCGGAGCCGTCGCCGCCGTCGTCCTGCTGATGACCATCGGACTGATGGGCGGCCGGCGCCGCAGCGAACTGGCCCTGCTGCGCTCACGCGGCGGATCCTTGCGTGGCATCGGCGGCCGGCTGCTCGCCGAGACGGTGGTGACCACGGTGCCCGCGGCGGCGCTGGGTCTGCTGATCGCCGTACTGACCATCGGGGACGCCCGGCTGTGGCCCTCGGTCACCGGCGCGGTCGCCGTCGCCGTACTGGTCTGCGTCGCCCTGCCGCTGTGTACGGCGCTGCCGCACCGCAGGCCGCGGCTGCACGGAGCCCGCGACGACCTGATGGACGCCCGCCCGTCGCGACGGCGCACGGTCGCCGAGCTCACCCTGCTGGTGCTGGCCGTCGGCGCGGTCGTCGCGCTGCGCCGGCGCGGTACGGGCTCCGGCGGCGGCGATCCGCTGGTCAGCGCCGCCCCCGTACTCGTCGGTCTGATCGCCGCCCTGGTCCTCGTACGGCTCCTTCCGCTGCCGCTGCGTCTCGCCTCGCGCTCCGTCGCCCGGCGGCGCGGCGCGGTCGGATTCCTGTCGCTGGCCCGCGCCGGGCGCACCTCGGCAGGTGGCACGCTCCCGCTGCTCGCACTGCTGATCGCGCTGACCACCGCGGCGTTCGGCGGCTCGGTGCTCGCGGGCATCGCGGACGCGCGGGACGACGCGGCGGTACGCGCGATCGGCGCGGACGCCCGGATCAGCGGCCCGGGCAACTCCGTACCGCTCCCGGACCGCCTGATCCGGGAGGTACGGAAAGCGGGCGGCGTGCGGGAGGTGGCGCGCGTGCAGATCGAGTACGACGTGGTGCTGCCGGCCGACGGGACCGGGGACCAGCACACGAAGGACGCCACCCTGGTGGGCGTCGACCCGGCGACGTATGCCCGGCTGGCCCGCGCAACCGGCCTCGGGGCGTTCCCCGCCGACCGGTTGAGGGCCTCCGCGGCAGCGAAGAAGTCCGCGCCTCCGAAGGACCCGGTGCTGCCCGTCATCGCCTCGCCGTCCGTCGCCGAGCGGCTCGGCGACCGGGCACGTGACCTCTCCGCGGCGGCCGGGAACTTCACGGTGCGGGTGGCGGGTACCGTCACGCGCACTCCCGCCGTCTCCGACAGCGACTTCCTGATCGTCGACGCCGCGTCGCTCACCCGCCGGCAGACCACCACCCTGCTGGTCACCGGCGGCTCCCCGGACACGAAGGCACTGCGCACGGCGGCACACCACACGGGCAAGGACGTCTCCGTGCGGCTGCGCTCCGAGGCACGCGAGGCGTTCGTCGACACCCCCGTGCAGCGGGGCGCCGAGAAGATCTACGCGGCGGCGATCGCGGCCGGCGCGGGCTACGCCCTGCTCGCCGTTCTGCTGTCGCTGCTGCAGACCGCGCCGGAACGCACCGCTCTGCTGGCCCGGCTGCGGACCATGGGCCTCA
The DNA here is from genome assembly GCF_055602785.1 of Streptomyces sp. NPDC037301. NCBI lineage: Bacteria > Bacillati > Actinomycetota > Actinomycetes > Kitasatosporales > Streptomycetaceae > Streptomyces > Streptomyces sp. NPDC037301. The sequence goes on from NZ_JBVJWD010000001.1 coordinate 558,448, forward strand.
CCTCCCGGCAGGGCAGACGGCTCCTCGGCCTCGAAGCGATGCCGCAGGCGCTGCTGGCCGCCGTCGGCGGGCTGCTCGTCGGATGGGCGACGACCGCCCTGCTGGCGCCGGGCGTCGACTTGGTGAGCCTGGCTCTCTCCGCCGGGCCGGAATCCGGCGGAGACGACACCATTGCGCTACGGGCCGACCCGTGGTCGCTGACGCTTCCGGCGCTCGGCGTGGTCGTCCTCACCGCCGCGGTGGCCGCCGTCCAGGCCTGGTGGGCCGGAAGCCGCGGACCGATCACCGAACTCAGGGCAGGAGACCCCCGATGACGTCGCCGTCGACCGACACCACGCTGGCCGAGCTCGAACAGCGGGCCACCGCACGCCGCGACCGGCCCTCCTACGGGCACGACGCGCTGATCGCCTGCGACCGACTGGTCCGCATCTTTTCCGCGGACGGGGTGGAGGTGCAGGCCCTCCAGGGCCTCGATCTGCTGGTCACCGAAGGCGAGTTGATGGCCCTGGTCGGTGCGTCCGGCAGCGGCAAGTCGACCCTGATGAACATCCTGGCGGGCCTCGATGTGCCCACGGCCGGGTCGGCGAAGGTCGCGGGGTGCGATCTGCTGTCGATGGGACCGAAGGAACGGCTCCGCTACCGCCGGGACATCGTCGGGTTCGTCTGGCAGCAGACGGCCCGGAATCTGCTCCCGTACCTCACCGCCGCACAGAACATCACCCTGCCGATGCAGCTGCGCGGCCGGGGCCGGGGCCGTGAACGGGTGGAGCGCGCCGAGTCGTTGCTGCGGATGCTGGGGCTGGAGGAGTGCCGCGACCGGCGCCCGCAGCAGCTCTCCGGCGGCCAGCAGCAGCGGGTGGCGATCGCCGTCGCGCTCGCCAACAATCCGTCGGTGCTGCTCGCCGACGAACCGACCGGTGAACTCGACTCGGCGTCCGGCGAGCGGGTCTTCGCCGCGTTCCGCCGCGCCAACGAGGAGCTCGGCACCACGATCGTGATCGTCACGCACGACCTGGCGGTGGCGAGCGAGGTCCGCCGCACGGTCGCCATCCGTGACGGCCGTACGAGCTCCGAGGTGCTGCGCCGCACCGAGGTCGACGCGGCGACGGGCCTGGAGTCCCAGGTGGCGCGGGAGTACGCGATGCTCGACCGCGCGGGCCGCCTGCAGCTGCCCGCCGACTACACGGAGGCGCTCGGGATGGAGCACCGCGTGATGCTGGAGCTGGAGCAGGACCACATCGGGGTGTGGCCGGACGACCAGCCGCACCCGTAAGGGGTGTTGGTGGTGCTGGCCCCAGGGCGCTTCGACCGGGTGGCCCGATGTTCCCGCGCCGGGCACACCCCTAGCGTCGTGCGGGAGTCATCCACCTGATCCCGAGGAGCACGATGCGCGTTACCCGACTGGCCACCGCCGGCCTGGGCCTGACCTGTTTACTCGCGGGCACGGTGCCCGCGTCGGCCGCCCCCGCCGCCCCCTCCGCCCCCGCCCACCAGCGGCTCGTCTGGGGCCCCTGCTCGCCGCAGCAGCAGGAGCTGAACGAGGCGGGCGCGCAGTGCGCGAAGGTGACCGTTCCCCTCGACTACTCCGATCCCGGCGGCCCGACGATCCGGATCGCGGTCTCCCGTATCAAGGCCGACGCGAAACACGGCAAGCGGCGGGGCATCCTGCTGTCCAATCCGGGCGGCCCGGGCGGCGCCGGACTCGCCAACACCCTTTATCTGCGACCCGCCTTGAAGGATGTGGCGGACCGCTACGACCTGATCGGCTTCGATCCCCGTTTCCTCGGCGAGTCCACCCCCATCACCTGTGACCCCGCCGCCCCGACGCCCGCGCCCGGCCCGACCACGACCCGCCGTGAGGACTTCGAGCGGTCGGTACGGTCCGCACGCGACACCGCACGCCGCTGCCTGGAGCACGGGGACAACGCCCGGCTCCTGCCGCACGCCACGTCCCGGAACGTCGCCCGCGACATGGACGCGATCCGCGCGGCGCTGGGCGAGCGCAGGCTGTCGTACTACGGCGTCTCCTACGGTGCCGATCTGGGCGCCGTCTACACCCAGATGTTCCCCCGCCGCGCCGACCGCATCGTCATCGACTCCTCGACCGACCCGTCGGCCACCCAGTACGAACTCTTCCAGCGGGCGGGCAAGCCGCTCGAAGAGGCACTGGACGCCTGGGCCGGATGGACCGCACGGCACAACGGCACCTACCGGCTCGGCAAGACGCCCGTCCAAGTACGGTCGAATGTCCAGCAGTTGCTCGACGGGGCCGAGCGGCGCCCGGTCACCGTCTCCGGCATCCGGCTCGACGCGCCGTTGCTGCGACTGGTGCTGAGGCAGCTCATCCAGCACGAGGAGTACGACCCGGCGCTCGCCGGTACGGTGCGCGACCTGACCGATGCCGCCGCGGGCAGGCCGGTCGAGCCCGGCCCGGAGCTCGCCGCCATGCTTGAGCTGCTCGCGTCGCCCGAACTGGCGGACAGCATGCTGGGCGGGGCCCTCTTCATGTGCGGCGACAACGGCTGGCCGGCCGGTGGCTGGCCGAAGAATCCGGAGACGTACTGGAAGAACATGGAGCGCAGCCGCGCCACCCAGCCCGTCTTCGGCCCGATCGTCAACAGCATGATGGCCCCGTGCGCGTTCTGGACGAGCACATCCCGTGAGCCCGCCACGGTGATCGGCAACGACGTACCCGTACTGATGCTCCAGGCCCGGCGCGACAACAACGTCCCCTACGAAGGGGCATTGGCTCTGCATCACCGGCTGACCGGTTCGCGGCTGGTGACTGCGGACATCCGCTCGCACGGGGTGTACGGGCGCGGACTCGACGGCCTCACCTCCGTCCCCTGCGCCGACAGAGCCGTCAACGACTATCTGCGCGACGGCATGCTGCCCGGCGCCGACCTGACCTGCCCCCGCACCGGGGAGGACCGGTGATCAGCAGACGTACTGGCCTGGCGGCCACGGCAGCGGCCCTGCTCACCGGAGCGTCCGGACCCGCGGCGACGGCCGCCGCACCCCACCGCGCCCCAGGGCTCCGCAGCCGTCTCCAGAGCGATGTGGACGCGATCTGGGCCACCGGCGCCACCGGCGTACTGGCCGAGGTGCAGAGCGCCCACGGCCGGACGACGGCTCGCGCCGGATCCGCCGACCTGCGGGCCCCGCACCACCCGGTCCCCTGGGACGCCTACTACCGGCTCGGCAGCGACACCAAGACCTTCACGGCCACGCTCGCCCTCCAACTGGCCGGCGAGGGGCGGCTCGCGCTCACGGACACCGTCGAGCGATGGCTGCCCGGCGCCGTGCGGGGCAACGGCAACGACGGCCGCAGGATCACGGTCGCCAATCTGCTGCGCCAGACCAGCGGGCTGAACGACTATCTCGCCGTCTCACCGGACTCGGCCGATGCGTTCACCCCGGACGGCTACCGCCGATCGCGGTTCCGCACCACGGCCCCCGAGGACCAGCTGAAGGCGGCCCTGAGCCGGCCGCCCCTGTGGGTGCCGAACGCCGAACACCCCGCCCGGGAACGGCGCTGGGGCTACTCCAACACCAACTACGTGGTGGCGGGCCTGATCATCGAGCAGGTGACCGGCAACTCCTGGGCGCAGGAGATCCACGACCGGATCATCGAACCCCTGGTCCTGCGCCACACGTTCACGCCGGGAACCTCGCCGTACGTGCCCCACCCCACGGCCACCGCGTACACCTGGTTCCCTGGCTGCGCCCGGCCGACCGACACGACGCTGGCGTCCGGCGGCGGGGCGGACGGCTCCGTCATCAGCACCACCCATGACCACGGTGTCTTCCTGCGCGCCCTGATGAGCGGCCGGCTGCTGCGCCCGCCCCAGCTGGCCGCGATGAAGGAGACGGTCGTGGCCGAGGACTGGAGTGCGGCGCCGGGGGTCCGTTACGGACTGGGCATCGCCTGGCGCCCGGTGGCCGGGAGCAGCGGCGGGATCTGGTTCCACGGCGGAACCCATCTGGGGATCGTCTCCGAGAGCGGGGTGACGCCGGACGGTGCGCGGGCCGCGACCAGCGCCACGTTCACCCTGCGGATGGGCGACCCGGCACAGGACGCCCAGGACTTGGCCGCGCTCCGGCTGGTGGACAGGGCCCTGACCGGTTAGGTCCTGTCAGTCTGTCCGGACGGGTCCGCCGGCCCGTCCGGACGGGTCCTGTCGTCGGGCCGTCGCTCAGCCCGCGCCCACCGTCACCGCGAGCGTGCCGAGCCCGCTGCCCGGGCCACGCAGGGCGATCGAGCCGAACGGGGTGCGCAGCCGCAGCCAGGCCCCTGCTGCGAGCAGGGCGACCGGGAAGTCCGGCGCCGGGCGGAGGAAGCCGAGGGACTGGGCGGCGTGCACGGCCCGCAGCGGAAGTTCGGTACCGGCGACCGTGCGCGACCAGATCTCGCGGCCGATCAGGTCCCGCTCCGCCCGGGTGCGGCGGTCCTCGGGCAGGGCCTCGTCGCGGGAGCGGAACTCCGCCACCGCGGCGGTGACTGCCGTGCGCAGGGAGACCGGGTCGGGCAGGCCCGGCAGTTCGTGCCAGCCACCGCGGGGCGGGAGGACACCCGTCCACGGCGGCCCGGTGACGGGTGCGGGCAGGGCGCCCGAACCGGCTGCCGTGCCCTCGACGTCGAGGGATTCGAGGAGTTCACCGGCGGACACCGTGACGTCGAAGTCGTGCGATCCGGCCAGCCGCGCCGCCCGGATCGCCAGGACCTCGAACGACGGTGGCCTGCCGAACACGGCCAGCGCGCTGCCGCCGGCCTGCATCCGCACCGCGGCTGCCCGGTCGTAGCGGAGCAGCCGGCCGAGGAAGGCCGCGAGATCCGCGGCCTCCCTCGTGTCGGCGAACTCCAGCGACCGCACGGGCACCGTCATGCTGCGGCAGGCTCCTCGACCAGGTACTGCTGGAGGAAGAGCTTCTCCTCGGCGGAGATCCGCCGGGGCCGCTCCTCGGCCAGGTTGTACGGCACGACGACGGTCGAGGCCCGTACGTAGACCTGGTCCGGGTCCTTGATCTCGTACGCGATCGTCAGCGACGCGGCGCCGATCTTCGTGACCCACGACTCGACGGTCACCGGCTCGTGCCGGTGGACCAGCGGCCGTACGTAGTCGATCTCGTGCCGGGCCACGACGGACCCGCCCGAGAAGGACGGCGAGCCGTCCCCCGGCGCCAGCCGGAACATGAAGTCGATGCGCGCCTCCTCCAGATAGCGGAGGAAGACCACGTTGTTCACGTGGCCGAAGGCATCCATGTCCGACCAGCGCAGCGGGCAGTTGTAGATGTGACGTGCCAAGACGATCAGCCTCGCGTGAGCTTCTTGTACGTGGCACGGTGCGGGCGGGCCGCGTCCGCGCCGAGGCGGTCGACCTTGTTCTTCTCGTACGACTCGAAGTTGCCCTCGAACCAGTACCACTTGGAGTCGCCCTCGTACGCCAGGATGTGCGTGGCGACGCGGTCCAGGAACCAGCGGTCGTGGGAGATGACCACAGCGGCGCCCGGGAACTCCAGCAGGGCGTTCTCCAGCGAGGACAGGGTCTCGACGTCGAGGTCGTTGGTGGGCTCGTCGAGGAGCAGCAGGTTGCCGCCCTCCTTGAGCGTCAGCGCCAGGTTCAGGCGGTTGCGCTCACCACCGGACAGGACACCGGCCGGCTTCTGCTGGTCCGGGCCCTTGAAGCCGAACGCGGAGACATACGCCCGCGAGGGCATCTCGACCTGGCCGACGTTGATGTAGTCCAGCTCGTCCGAGACGACGGCCCAGAGGGTCTTCTTCGGGTCGATGTTGGCGCGGGACTGGTCGACGTAGGAGATCTTGACCGTGTCACCGGTCTTGATGGAGCCGGTGTCCGGGGTCTCCAGGCCCTGGATCATCTTGAACAGCGTGGTCTTGCCCGCGCCGTTCGGACCGATGATGCCGACGATGCCGTTGCGCGGCAGCGTGAACGACAGGTCGTCGATGAGGACCTTGTCGCCGAAGGCCTTCGAGAGGTTCTCGACCTCGACGACGACGGAACCGAGCCGCGGGCCCGGCGGAATCTGGATCTCCTCGAAGTCCAGCTTCCGCATCTTGTCCGCCTCGGCCGCCATCTCCTCGTAACGGGCGAGACGCGCCTTGGACTTGGTCTGCCGGCCCTTGGCGTTGGAGCGGACCCACTCCAGCTCTTCCTTGAGCCGCTTCGCGCGCTTCTCGTCCTTGCGGCCCTCGACCTTGAGGCGGGCCTGCTTCTTCTCCAGGTATGTGGAGTAGTTGCCCTCGTAGGCGATGGCGCGGCCGCGGTCGAGTTCGAGGATCCACTCGGCGACGTTGTTCAGGAAGTACCGGTCGTGCGTGACGGCGATGACGCAGCCCGCGTACTTCGAGAGGTGCTGCTCCAGCCAGTTCACCGACTCGGCGTCGAGGTGGTTGGTGGGCTCGTCGAGGAGCAGCAGGTCGGGGGCCTCGATCAGCAGCTTGCAGAGCGCGACGCGGCGCTTCTCGCCACCGGAGAGGTTGACGACCGGCCAGTCGCCGGGCGGGCAGCCCAGGGCGTCCATGGCCTGCTCCAGCTGGGCGTCCAGGTCCCACGCGTTGGCGTGGTCCAGGTCCTCCTGAAGCTTGCCCATCTCGTCCATGAGCGCGTCGGAGTAGTCGGTCGCCATGAGCTCGGCGACCTCGTTGAAGCGCTTGAGCTTGCCCATGATCTCGGCGGCGCCGTCCTGGACGTTCTCCAGGACCGTCTTCGCCTCGTCGAGGTGCGGCTCCTGCATGAGGATGCCGACGCTGAAACCGGGCGACAGGAACGCGTCACCGTTGGACGGCTGCTCCAGGCCCGCCATGATCTTCAGCACCGTGGACTTACCGGCGCCGTTGGGGCCCACCACACCGATCTTCGCCCCGGGCAGGAAGCTCAGCGTGACGTCGTCAAGGATCACCTTGTCGCCGTGCGCCTTGCGCGTCTTGCGCATCGTGTAGATGTACTCAGCCAAGAGAAACCGTCCGGCAATCGATGTGTGGGCAGATACACCCCATCTTGCCTGACGTCCATCCCGGGATGGAAACCAGTCCGGTCCGCGGTACACCCCGTCCCGCCTACCGGCACGCACCGCCCCCCGTCTTCCGGCATGCGACGGCCCCGGTACGCGTTCGCGTACCGGGGCCGCCATCAGGCAGGCGTGACAGATTGCCCGCCGTTCGTCACTCCGTGATTACTGGGCGGAGGACTGCGTCTTGCGCTTGCGGAGGAGGAAGACCGCGCCGCCGCCGACGACGACGAGAGCGATCGCGACGCCCCCGATGACCGGAGTGGCGCTGGAGCCACCGGTCTCGGCGAGGTCGCCCGAGCCACCGGTCGAGCCGCCACCGGTCGTGGCCGGGGCGGGCTTGTCACCGCCGGTCTGGGTGTCAGTGCCGGTGCCGCCGGTGCCGCTGGTCTTGCAGTCCAGGACGCCCTTGAACGTCTTGGTGAAGCCACCGGGGCCGGTCACCGTGATGTCGTATGCCTGGTCCTCGGCGACCGGGACGGTCACCGTCTCGGACTTGCCCGCCTCGATGGTGTGCTTCGCCCCGGCCAGCTCGAACGTGAACGCCTCGTCGCCCGTGTTGCTCGCGGTGACGTCCACGCCGCCCTTGGCACAGTTCTTCTGCGCCGAGACCGCCGGGATCGCACCCTGCTTGGCCCAGGTCGCGGTGGCGGCCGCGGAGACCGTGGACTCGCTGGAGCCGGCCAGGATCATGGTCTGGCTCTTGGTCACCCCGGCGAAGGCCCGGCCGACCGGCACCGACGTGGTTGCCTGGACGGTCAGCGAGGCGGAACCGTCGGCGGTGCCCGCCGGTACGTCGAAGTAGAGCTCAGCACCGTTGGCCGCCGCGGTCACGGGCTTGCCGCTCTTGTCGGTGACCTTGACACCGCTGGCGGCGTCGGCGGGCGGGGTCACCGAGATCTGGCCCGCATTGGTACGGACGGTGACCGGCCCGAGCCGCTCACCGGACTTGCCGGAGACCGCGCCCGGGTCCAGGGCGAGGGAGGCCTTGGGCTCGGCTTGGTCGACGGCGTTGTGCTCCAGCCAGTCGGCGAGCTTCTCGGCCTGGCTGTCGGTTGCGTCGACATCGACGTTGTCCGAGTAGCGCCAGATGGCGACCTGGGTGCCCGCCGCCGCGGTCTTCTCGGTGAGCGGCCCGGTGCCGGCCTGCTTGGCGAGCGCCGCGAGGTCGTCGACCTGCGGGTAGGAGTGCTCCAGGATCCAGCGGATCTTGCCCGCGTTCTTGTTGCTGCCGAGCGAGGTCTGGTTCCAGGGGGTCTCCAGATACTTCGCCTGGTCCTGGGTGGGGTTGTGGATGTCGATGCAGTACGTCTTGAGGTTGCCACCGCCGTCGACGGTCATCTCGAAGAGCCCGGCGGGCAGCTCCTGATTCCGGCCGTCCGCGTGGAGCACGGCACGGTCGTAGGTCTTCAACCCGTCCAGGACCGCTGCCGCGCCACCTTGATGCTGCGGCGCCTCGTCGGCGACCGCACTGCCCGCGCCGACGAGGGCGCCTGCCATGACCAGACCGGATGCCACCACCGAAGCGGCCAGCCGGGCTATGCCCCGCCGCCGTGGAGAACTGGTCGTCTCCGTGGACGACGAAACGGTCGCTGAATGAGCAGAAAACACAGAATTCCCCTCCGGGCGAGACCCTCCGCGCCTGATGCGCGTGTGGGGATTGTCCCGCCAGTCGACTCAAGTGCCCCGTGAGTACGGGGGAATCCTAAGGAGGAAGGGATGAACATTCCCCCCTCATACCGTCGTACAACCATTCCGAATCGGAATCGTTATCGCCGGTATCGCGCGCGGCGCCTCGACGCCCTCCGATCCGACTTCCCGTCAGATCCGCCCCTCGCTCCCGTCCGGTCACGACGCCGACGCAAGTTCCTGACCGCGTTTCTGACGCACCGTCGGCCGCCGCACCCGCTGTCGCCCGACCCGTTCAGACTGTTCGGACCGCTCGGGCTGCTCACTCCGCTCGCCTCCCCCCTCCCGCTCGTCCCCCTCGGCCCGTACCGCTTCGCACGAACCACCCGGCCGCGCCTCGCTCACCTCCCGTGCTTCCCGTGCCTCCCGCGCCGGGCCGCCCGACCAGTCCGGCTCGTCCGAGCGCACCGGCCCGTCGCCCTGGTCCACCGCCCCGTCCACACTCCCCCGGCGTGCCACCAGCCCCGGGTCACCCCTCATCACCCGCCGGAACGCAGCCGTCCCCCGGGTCAGGTCGTGCCCCACCGCCACCGCCTCGATGTCCACGAACGTCCTGCGCCGGCCCTCCCGTTCCTCCTCGCGCACCTTCAACCTGCCGTGCACGACGAGTGGTTCTCCGATGGAGACGGAACCGGACAGATTCGATGCCAGAGTCCGCCAGGCCCACACGGTGTAGAAGCTGGTGTGCCCGTCCGTCCAGAGCTGTTTCTCGCGGTCCCAGCGGCGCGGCGTCACCGCGAACCGGAATCGCGCCATTCCGCCGGTCGCGGTCTCCCGGAACTCCACGCCCGTCGCCGCGTTTCCCACCAGTGTCACCAAGGTGTCATTCATGACTCCGCCTCCCCTTCGGCCTTCGGCTCCAGCGACCGCACCCGCGCGGCCACTGATCCCAGGTTGGAGGGAAGGCGGAAATCCTGCTGATGCCTGTGGACTACCGAACAGTTGTGGAAAACTCCGTCACCGTCACGTACCGCTCCCGCACCTCGCGGTACCGCACGAGTTCCGCCGCCACCGGATCGAGCACCCGTGCCCGCCCACAGGCCGCCGCCGCCTCGCGCAACTGCCGCTCGGCCTCCTGCCCGTACCGTCGGGCGGGCCCCCGTGCCGCGGCCGCACACGACCACTCCACGAGCGGACCGCCGGTGATCCCGGCCAGCATCACCAGGGCGGGCGTGAGGAATCCCGGTTCGAGTACGCCGACGATCTGGCCCACCAGCCAGAGACCGCCGAAGATCTGCAGCAACGTCATCGATGCCTGTGCCAGCACGGCGGCGGGCCACCACCTGGGCCGCGGCGGCTTCCCGCCCACGCGACCGCTGTGCGCCACACCGGAGGCCCCGGCCACCCCGGTCGCCACGACCGTCGAACCGCCCGGACCGACCGAACCCTGCGCGCCGCCTGCCGCGCCACCCGAGAAGCAGCTCACCGCCCACCCCCGCCCGTCCGCGCTGCCGACCCTTTCCGCCAGCTCGTCGAGCGCCTCCGGCAGCCCTTCCGCACCGTTCACCGCGGCCTCGCGGACCGCCTGTGCCCAGGGGCCGGGCAGTCCGCCGGCGGCCTCGTCCGCCACCGTCCGCACGGCCTGCTCGACACGTTGCCGGGCGGTGAGCTGCTCCTCGGGGGGTGCGGGCTGCGCCAGGCACTCCAGGCTTCCCGGCCGCCGGGTGGACTCGTACCAGCGCCACAGCCGCAGCCACGGCGTGCCGCATGCCCGGCCGGCGTTCCTTCGCCACTCGCGCTCGGCCGCCTGTCCCGCCGCGGCCGCTCCGACGGCCTCCGCGAGCCGGTCGGCGAACTCCTCGCGGGCCCCTTCGCCGAGACCGGACCGCCCCTCGGCGACGTACACCGGACGGAGCCTGGCCGCGGCGGCGTCCACATCCGCGGACAGCCGGCGCGCCGCTGCCGTGCGCTCCTGGACGAACCGGCCGAGCACCTCGCGCAGTTCGCCCACGCCTTCGCCGGTGAGTGCGGACAGGGACATGACGGTGGCGCCCGGTTCGCCGTGTTCGCCGAGCGCCATGCCGTCCTCGTCGAGCAGCCGGCGCAGATCGTCGAGGACCTGGTCGGCGGCGTCGCCGGGCAGCCGGTCGATCTGGTTGAGGACGACAAACGTGATCTCGGCGTGCCCGGCGAGCGGCCGCAGGTAGCGCTCGTGCAGGGCCGCGTCCGCGTACTTCTCCGGGTCGACGACCCAGATCACCGCATCGACCAGCGCAAGCACCCGGTCGACCTGATCACGGTGCCCGGTCGCCGCCGAGTCGTGGTCGGGCAGGTCGACGAGGACGAGCCCCTGGAGTGCCTCATCGGCGTCCATGCCGCTCTGTTGCGGCCTGCGCCTGAGCCGTCCCGGAATGGCGAGCCGGTCCAGCAGCCCGGCGGCCCCGTCGGTCCAGGAGCAGGCGATGGGGGCGGAGGTGGTCGGCCTGCGCAGACCGGTGTCGGAGATCTGGGCACCCGCGAGGGAGTTGAACAGGGTCGATTTGCCGCTGCCGGTCGCTCCGGCGATGGCGACGACGGTGTGTCTGGAGGAGAGCCGCTGGCGGGCCGCCGCTTCGTCGAGCACGCGTCCCGCCTCGGCGAGGGTGGCCCGGTCGAGCCTGGCCCTGGACAGCCCGACGAGCTCACGCAGCGCGTCGAGCCGCGGCCGGAGCGGACCGCTCGACGGTACGTACGCCTCGCCCTGAGGCAGCCGTACCTCGCCGCTCGGGGCGTTCCCGGTCTCGGTGTCTGCCCCCTTGGCGGCCGCGCGCCGGGCGATGAGCCCGTCGTTCCAGTCCCCGCCCGCCTCCGGCACGGCTGTGCGCAGGTCGCCGGGTGTCCGGCGCCGGCTCCGGTGGTTCCGGTCCTCGTGAGAAGTGGGACTCTCGCCCCGGCCGGGCCCCTCGTCAATGACGGCAGTCATCGCTGCCACCTCTCCTTCTGCAGTACGGACAGCGCGGCAATCAGTTCGGCCTGCGGCTCCGGGGCCACATCGAGTGCGTCGAGCGGCGCGAGCCGCCGGTCGCGCTCGCCGTCCAGCACCCGGTCGAGGCAGTTGGTGAGCAGTGCGCCGCCCTTGTCGCGCAGCCGCAGCGCACCCTGGGCCCCGATCCGTTCGGCGAGTTGTTCCCCGGCGCCGCGGGTACGGCGACCGCCGAGCAGTGCGGCGGCCAGGAGCGCCACCACTGTCTCGGCGTCGGGTGCGGCATTGCGTTCGAGCCGGCGCACCTCTTCCTCGGCCAGTTCCTCCAGCACCCGCCACCACCGCCGTACGGCCATGGCGATCCGGCCCCGGATGTCCTCGGCGGGCCCCCATCCCCCGGCCTCCCGGCCGACATCCTCGAAGCCGAACACCCCGGCTGCGGGCTCGCGCTGCCAGGTCGTGCGGATCTGTTCGTCGGCTGCGGCCACCGCGCACTGCAGAAGTGCGGCGAGACTCTCCACCAGCGCTTCGAGGAGTTCCTCGGAGTTGCTGTACATCGGGTATCCACGCCACCGGGTCCGGGCGTCCCCGGCGAGCACGCCGCCGTTGCGCAGCCGCCGCCGGACCCGGGCGCCTTCCGTGCGGTACGCGTCCTCGACCACGCCGGTCAGCCGCACGGCCGCCGCGCACTGGGCCGCGACGGCCCCGGCCAGCGCGGGCATCCGTACGTCCAGCGAGTCGATGACCCCGGCCGCCGTGCGCCCGACCGCCTGCTGACGGGCCGCCGGGTCCTGGGCGCGGTGGCTGAGCCAGGCCCGCAACGGGGCGACCGCGGTGGTGGGCAGCAGGCCGCTGCCGCCGCCGGCCGATTCGGGCAGCTCGGGAATGGTGAAGCGCGGCACCTCACCGAGGCCCGCCTTGGTGAGCAGCGCCCCGTACTGCCGGGACACCTCGGCGATCACCTGGTGCGGTACCCGGTCGAGGACGGTGACGAGCGAGGCGTCGTACTCCTTTGCGGTACGCAGCAGGTGCCACGGCACGGCGTCCGCGTACCGGGAGGCCGTGGTCACCATCACCCACACATCCGCGGCGCAGATCAGCTCGGCGGCCAGGACCCGGTTCCGTACCACGAGCGAGTCGATATCGGGCGCGTCGAGCAGCGCGAGCCCGCGCGGCAGCCCGGTGGCGGTCTCGACGCGCAGCGCGGTCCCGTCCTCCTCGCTCCCGTCGAGGTCGTCGTACCGACCAGGGTCCCCGTTCTCCTCCGGGGGCAGCCAGACCCTGGTGAGCTGCGGCAGTACGCGGACCCCCGCGAACCAGTGGTGATCATCCGGATGGCAGACGAGCACGGGCGTCCGCGTGGTCGGGCGCAGCACCCCGGCCTCGCTGACCAGCCGCCCCACCAGCGAATTGACGAGCGTCGATTTCCCCGCCCCGGTGGACCCGCCGATGACCGCGAGCAGGGGCGCTTCAGGATCTCTGAGCCGGGGAAGCAGATAGTCGTCGAGCTGGGCGAGCAACTCGCTACGGGTCTGGCGGGCGCGCGCGGCCCCCGGCAGCGGAAGTGGAAGACGCACGGCAGCGACACGGTCGCGCAGGGCGGAAAGTGCGTCGATGAGCTGAGGCCGTACGTCCAAGGTCACCACATGCGAAGAATGCCCAATTTTGGCGCCTTTTTGAAGCGTATAGCCACCTCTGCGCGCCGGTTCTCCCGCTGAGACAGAGTCGGGACAGAGGGGACGAGTGGGGCGCAGGCATAACGAGTGCACAACACCCGGGCCACGAGGCGTAAAAAGCGATGCGGGAATCCCACCCACCTGCGATTATCGGTTCGCTTCACCGAACCTCCACATCGTGCCACGCAGGTGAAGCAACCAGGTCGAGGCGATCGGAGCCCTATCCTTGTCCCGGCGGGTCATCGACCGGCCCGGCCCCAGGGCTCCAGGCCGCCGAGGCCAACACCCGGCCCCCGTAGCTCAGTGGATAGAGCAGGCGCCTTCTAAGCGCTTGGCCGCAGGTTCGAGTCCTGCCGGGGGCACACAGTCCGCACGACATCAGGCCCTCCCTCGGGAGGGCCTTTTTTGCAGGCCACAGCACCGTAGCGAGGGCGGCGTAGCGAACGCATAAGCGCCGGACCGGCCCCAGGTCACGGCGGGGCGGGTCCGGCGCTGTCCGGCTGTCACCGGGTTTCTGCGGCTGGCCACAGCGGATGCGCGGCGGCACTTCCGAAGCCACGGTCAACCGAAGCACGCCCAGTACATACGGGAAGCGCCGCCCGACCGCGTGATCAGAACCACCGAACCCGGCCCTGCCCTGCCGGGCACAGCCTCCCGCGACGCGCTTCAGCTGGGCCGTCAGCCTCTCCAAGCGGTCGGCCAGGGGGGGCTGATTTCAGTCTTGCTGGATGGCTGTGACGCAGCGCGCGAGCAGCCCTCGCAGGGTGTCGCGTTCCTGGGGGGTGAACTCGTCGGCGAGGCGGCGTTCGATGCGCACGGCCCGTTCGTCGGCCAGGCGTGCGGTTTCGCGGCCGGTGTCGGTGAGCCGGGTCTCCAGCATCTTCTGGTGCCACGGGTGCGCCGACCTGGTGACCAGGCCGCGTTCTTCGAGGTTCTTCAGCACGGCCGCCATGGCCTGTGGGGTGACCAGGCAGGTGCGGGCCAGCGCGGCCCCGGAGATGCCGGGGTTCTCGGCGAGGACGAACAGAGCGGCGTATTGCGCGACGGTCAGGCCCGCTCCCTTCAGTGCGGCGCTCTTGGCCGCCATGAGGGCTTGCTCCGTGCGCTTGATGTCCATTCCGAGGCGCTCGTCTGCGGTCATTCCCATGACGGCGAGCATACAGCCGCGAACAGTCAGCAAGAATGGTTATGATGACAAGGTCTTGATATAACTCAAGGCATGGATACCGAGATTCCTTCGGCGCGTAACAGGACGGTCCTGATCACCGGCGCCACCCAGGGGCTGGGCCGCCATGTCGCACTCGACCTCGCCGGCAAGGGCGCCACACTGCTGCTGCACGGCCGCGACCGTGGGCGGCTGGACGAGATCGCCGCAGAAGTACGCGCGACCGCACCGGATGTGCCGGTGCGCACATACCTCGCCGACCTGGCCGACCTCGATCAGGTCCTGGCCATGGCCGCCCGCATCATCGATGCCGAGTCCCGGCTCGACGTCCTGGTCAACAATGTCGCAATCGGCTTCGGCACCGACCGCACCAGGCGCGAAGTGAGCCGCCAGGGCCACGAACTGCGCTTCGCCGTGAACTACTTGGCGCCCCACCTCCTGACCCGCGAACTGCTGCCGCTGCTGACCGCTTCCGCGCCCGCGCGGGTGGTCAACGTCGCCTCGGTCGGGCAGGCGCCCATCGATTTCGACGACGTCATGCTGGAGCGCGTCTACGGAGGTGTTGATGCCTACTGCCGGAGCAAGCTGGCAATGATCATGTGGACGTTCGACCTCGCCGCCGAACTCGTGGACAGCGGGGTCACCGTCAACACGCTGCACCCGGCACACCTGATGGACACCCAGGGAGTGCGCGACTCCGGACTCACCCCCGCGGTCGGCATCGACGAGGGGGCTCGGCCGACCGTCCGGCTGATCACCGACCCGGCCCTGGAGACGGTGACCGGCAAGTACTTCGATCAGTTCACCGAGAGCCCGGCCCACGAGCAGGCCTACGACACGACGGCACGAGCACGGCTCGCAGCACTGACCCGCAACCTCCTCGCCTGATCGCGACGGTCATCCCTTCCGCGATCGGGCCCTGATGTCCGGGGCCTCCGGCCGAGGGGCCCGGGCGGTCCCACGCCGAAGCCGGGCCCCCTGTGCACAGGCCCGGCCCCTGAAAGCTGTCTTCCGGCGCGCTCCTCGGCGCGGTTGCCGCATCCCGCCACGGGACGTCGTGGCAAATCCGCCGGGTTACGCGCGCAGGAAGGTCAGTACGGCCAGCACCCTGCGGTGCGTCTCGTCGGCCGGTGGGAGGTCCAGCTTGGCGAGGATGTTGCCGATGTGCTTGCCCACCGCGGCCTCGAAGACCACCAGGTCGCGGGCGATCGCACCGTTCGACCTGCCCTGGGCCACCAGGGCGAGCACCTCGCGTTCCCTGGCGGTGAGGCGCTCCAGTGGATCGCGGCGGCGGCGCAGGAGTTGGCTGTAGCAGCCGAGCATCAGAGTTACGAGTCCGCCCGTCGCGGTCGCGAAGGTTTCGGGCCACGTCGTGACCGTCCACAGCTTCACCACCCGGGCCTCCGCACCGTCCCCGTACACCTCCATCACCACGGGAGTGCTCACCACCGCCAGTGGGACGACCGTGCAGACGCCCACCGCGAGGGTGTCGAGTGGCCACAGGACCACGGCCAGCAGCACGTACCCGAGTTCCCGCCAGGTCGCCCGCTCCCGGAACCGGCACGTCATCCAGCTCCACAGCCCCGGTTCCTCAGGCCGGCGGTGCGGGTCGGGGGCTGGGGCGCGGTCCATGAGGCGGAGCCTGCGCCGCTCCAGGGCCGCGACCGGAATCCCGGTCAGAGCGAGGAGGGCGAGCAGCGGCAGTCCGATCAATGCGAGGGAGAGCGCACCGCCCACCGCCACTCCGGTCACGATCACCACCAGGACGACCGCGCCGGCCAGAGCACCGCTGATCAGGTAACCGGCCGACCTCCAGGGCCAGGACGTCAGCAGATAGCGAGCGGTCGGCAGGGCCTGCCATACGGTGCGGGGGCGCATGGCCTCACCGTAGGAGAGGGTCTCGGGGCGGGTACATCCGTGCTGCCCGAGTCCCGGGGGTAGGGCCGGCCTTACCCCCGGCCGTGATCGTGACGCGGGGCGGAGCCTGTGTCAGCGGTTGAACGGCGGGCCCAGCTCCGCGGCCGTCGCCACCGTGCCCAGCGTCCCGTGGCCGAACGTGAACGAGCCCTTGGCCGTCACACCGGAGGCCGTGGTCGGGAAGACCCACAGGGAGCCCGCGTGCGCGTTCCCGCCGGGGGCGCCGACGACCAGTTCGGTGCGGCCGTCGCGGTTGAGATCGCCCGCGGTGAGATCCATACGGCGCAGATCGTCCATGTCGCGAATCTCCAGGACGGGAGCGGCCGCGCTGCCATCGCGGGGGCCGGGGCGGAACTGGCCGGATGCGCCGTCGTCGTCGATCAGACGCGACGGGCAGTTGCGGACGGTACTCGGTCTCGTTCATGCGCTCGCGAACCACGGGGACCCGCCGGAGGCCTGATCCGGTCGTCCGTCACCCGCGCGGCCGGGCGACCGTGCCATAGTCGGTTCCATGAATGCCGACGAGGCGCGGCCCACCCGGCTCCTCCTGGACCGCTTCATCGCCGACGCCGGTCACGCCGTTGCCCTGGAGGCGGTCTGGGCGCACGGGTCCCTGGCGTTGGGTGACTATCAGCCGGGGCGCAGCGACCTCGACCTCGTGGCCCTCGTGGAGTCGCCGGTCACCGAGGCCCAGAGACGACACCTCGGGCTTCTGCACCGCGCGTTGATTGCGGATGTGCCGATGGCCGCGAAGCTGCACTGCTCGTATGTGGTGCGGTCGCAACTCCCGGACGTGGGCCGTGATCATGTGACCTGGGCTCAGGGCCGGTTGTTCGAGCGGCCGGTCACGGCGGTCAGCCGACGGGAGTTGAGTACGGGCGGATTGTCGCTGTTCGGCCCGGAGCCCGCCGAGCTCGTTGCGGAGGTGTCCGATCAGGAGCTGGCGGAGTTCATCCGGGGCGACCTCAAGGGCTACTGGTACCCGGCGAGCGCCAAGCCCACCCGCTGGCTCCGCGACATCTGGGTGGACCTCGGACTGCTGACCCTCGCACGGGCATCGGTCACCCTGCGGGACGGGCGGCTCATCACCAAGGGGCAGGCGCTGGAGGTGCTGGCCGAGCTGGGTGCTCCCGCCGAGGTCGTCGGTGACATACACCGCCGCCGGTACGGAACCGACCCGCGCCGGGCCTCCCTGCCGTGGCGTATCAGACGGGGACGCCTCGCACGCACCTTCGTCCGGGCGGGCATCGAGCGAACGTTGGGAACCGGGTCGTCCCGCTGCCGGTGAGCGCGGCCGTCGGCTCGTGGGAGGGACCGGCCCGTCGTCCTACCCGGCGGCCACGGCCAGCAGCGCGAACGCGGCGAGGGACAGGGCCGTCCGGATCCGGTGGAGGTTGTTCCAACGGGACTCGAACGCCTCGCGGGCCGCGCTGTCACCGCCGCCCTCGGACGCCGCGAGCGCCTTGTTCAGCGGGATGTTCCCGGTGATCGTGATCAGGTGGCTGCCGACCGCGCAGACCAGCGCCGCCACTGCGAGCGCCCGGTCCGCGTCGTCGTCGGCTCCCACGACCACGGCGGCCGGGAAGGCGATCACACCGGCGAAGAGGACCAGGAAGGCCGGTGAGGGCACCTTCTCGTTGAAGCGGCGCATCGCGGCCGTGAACCGCTCGTCCGGCAGTGCCGCGATGCCGGGCATGATCGCGATCAGGAACGTCAGCAGGAAGCCGGCGTAGAGGCCGGTCGTGATCACGGCGAGCGCCGGCAACAGGGAGGACATGATGCACATCATGGCGTCGGCGGACGGGCCGCACAGCCCACTTTCGTATACCGGTGCGGCCCGATGCCTCCCCCGGTCAGCCCATCTCGCCTTCCGGTGCGTCCCCGGACCCGTTGTCGTCCCCACCGCCCTTGAGCCGGTCGGCCTGTCCGATCGCGGTCGCCAGCTTCCGTACCGAATCGCCCTAGGTCTGCGATGCCACCTTCTCGGTACGCTTGGCGAGTTCGACGAGACCGGGCGCGCCCGGCAGCCGGACGCCGCGTAGCGCGTCGGCAAAGCAGCCGGCGATCGCGGTCACTTGAAGCCGCTTGCTGTCGCCGCCCCACAGCGGACCGTCGATCGCGTTCGTCCCGACCCAACCCGTCTACTCGTGCGGCGCCAGGGTCTTGGGGTCCAGTAAGCGCACGATCGCGGTCACAACGTCGTGTCAGCACTTTTGACTGCTCCCCCGGCCGGGGCCGGGGGATTTCTGGCTCACGCTGCCTGACCGCCCAGCGGGTTGTCAGGTCTTCCACGATCAGCACCAGCCGGGTTCAGACCAGCCCGGACGAGCATCACGCGTGCGGAGTTCTTGTCTCTGGGTGAGACGGCTCCGCAGGCGGTGCAGGTGTACATGCGTTCGGACAACGGGAGTGCGTGCTTGGTTCTCGCTCCGCAGTGTCCGCAGTCCATGGTGGTGTGTGCAGGGTGCACGAGCCGAAGGTCCCGGCCATGCTTGCGCGCCATGTTGATCAACTCGTGCTTGGTGGCCGAGATCGCCGCGTCTGCCGCCTTCCTTGCCATGGTGGATTTGGCGAGGAATCCCGGTCGGAAATCCTCCACCGCAAGCTGATCGAAACCCGTCACGACGCGCTTGGCCCACTTGCGGGCGGAGTCCTTCCGCTGCCGGGCGATCTTCTTGTGCACCTTTGCGGTCTGGCGCTTCGCCTTGCAGTAGCCCTTGGAGGCTGCGCGTCCGCGCCGGGGACTCCTTCGGGCCATCAGCCTTTGGTGCCGGGCCAGCTTCCCAGCCAAATTCTTTCCATGCTCGGCGTGCGGAAGGTCGTAGGTGTCGCTGGTGGTGGTCGCGATCTTCTTCACACCCCAGTCAATACCGATGCACTGCCCATTTCCGGGAAGGGGCTGCACTTCGGCCATGACGACGAAGGAGGCGTACCAGTGGCCGAGGCTGTCACGGTAGATGCGCACGCTGGACGGCTCGGCGGGCAACTCCCGCGACCACACCACCGCCAATGCTGTGCCACCCGCGAGGTGCAGACGGCCGTCCTTGAGACGGAAACCGCGCCCGGTGTAGTTCAGTGTCGGATCCGCCAGGTCCTTCTTCTTGAAACTCGGCATCCCCGCACGCTGCTTGGCCGGTAACCGGGCCTTGATGTCCTTCAGCGCCTTGGCACGGGACTTGGCGAAATTTCGGATGGTCTGCTGCTGCGGAACGGACGCACCCTGACGCAGCCACTCATGTTCGGCTCGCCAACTGGTCAGCATCTTGTCCAGTCTGGCCGGGCCGCAGTCTTCCTCGGCCTTGCGTGATGCGCGGGATTCGGAGACGCACTGATTCCACACCCAGCGGCAGCGCCCCCACTCGGACATCAGCGCGACGAGCGCGGTGGCCGACACGCGAAGCCGATAGGTGTACCGGGCGTGCCCGGCGTCCTCGGCTCCCCGCAAAGTTGTCATGGTGTCACTTCAAGCTACGCAGACCACGCATGGCTCACTCTTCGAATTCCCGAGGACCCCCACAACTAGCCGAGCACACAAGCCCGTTTCGACCGACGGGGCGTCAAGCTCAGGACACGATGTCCTTACGACTGAACCCCCGGAAGGCGAAAGCGAACAGGATCAGGGCATAGGTCACCGAGATCGCCGCCCCCTTCACCATGCCGCCCCATTCCAGATCGGGCTGAAGCGCGTCCGCCCAGGCGAACTGCCAGTGCGCGGGCAGGAATTCGCGCCAGGACCCGAGTGCGGTGACGGCGTCCAGCACATTGCCGACGATGGTCAGCCCGACCGCCCCGCCGACCGCGCCCAGCGGGGCGTCGGTCTTCGTCGACAGCCAGAACGCCAGCCCGGCGGTGACCAGTTGGGAGACGAAGATGAACGCGACGACGAGCGCGAGGCGCGGCACGGTGTCCGAGGTCGCCAGCGCCCCGCCGGTAGGGAGTTCGAGCGGCCCCCAGCCGTACGCGGCGACTCCCGCGGCCAGCGCGACGAGCGGCAGCAGCACCATCGCGGCCAGACTGAAGCCGAGCGCCACGACGAGCTTGCTCCACAGCAGCCTGGCCCGTGGCACGGGTGCCGCCAGCAGATAGCGCAGCGAGGACCAACTGGCCTCGGAGGCGACGGTGTCCCCGCAGAACAGCGCCACCGGGACGACGAGCAGAAACCCGGCGGACACGAACAGGCAGGTCGCGGCGAAGTTCGCGGCGGACGCGGTCGCGGTGTCCATCAGGGTCAGCCGGTCGCCGCCGCCCCGGGAGGACGGCGTGCCGCCGATCGCGAACGCGGCGATCAGGATGAACGGCAGCGCCGCCAGCACCCCGCCCATGAGCAGGGTGCGGCGCCTGCGCAGCTGACGCACCGCCTCGACGCGCAGCGGCAGGGTGCGCCGGGCGCGGTAGCCGGGGGCCTCGGCGGCTTCTGTGACATCGACTGCGGCACTCATGCGGAGCCTCCGGAGATCAGGGTGAGGAACGCGTCCTCCAGGCGGCGATGCGGCCCGACACCGGTCAACGGCACGTCCAGCCGCACCAGTTCGGCGATCAGCTCGGACGAGGTGGCGCCGTCGAGCCGTACGAGCAGTCCGCGGCCGTCGTCCGTACGGACGGCCGAGCCGATCCCCGGCAGTGCGGCGACCTTGCCCACAAGGGGTTCGGCCACGTCCTGCGCGCTGGTGACGAGCAGCATGTCGCCGGAGCCGGTGATCTCGGCGACCGGGCCCGCCTGGACGAGCCGGCCGCGGTCCATGACCACGAGGTGGGTGCAGGACTGTTCGACCTCGGAGAGGAGGTGGCTGGAGACGATGACGGTCCGGCCCCCGGCCGCGTACCGGATCATCACGTCGCGCATCTCCCGGATCTGGGGCGGGTCGAGTCCGTTGGTCGGTTCGTCGAGGATGAGCAGGTCCGGCATCCCGAGCATGGCCTGGGCGATGGCGAGCCGTTGCCGCATGCCTTGCGAGTACGTACGGACGGCGCGGGCCAGTGCGCCGCCGAGCCCGGCGATCTCCAGGGCCTCCTCGATGTACGCGTCCTCGGCGGGCCGCCCGGTGGCCTGCCAGTACAGCTCCAGGTTGGCGCGGCCCGACAGATGCGGCAGGAAGCCGGCTCCTTCGACGAACGAGCCGACGCGGGACAGCACGGGCGCTCCCGGCCGGATGGCCTGCCCGAAGACGCGGATCTCGCCGTCGTCGGGCGTGATGAGCCCCATCAGCATGCGCAGGGTGGTGGTCTTGCCCGCGCCGTTGGGTCCGAGGAGGCCGAGCACCTGCCCCTTCTCGACCCGGAAGGACAGTTCCTTCACGGCGAATGGGGTCTCCCCTGCTCGAACGAAGCTGAGAGCTTGGGGAATGTCGGCAGACCTGGCGTACTTCTTCGACAGGCCGGTGATCTGGAGGGGCACTTCGGCGAGCGCCGGATCGGGCGCCGGGGTCGCGGTGCGGCGGCGGGCGGTGAGCAGCAGCAGGGCGGCGATCACGACGGCGGCGGCCGGGAGCCCCCAGGTCCACCAGGGCAGGGTGGCCGCTGCGGTCTTCAGGGCCGGGGCGGTGGGGACGGTCAGCGGGCCGGCGGCGGTCACCTTGTACGTCGTCGGCTCGGCCGGTGAGGCGTAGCCGAGGTCGGTGGCGGAGAGGACCAGGCGGAGCCGGTGTCCTGCGTCGAATTGGTGGTCGATGGCGGGGAGCGTCAGCTGCACGCCCTTGCCCTGCTGGGACTGCGGAATCCGGAAGGGTGCGACCAGTTGGGAGGGCAGCACCTGCTGCTTGCCGTCCGGCGACACGTCGTACACCTTCCCGAACAGCACGGCGTCGCCCCGTTCCGCATCGACGACGATCCGCACGGTCGGTGAGCCGGTGACGCGCAGGGACTTGTCCAGCGGGGCCGAGTCGAAGCGGGCGTACTGCCCGGGGAAGTCGATCGAGAGGCCGACGCCGAGGGACGACAGCTGGGAGAGACCGCCGCCGACGCCGGGAACGGCCGAGATGGCGGGCGGGTTGGCCCCGGCCGGGTTACGGAACGTCTGCGTCCGGCGCCCGAGGCCGATCGTTTCTCCTCCGCTGCTCAGTCCCGGATACGTATCGCTGCTCGCCCCGCGCGTGAGGGCGGCCCCGTCGGTGGAGTCGATACCTCCGGTCCGGGTGACGCGGAAGCCGGGCCCGGTGTCGGCGCCCTTGTCGCCCTTCAGATACCGGTCGAACCATCCGCCGATCCGCTGCCGCACCCGGTCGGTCTCCAGGTCACCGCCGTCGTGCCCACCGGCGATCCAGTCGACGGCGACCGGCGCACCGTTGCCGCTTATCGCCTCGGCCATGGCGTCGGCCTGGCCGAGCGGGAAGAGGGAGTCGGACTGCCCCTGCACGATGAGCGCGGGCACCTTGATCCGGTCGGCGACGGCGCTCGGGGAACGCTCGGTCAGCAGCGCTCGCGCGGCGGCGTCCGGCTTCCCGCTGACGGCGACCCGTTCGTACATGTCGCAGAGCTGCTGCTCGAACTTCTGGCAGCCGCCACCGGTGGTGACGAAGATTCCGGCCCAGAGCTTCTTGAAGACCCCGTCGGGGAAGAGGGCGTCGGCCAGGTTCCAGTAGGTGATCTGCGGTGCGATGGCATCGACGCGCTTGTCGTACCCGGCGGCAAGGAGCGAGACGGCTCCGCCGTAGGAGGCCCCGGTGACCCCGACCCGGGGGTCGCCCTTGGCGTCGAGCTCCACCTCGGGCCGGTCCGCCAGCCAGTCGATCAGCCGGGACACGTCCTTGACCTCGCGGTCGGGGGCGTTGAGTGCGATCTCCCCGCCCGACTTCCCGAACCCGCGGGCGGACCAGGTCAGCACGGCGTACCCGGCACCGGCCAGTTGTTCGGCTTGCGCCCGTACATCGTTCTTGCTGCCGCCGAATCCGTGCCCGATCAGCACGGCGGGCCTGCGCTGCGTGCCCCCGGTGGTGAAGTAGGAGGTGTCGATGGACACGCCGTCCACGCGCATCATCCGGTCCTGGCGGTGCACGGCGGGCCCGCCGTCGTCGGCCGTGGCGGTCCAGGTGCCCGCACCGGCCAGCACGACGAGCGCCGCGAGGCCCGCGGCCCACCGGCCGCGTTTACGGGGCAGCAGTCGCCGCCACCGGGACGTACGCGCAATAGGGGTCTCCATGGTTCACGACCCTAAGCCGACAGTCGCCGTGCGCAGGCAGCCGCCAGGGGGAACTCTCCGGCCTTCTTGCGGTGTACGGCAGTCCCCCGCCGTACTCCATGCGCGGTATGCCGCGCCGTTCGGGCGGGCGCGTTCGACACGGCCGCGCAATCGGATCGCGGGAGCTCTCGTGGGCTGGCACCCTGCCGACATGAATCACGCAGAGGTACTGCTCATCGGCGGGCGCGCGGGCGTAGGCAAGTCGACCGTGGCCTGGGAGGTTTCGGCGCAACTGCGGGCCGTCGAGGCGGCGCACGCGGTGGTGGAGGGTGATCTGATGGGCCAGGTCCATCCGGCGCCGGAGGGCGATCCGCACCGCGCGGGGATCACCGAGCGCAATCTGACGGCGGTCTGGTCCAACTTCGCGGAACTCGGCTACCGGCGCCTGATCTACACGAACACGGTGAGCGTGCTGCCGGAGTCGGCGGTGATGTTCGAGCGTGCGATGGGTGCGGATGTACGGATCGTCCGCATCCTGCTCACCGCCTCCGATGCCACGACGTACGGCCGGCTTTCGGGACGCGAGATCGGCTCGGAACTGGACCGTGAGGTGGCGAACAGTGTCCGCAAGGCCCGTCTCCTGGACGAGCATGCACCGGCGGACACGGTCCGGGTGGCGACGGACGGGCGGAAGGTGACGGACATCGCGCGCGAGGTGGTGGCCGTCACGGGGTGGGGGGACCCGGTGGACCGGCCGTCCGACCGGGCCCACCGTGGTCCTGAGTGACTCACATGGTGTTGACGATGAGGCCGATGTGGGTGAAGTAGTTGAGCCCGCCGAAGAGCAGGAACGCCAGTCCGGCCAGACCCCAGACGACTCCGATGACCGGTGCCATCCAGCTCTTGGGCCGGTGCAGCGCGAACGGGAACAGGAGCGCGCCGATGCCCACGAGGACGTACAGCCCGGACATGAAGCTCGCTTCCACCATCGGCCACTTCGCGAACTCCCCGGAGATGGGTTCCTCGGGCGGCGCGGCGAAGAGGGCGTACTTCCAGCCCGCGGCGGCGATCCCGAAGCAGGCGAGCCCGAGGCCGAACACAAAGACGGAGATGGGCGAGGCTACGCGGGCCGTGCGGACGATGCGGTCGGCGCTGTTGAGTTCGGCGCCGCGTTTCCAGAGGTAGAAGGACGCGGCCAGCAGAAAGACGCCGAAGGCGAGTGCCGGCTCGCCGAAGATGACGTTGTCGAACGGGAAGCCCTGTCCGGCGAGCGGCCAGGTCAGGGTCATATGGAGGCCGGTGGTGACAAGAGTGAAGCCGATGGCCCCGAACGCCAGCACCCAGCCGTCGGGGGTGATGATGCGCCCGGACGCGAGGAGCTGACGCCCCAGCGCCACCACGAGCAACAGCCCGGCACCGGCGGCCACCGCCATGATCGTGTTGTACGTCGGCATCCTGGCCCAGTCGATCTTCAGGCCGGATGCCGCCAGGGGGATGGCATGGTGGGTCATGCGCGGAGCGTAACGCCAGATATGTCTCTTATAGGGCATTAACTCTTTTGCCCGGGTTACAGGTCAGGCTGTCGCCCCCACCGGGAGCCCGGCGCCGGCCGACGGGTACGGGGGCTCCCGCGGCAGGAGTTCCGCCGCGTCGTCGAGCCGCCCGGCCCGCACCAGTTCGTGGATCTGCCGGGCGAGCGGGGTGACGTCACGGATCGACACCGTCCACTCGTCCGCGTATCGCCGCGCCGCTTCACCGGAGAGCCCGAGCTGGAGGGAACGGTACGGAAGCCGGTCCAGGCGCAGATCGCGCTCGGGGTCCCACTGGACACGGGCCGGGCTCCGGCGCAGGTTGCGCTGCCAGGCGGCGCGGTCGGGGTGAATTGCCCTCACGTAATGCGAGAGTTCGGAATTCGCCAGGGCCCAGTCGAAGCCCTCACGGGTGATCTCGACGGCCAGGACGGTCTCCTGGCCCTCCTTCGTGGCCCAGCCGCAGCGGTACATCATCCACAGGAAGCTCGGTTTGATCCATGTCATGCGGTCGCGCTTCCAGACTTCCGGGAAGCGCCCGTCGCGCACGGCCGGAAGACCGATGAACGGGGCGTACGCCTGGTAGACGGTGACGGTCGTGTCCGTGTACTGGGCGCGGATCTCGTGCTGTGGCCTGGTCGGGGCGGTCATGACCTCATCACAGCACCGGTTCGACCGGCGCGGCGAGCGAGTTTCGGGTGCGTCGGAGCCCCCGGCCTCCTTCAAGCGGTGCGCAGCCGCTGTCACCGGCAGGGGCTGACATTCGTCATACGGACCTCGGTACACGCGGCTCTGCCGGGCACCGGGCTCCGGCGGCCAGTCTGTACGTATCGAGAGCGGGGCCGCGAAGGCGCCCGCCGATACGGAAGAGGAACCCGTCATGACCAGCCCGGCCGCCACAGCCACCGCCCCTGTCGCAGATGCTCCGGCTGCCGCCGCTCCGTTCGCTCCGCGCAAGGCACTACTGGACAGCATGATGCCGCTGCTCGTGGATGTGGGGGTACCGCTCGTCTCCTACTACGCCTTGAAGGCGGCGGGCATGGGTACCTTCGCCGCGCTGGCCTGGAGCAGCGTGGTGCCGGCCGTGCGCACCGTGTGGGGTGTCGCCCAAAAGCGCCGGCTCAACGGGCTGGCGGCGCTGATGGTGACGGTCAACGTGGTCGGGCTGCTGACGAGTCTGGTGGTCGGTGACCCGCGGCTGATGCTCGCCAAGGACAGCGGGGTGAGCAGCATCATCGGGATCGTCGTTCTGGTGACCGCGCTGAAGGGGCAGCCGATGATGAGCGCGGGGGTACGGCCGTGGCTGACCAAGGGCGATGCGGCCAAGGACACCGCCTGGCAGCGGCTCTCGGCTCGGTCGGCGGCGTTCCGGCGGGCGGAGATGCGGTTCTCGGCGGTGTGGGGTGCGGCGCTGCTGGGTGAGTGCGTGGTGCGGACCGTGGGGGCGTACACCGTGCCGGTCGGGACGATGGTGTGGCTCGGCACAGTGATCATGGTCGCGACGATGGTGTTGGCGTTCCTGGTCTCGGGGCGGGTGGGCGCCGTTCCGATGGAACGGATGATCGCCGAGGCGGTCGGTGCCGAGAGAACCGCGGACGGTACGCGTTGACGTGGTGAGGCCGGAAAAGGGGAGCCGCTTTCGCGGCTCCCCTTTCCGGCTGGGGAGGGCGGGCCCTGACACGTCCCGCGAGCCGGTGCAGCCCCTTCGAGCATTACCTGGGAGGTAATTGAGGTGGCCCCGTGCCGGTCATTACCGTCCCCGTATGGGCATGCGTTCCACAGAAGACGACGGAGTCCTGGGGCTGCTCCTGCGTGACCTGCGGCGCCAGAAATCGCTCAGCAAGCAGGTGCTTGCCGAGCGGGCCGGCTTTTCCCTGAACCATCTGAGGAGAATCGAGGCCTGCGAGCAGACGCCCGACGCCGAGACGGTTCTCCACATCGCCCAGGCGCTCGGGCTGCCGCCCGCGCACCGACAGCAGCTCGTTGCCCGTGCGACCGCGGCGGGAAAGCTGCGCTGGTACGACAGCGTCCCCCCGTTGCCGGCTGATGTACGCCCGGTTCTGGAGAAGGTGCTGACCGGCCATGAGCCGTATCCGGCCATGGTCACCGACAGCTGCTGGAACATCGTGGCTCTCAACCACACGATGGAAATGCTGATGAGCGATGTCGCCGGCCATCTCCTGGCGCCCGCCAATTTTCTCCGCATCATTCTGCACCCGGAGGGGCTGGCGCCGCATCTGACCAATCTTCCCCAGGTGAGATACCACGTCATACGAATGCTCCGGCGATGGAGCGCAATCACCGGGAACGGCCGCCTGCGGGAATTGGAAGCGTCCATAGCGGGCCTTCCGTCGGCGCAGGATGCCGAATTAGCCAAATCCGAGGAAGCCGAATTCGCCGTATCCGGGGAGGCGGACCGCATGCTTCTGCCCATCGAGCTGTACCGGGAGGGGCACCTGTTGACCTTCTTCCACATCGTCACCTCGTTCGGCGAGCGCCCCGGCACCCTCTTCTCCGATCTTCCATCCGGTCCGCTGAGCGGCATCGCGCTCGAATCGTTCCTGCCGGCGAATACCGAGACCCGGGTCCTCCTCGGTTCGCCCGCCCCGGTGTTCCCCGGTGCCGGGAGCACCTCCGGGCCCATTCGGCACACACCTCCAGATCAGCAGCATGACAACGAAAGGAAGACCTCATGACGTCGTCCCAGAACGCTGGTACGGTCCCGGCGACGGGCGCCGCCCGTTCCGACAGCCTGCTCCGATTCGCCCTCGTGGCGGACGTGATCCTGACCGGTGCGAACGGCATCGGATACCTCGTACTCGCCACGGTCCTGGACTCGTTCCTCGGCGTGCGCCTCTCGGTGCAGTACCCGGTGGGCGTGTTCCTCACCGTGTACGCCCTGTGGGTGCTGGTCGTCTCCCGCCAGGAGAGCATCAACCGCGGCGCGGTCGCCTTCATCATCACTCTGAACATGACCTGGGCCGTGGCCAGCGTCGCGGCTGTCGCCGTGGACGCACTGACCGCGACGGGGATCGGCAACGGCTGGATCGTGTTCCAGGGCCTGGTCGTGGGGGCCATGGGTGCACTCCAGTACATGGGCCTGCGGCGCATGTGAGAGCGCGCCGGGCAGGGTTGAACCGAGGCCGGCACACCATCAGCGGGACGTCAGGGCCATATCAGGCCCCTCTGGCAGACTCTTACCTGTGAACGGGACGGGAAACCGGACCGGAAACACGGAGAGGTGCCCGGAGTGGTTTATCGGGGACCGCGCGCAAGCAAGGTCGGGCCCTCAACGGTCCACGCAGGTTCGAATCCTGCCCTCTCCGCAGCACGCAGCAATGGATCCGGCCCTGCACTCCATCAGGAGCAGGGCCGGATCTGTCTGACTTCCCGCTGCGCGGCGGCAGACCGCATTACCCGTCTATTCTCGTGGGGCGTGCAGGATGACTTCCAGTGTCACAGCAGACAGCATCGACTTCGACAACACGCTCCGCGCCGTGGCGGAGTTCAGCGACAATCCCAGCGCATTCCTGGCCCTCAGCAGCGGTAATTCCCGCTTCGCACTGCCGGGGATTCCCGGAGTGATCGTGTACCGGACCTCCGGGCCGTATCTGGTGCAGTTCGGCGGTCCCCTGTCTCCCCCGGACGCCGCGGGCCGGCTGCTGAAGGGCTTTCTGGAGTTCGCCGCGGCCCAGGAGCGTCTGGTCGTGTCGGTCCAGCTCCAGCAGGCGGAGACCGGTCTGTACGCCGAACACGGCTTCACCGTGAACCAGGTGGGTGCGTCGTACGCCATCGACCTGGCTGATTTCAGCCTGCGCGGCACGCGCTTCATGCAGCTGCGGAACAAGATCGCCCGCTCGTTCCGGGCCGGTCTCACCGTGACGGAGAGTCCGCTGGCGGACTGCGCGGAGGCGGTGGCGGAGGTCGACCGTGCCTGGCTGGGCAGCAAGGGCGAGCACGCCAAGCCGCTGGAGTTCCTGGTGGGTGAGCTCGGCGGTGAAGCGCAGGCGCTGCGCCGGCTCTTCGTGGGCCGGATCGACGGCAAGCCCGTCGGCTACATCTCCTACTCGCCCGCCCACGGCAGCCGCAGCGGCTGGCTGCACGATCTCAGCCGCCGCCTTCCGGACAAGGTGCCCGGCATCATGGAGGCCATCAACAGGACGGCCATCGACACCTTCGTCGCCGAGGGGGCCGACTGGCTGCACTTCGGCTTCACGCCGTTCACCGGGCTCGCCGAGGAGTACGAAGTGCCCGGCGCCAGCAGGGGTTTCGCCTGGTTCATGCGGTGGCTGCTGGCCAATGGCGCCGCTGTGTACCCGGCTCAGACACAGCTGGCGTACAAGCAGAAGTGGGCACCGCTGGTGCTGCCGGAGTACGTGGCCTTCCAGGGCGAGGCCCGGTTGAGCGGGCTTCTTCACATCTTCAAGGCGTCCAACGCCATTTGAGGACGCGCCGCACCTGCCGGTGCGGCCCGCCGTCCGTTCATGACGTACGGAGTACGGAAACCGATCCGTTCCGAGACCCGGGAGCTTGTCATGGGACCGACACCGGAGCAGTTGGAGGCCGCCGAAGGCCAGCTGCTGAACTCGTTCTTCGGCCTGGCCGGCGACCCGGACAGCGCTTCCGCCGCCGCGGCGGCGGACCTGGCGCTGGCGGAGCTGGACGCCCTGCTGGATGCGGTGCCCGAGGAGGCCACCGCCTGACGGTTGCCCCCTCACCGCACGGAAGACCCCCTGGCCCGCAGGCCCGGGGGTCTTTCACGCTGTGCGGGCGGCGGCCCGGTCGCTCAGTCCTGCGGGGGCAGGCTGTCGACCAGCACGATCTCGTCCGGAACGCGTCCGGCGGGCCTGCGTCCGGCCAGCCAGTCGGCGATGGTCCGGGGGTCGAGGCGCGGCCTGCCGGACTCGGCCGAGGCCACCACCGGGCGGGGATCGTCCGCGTACTCGGGGCGTACCGCCTGCACGGCGTACCGGCCGGTGCCACGCAGCAGGTCCTCCTCGGCCACGGTGGCCCGGAAACCGTTCGCGGTCAGCAGGTCCCGCACGAGCTGCACCCGGCCTTCGGTCGGGGTGCCCTTCTCGTCATGGACCTCCATGCTGATCTGCTGGATCAAGGGCCAGTGACGGCCTTCGACGCCTCGCAGGACATCCAGCTCGGCCCGCTGCACATCGATCTTCAGCAGATCGATGCGCGTGACTCCGGTCTCCTCGATCACATCGGAGAGCGGCCGCAGCCGGCAGTGCCGCTCGGTGAGTTCGAAGTCCTTGGCGACCAGGGCCTCCACCTGCGTCAGATGGTCGTCCCGGCCCGCGGCACCGGTCTCCCGGGTGTTGGCGACGTACTGCTTGATCAGATCGACCTCGTTGTCCAGGTCCGCGTAGTCACTGCGGCACGACATGATCGAGATGCCCGGGTAGAAGTTGAAAACGATCTCCTGCTCCCGGTCGGACAGCCCGAAGGGGAGCAGCCGCGCGGACACTCCGTGCCGCTCGACGTTGCGGCGCAGCACATCGAAGACATCGGGTACCGGCTCGTACGCGAAGACACTGGCCGAGGGGCAGCGGGCCCCGACGAAGAGGCTGAACATTCCGATGTTCGCGCCCACGTCGAAGACGACCGCGTCCTCGCGCAGAGTGATGCCGCCCTGTAAGTACGATTCGGCGGAGAATATCTCGTCGTAGAGAAAGCGTGTCTCGTGCGGATTGATTTCGGCGAGTTCACTCAACGGACCGGCGGGCGACAGGTCATTCCCATTGCCCCAGCCCTGGATGCGTGCAGTCAGCCGGCCCGCGGACGTGTGGTCCAGCCGCACACGGGCGACTCCGGGGTATCGCAGAATGAGATCGCGCACTTCGTCGAGTTCCGTCTTCGGTGCATCCGGCGAAGCGGACCGGTCGGGCTTCGTCACGAGAAATTCCTCCGTCATCGACAATCGCTTCCGGGGTACGTGGGGGAGGGGAGCGGCGTGCCGGGAGTGCGGGTCAGGACGCGACCGCGGAACCGGCCAGCGGGGTACGTGCCACCACGAGCCGTTCGGCGCCGCCGAGCGCCGGGTCCTGGTTGAGGATCGCCATCATGCAGCTCTTGACGCTCGGCGAGGGTTCCATCCCGAACTCCTCGACCAGACGGCTGCGCAGCTGGTTGTAGGTCTGTATGGCCTCGGCCTGACGACCGAGGCGGTAGAGGCACACCATCAGCAGCTCGAACAGCCGCTCCCGCCAGGGGGCGAGGTAGGCGAGCATCTTCAACTCGCTGACGGCCTGGGCGTATCCGTCGATCGCGATGTCGAGCTGTATCCGCGCCTCCACGGCCGAGAGCCGGTTCTCCTCGAACTGCGCGGCGGCGCTCTGGCAGATCGGGCCGCCCGTGACCCCCTCCAGCGGCGCACCGTGCCAGAGCGACAGGGCCCGGTCGAACAGCTCCCTCGCGCCCGCCGGATCGTTCCGCATCGAAGCGCGCGCCTGTTTCGTCAGGGACCCGAAGAGGTGCACGTCCACTTCGAGCGGGTCGACGTCCAGCACATAGCTCGACGGGCGGGTGATCAGCCGCCGGCAGACGAACTCGTCACCGAGCTCGGCGCGGAGCACTTTTCGCAGCCGGGCCACTTGGGCCTGCAGGGCGTTTCCGGGCTGACTCGGTATTCCCTCCTCCCACAGCTCCTCGAAGAACTGCTCCTTGGTCACCGGCTCCCCCGCCTTCAGGAGCAGCAGCGCGAGCAGCGTGCACTGACGCGCACCCCGTAAGGCGGTCAAACCGGTTCCGTTTATTATTCCCACTGAGCCAAGAACCCTGAATGTCACGAATCCCCCCGTGTCCAATCATCCGTTGACCGTCGGGAAGGGCCGCAACTCGTTGAATATTTATCGAGCACGCCCCTCGCTCGGCCAACTGTGCAGTACAGCAATTGGCGAAGTCCATTACCCATCCAGTAATTGACGCCTCACCGGGGAGCGTGATAAAACCCATTCTCAGCAGAGAATGCAAAAAAATAACCAAGAATGCCTGGGTGCCGGCCGGTGCGGCTGAGGGCCCACGTACCATCCGGCACGCGGGCCCAGCGGCACCCGATGCCGCGCGCCGCCGCCGCCGGATCCGGCACCGGCGGACCCGGCCGTGACACTCACGCAGCCTGCGGTTCCGCGCCGTTGCGGGCCTCGTCGCTGACCTTCCCGAGGAAGCGTGCCACCTCGCGGTACGAGGCCCAGGCGGACACCTCCCGGTACGGAATGGAGTGCTCCGCGCAGTAGTCGATGACCATCGGCCGTACGTACCGCAGATTGACCCGGGGCATGGCGGGGAACAGATGGTGCTCGACCTGGTAGTTCAGCCCCCCGTACAGGAAGTCGGTCAGCCGGCTGGACCGGATGTTGCGCGATGTCAGCACCTGACGGTGGAGCCAGTCGAGCTGGACATCGCTGCGGTAGACGACCATGCCCTTGTGGTTCGGGGCGAAGACGGCGCCCAGATACAGGCCGAACACCGCCTGGTTGAGGAGCACGAACACCACACCGGTCAGCGGTGACAGCACGGTGAACACGGCGGCCAGACAGACCACGGCGTGCACCCCGATCAGCCCGAGCTCCAGGACGGGGCGGCGCAGCCCGCCCGCGCGTGCCGCCTTGAAGCCGGACGCGTGCAGCCGCCAGGCCTCCTGGCCCAGCAGTACGAAGAACATCACCGCCTGGAAGCGGATGACGAACCTCCGGAAGCCGCTCGTCGCCTTCGCCGGCATCTCGTCGACGTCGAAGATGACCTGACGGCGCATCGTGTCCGGGTCGCGGTCGAGGTTGTTGGGGTTGCTGTGGTGCCGGTTGTGGTGGTTGATCCACCAGCCGTACGCGGTGCCCATCAGCAGGTTCATATGGATGGCACCCAGCACCTCGGACGGCACCTTGGCCTTGCTGATCTGCTTGTGGCCCGTGTCGTGCGCGATGAAGCCGGTCTGGACGAAGGCCAGCCCCAGCGCGACCGCGGTCACCAGCTGCCACCAGGTGTCCCCGAACCAGAACAGGGCCGCCCAGCAGGCCCCGAACAGAACGAGGTTGGAGATTATCTTGAAGGCGAAGTAGTCCTTCCGGGGATCCATCAGCCCGGCCTGCTTGACCAGATCGGACAGTTCCTCGAAGGAGCCTGTCGGCGAGATGGTCAGGGAGTCCTGTCGGGCGGGCATGAGCGTTTCTCCTTCATGTCGGGCCGAAACGTCGGGCCGAATGGCGCCGTGGTCAGGCCGCGGTGAACACGAGTACGGCGTTCTGCCCCCCGAATCCGAAGGAGTTGCTCAGGGCGACTCCGATCGGCAGGGCCCGGGGCGCCTTCGCCACGATGTCGACCTCGATGGCGGGGTCGACGCTGTCGAGGTTCGCGGTGGGCGGCACGATCCCCTGCTCCAGCGCGAGTACGGTGAGCGCCGCTTCGATGGCTCCTGCGGCGCCGAGTGAGTGCCCGGTCACGCCCTTGGACGACGTCACCACGGGGCGCGTGCCGAGCACCCGTTTCAACACCCGGGCCTCGGTGAGGTCGTTGAGCGGGGTCGAGGTGCCGTGCGCGTTGACATGGTCGACCTCGTCGGGGGCCACGCCCGCGTCGCGCAGCGCTGTGCGGATCGCGCGTTCGGCGCCCCGGCCCTCCGGGTCGGGAGCGGTGGCGTGATGGGCGTCGGCCGATGCCCCGTATCCGCTCAGCCGGGCCCGTACCCGGGCGCCGCGGGCCAGGGCATCGGCCGGCCGCTCCAGGACCAGCACCCCCGCGCCCTCCGCCGCCACGAACCCGTCCCGGTCGGTGTCGAACGGGCGGGATGCCGCGGCCGGATCGTCGCACCGCCGGGAGAGTGCTCCCATCCGGGCGAAGCCGGACAGCACCGCCGGGGTCAGGCTCGCCTCGGTGCCTCCCGTGATCACCACGTCGCACGTACCGGACCGCAGCAGGTCCCGTGCGGTGCCGATGGCGGTGGCGGCCGAGGCGCACGCCGTGGCAGTGACGAGGTTGGGGCCGAGGGCGCCGAACTCCATGGCCGCGTAACCGGACACCATGTTGACCGCGGACATCGGCACCAGCATCGGTGAGACGGCCGCCGCCCCCTGCCGGTCGAGGGTGCGGACCTGTTGCTCGAACGTGGCGGTGCCGCCGAGGGCGTTGCCCAGGACCACGCCGACCCGGGCTCCGTCCCAGTCGGCGGGGTCGAGCCCGCTGTCGTGGACGGCCTCCGCCGCGGCGATCAGGGCCAGCTGTACGTAGCGGTCGAGCCGCCAGGCCCGTCGCCTGCCGAAGTGGGCCACCGGGTCGAAGTCCGCGGCGCGGCAGCTGAAGTCGACCAGCAGCCCCGCCAGACCGGGGTCGGTGGCCGCGGCCGGCTCGGCGTCCAGAACCCGCGCCCAGTTCTCCGCCACCCCGTTGCCCGCCGGGGTCAGCAGGCCGAGACCGGTGACCGCGATGTCTCGGGCCCCGGCGTCGTCGCGGCCGGGGCTCACAGCACCGCGCTCTTGCTGTCGATCAGGGCGATCAGGTCCTTGACCGACGATTCCGCGCCGACCTCCTCGTCGTCGATCTGGATGTTGAACTCACCACCGGCGACCAGGGCGAATTCGACCAGGGCCAGGGAGTCCAGGTCGAGATCGCGCATGGTGGTGTCCTCGGTGACCTCCTCCGGCTCGACTCCGAACCGGCTGACGAGGACCTCGGTGATCCGGTCGAGAACGCTGGGCATCTCTGTCTCCTAACGGTGTACGCAAAGGGTTTGGACGGGACGGGTGTGGTCGTGCGGTCAGACGGCGTCCAGTTGCGGCCAGCGCAGCGTGGTGGAGCCCCAGGCGAGGCCGCCTCCGAAGGAGGTGAGCACCACCGAGTGGCCGGCGCGCAGGGAGCCGTCGGCGACCGCGTCGACGAGCAGCAGCGGGACCGATGCCGCCGCTGTGTTGCCGACCCGGTCGATGTTGGCGAGAACCCGTTCCTGCGGCAGCCCGAGCTGTTCGGCGAGGGCGTCCAGGATTCGGGAGTTGGCCTGGTGGGCGGCGAGCCGGTCGATGTCCCGCACGGTCCAGCCGGCTTGGCCGACGGCCTTCTGCACGGAGCCGGTCATCCGCAGCACGGCGTGCCGGAACACCTGCTTGCCCTGCATGGCGAAGTAGTGGTCACGGGGCCCGGCCGGTACGCCGCTGCCCCGCTGGCGCGAGCCCCCGGCGGGGATCTCGATCAGGTCGGAGAGGTGTCCGTCGGTGCCCAGGTCGAATCCGCCGAGCGCTCCGGGCTCGTCCGGTTCACCGCGGCGCAGTACGACGGCTCCGGCGCCGTCCCCGAAGATCGGTCCTGTGGTGCGGTCCTCGGGATCGAGCAGCGTCGAGTAGGCGTCCGAGCCGATCACCAGGACGTCGTCCGCCGTGCCCGAGGCGATCAGTCCGGCGCCGATCGCCAGTGCGTAGACGAATCCGGCGCAGACGGCCCCGACGTCGAAGGCCGGCACCCCGGCCAGTCCGAGCCGGGCGGCCACCTCCGGGGCGGTCGCCGGGCAGGGGCGGTCCGAGGTGGTGGTGGCGAGGACCACCGCGCCGACGGAGTCCTGTTGCGCCGACTTCAGGGCTCTGGCTCCGGCCTCGGCGGCCAGCGAACCGGTGGACATCCCGGGCTCGATCACATGCCGCTGCCGGATGCCGGTACGGGTGCGGATCCACTCGTCCGAGGTGTCCAGCCGGGCGACGAGCTCCTCGTTGGTCACCACCCGGGGCGGCAGCCAGCCGCCGAGCCCGCACAGCACCGCGGCCGGTCCGTTCCGCCGTCCGGCCTCGGCCGGGCCCGTCATATGAGGGCCTCTTCCAGCCCCATGTACTTCAGGCGCTTGGCCTTCATGTCGTCGGACCACTGGTCGGCGGTGTCCTGGCGCTCCTGCGGGGTGGTGTCGATCAGCCGACGGCCCGGCCAGATCTCGTAGTCGCCCACCACGTCCCCGTGGCGGCGCAGCCCCTCCTGGAACCTCTCCTCGCGCCAGTGCACCATGTCGTGGGTGGGGAGCTCCTCCCACATGTCCATGCCGCGGCGGATCAGCTCCACGACCCGGCCCTTGTCCTGCGGGTGGTCGATCAGATGGCGGCGCGCGATGTCCGCCCCGACCGTCAGATGGCGGATCTCGTCGATGCCCGCACCCTTGTCGATCTCCGCGGCTGCCGGGTCGAGCGGGCGCCACTTGCGCTCGCTCAGTTCGGCCGCGGGGGCGAGGGCGCCCTCCAGGATGATGGTCATCATCACCACGCCGCCGATGAAGTCGCGGTCGTCACGCATGATTTCCAGGCTGCGCTGCTCCAGCGGCCCCAGCACGCTGTCCTTGTACGGGGAGGCGAAGGTGTCGACGGCCTCGACCAGCCGCTCGGGGGCGATGCCGAGCGCCAGCAGGTGGTTGCGGAACACCATGGCGTGCCGGCACTCGTCCAGCACCTGGGTGGCGTAGAACTCCATGGTGTCGTTGTCCGGCGCGATCGGGACCAGGTACGACAGCACCCGGGTGGCCTTCTCCTCGGCCAGTGCCCGGAAGGCGTACTCCTGGGTGATGGCCTCGAAGAACGGCCCCTCCAGCATGTGCGGGGCCACGGTGAGGGCGGGGTCGTGTCCGTCCGGGCGGCCGCGCAGGGTGCCCTGCGGTACGGCCTGCAGCCAGTAGCGGAGGTTGCAGTCCGCCGCGGTGAGCTCCAGGTCCATGGCGCCTTCGAGCAGTCCGGGGGCCTGGTCCCAGTCCGCCTCGGCTGGAATCTGCGTGGTCATGTGGTTTCCTCCTCGATCCGGATGTGACCGGGGTGAAGATGCCCGGCGAAGTACAGCAGTGGGGCCCCGGTGCTCTCGGCCGCGCAGGCCGTCACGGTGGCCAGGACGACCACGTGGTCCCCGGCCGGAACGCATTCGTGCACCCGGCAGTGCAGCCAGCTGAGGGCGGACCGCAGCTGGGGCACGCCGCCCTCGCCCGGTGTCCACTGCACCCCTTGGAACTGGGCGCGCCCCGGGCTCTTGGAGCGGCTGGCGAAGTGCCGGGCCAGCGCGGACTGGTGGGCGGCGAGCACATTGACGGTGAAGACACCGTGCTGCGTGATGCGCGGGAGCAGCGAGCTGTCGTTCTGCAGACAGACGGAGATCAGCGGTGGTTCGTGGGAGACGAAGGAGAACGCGCTGACCGTGCTGCCGTGCACCGCGTCCCCGTTGCCCACGGTCACCACCGACACCCCGGTGGGGAACCTGCGGGCGGCGCTCCACACCGTGGTCTCGACGACCGGCCGGTGCGCCGTGCCGATCGGCGAGGTCATGAGGTGGCGGACTGACGGGCGGGGGCCGGGGCGGGAGCGGCGGCCGGGGTCCGGCCCGATCCCGGTTCCACGGCCGCTTCCAGCGCGGCGAACTGCGGATGGACGACGGGCTCGAAGCTGACGCCGAACGGCTTCAGGAAGTTGCCGAACAGGGCCCGGTCCCCGCACAGATGGATGGGCAGGGCGAGCAGCGCCCACTCGTTGCCGATCAGCAGGATCCACAGCAGGGCGACGGCGCCCTGGGTCGCCATGCTGTGCATGGTGTTGTACAGCACGTAGTACGCCTTCGGTATCCGCTTGGTCCTGCTGCGGTGGAAGGCGATGGCGCCGGGGATGTAGCCGATCAGGTCGATGTAGACGAAGAGCAGGGCGAAGGGCCACCAGCGGATGTCGCCCAGGTGCCGGAAGAAGAAGTAGAAGCTGACACCGAGGGCGAAGAGGTATTCGAGCCGGATCAGCCGGTAGGTGGTTCTGGTGTCGAAGCGATTGAGCGCGTCCATCAGGCGCCTCCTCGAGCGGAGAGCGAGTGCGCCGGCTCCGGAACGGGACCGGCCAGGTCGGTGAGCGCCTCGCCGCCCTCCAGCACCGTGATGGAGCCGAAGAGCCCTTCGAGGACGGAGCAGATGGCCCGCTTGATCACGCGTTCGGCGATGGGGTCCATGATTCCCACGAGGCTCTCGATGCCGAAGTCGTAGGTGACCTCGAAGCGGACCTCGATGCCGGAGCCGGCCGGGGTCAGCTGCCAGCTGCCCCGGAACTCCTCGAAGTCGCCGTCGGTCTGGTCGAATTCGATCCTCAGCTTCTCCGGATCGAGGGTCTCCGCCTCGTTCCAGCGCATGATGCCGCGCCGGAAGTTCACCTCCCAGTCGCTGTCACGCGGCGCGTTGGGGGTGGCGGGCGGATGGGTCTCGACGACGTGGATGTCCTCCGCGATGTCCGCGAAGCGGCTGAAGTCCGTGATGGTCTCGAAGGCCGCCGAAGGGTTCTCGGTGTCCAGGGCCACCAGGAGGTGAATGCTTCTCATGGTGATATTGCTCCAGTTGTCGGGGGGAAGGGCGGCCGTAACGGTCAGGCGATGACGGCGCGGGCGGCCTTCTCGAACGCGTCGAGAAGGAACTGCACGTCGTCCTGGCCGAGCACCGCCGGTGGCGTCAGTCGCATGACGGTGGAGGAGTTCAGCGAGTGGTTGGCGAGGACACCGGCGCCGATCAGCTCCAGGAGCAGGTCCCCCGCCAGTCCCGGCACGGTGAACTCCAGGCCGATGAGCAGGCCCGCTCCGCGTACCTCCAGCAGCCGGTGGCCGAGTACCTCGCGGGCGATCCGGTCCAGCTCGGTCAGCAGCAGCCGCCCCAGCTCGTCGGACCGTTCCACCAGGGAGTCCTCCTTGATGGCGGCGAGCGCACCGCGGGCCGCGGCCATCGCCAGCGGGTTTCCGGAGAAGGTCGAGGTGTGGATGAACGGGTCCTTGTCGAAGGGCCGGAACACCTCGGGTGTCGCCACCAGGGCCGAGACCGGCACCACGCCGCCGGCCAGCCCCTTGCCCACCAGGAGGATGTCCGGCACCACGCCCTCCCGGTCGGCGCCCCACCATGTGCCGAGGCGGCCGAGTCCGGTCTGGATCTCGTCGAGCACGAAGAGCGCCCCGTACTCACGGCAGAGCCGTGCGACGTCCCGCAGATAGCCCTCGGGCGGCACGATCACACCGGCCTCGCCCTGCACCGGCTCGACGATGACGCAGCCCTCTCCCGGGTAGCGCGCCAACTCGGCCTCCAGGGCGGCCGCGTCGCCGTACGGCACATGCGAGACCTGGGGCAGCAGTGGCCGGAACGGCTGCTGGAAGACATCCTTCGCGGTGAGGCTGAGGGCGCCCATGGTCTTGCCGTGGTAGCCGAGGTCCATGGAGATCAGCCGGCTGCGGCCCTGGGCGCGCGCCAGCTTGATGGCACCTTCCACGGCCTCCGCTCCGGAGCCCGCGAAGTGCACCTTCTGCAGCCCGGCGGGGACGACGTCGATCAGCGCCTCGGCCGCGTCGACGACGGCGGGTTCGAGGAGCAGCCGGGTGGCGACCGGATTGGTGTTGAGCTGCCGGGTCACCTCGGCGACGACCCGGGGGTGCCGGGCGCCCATCAGGAAGACCCCGTATCCGCCGCAGTTGAGAATGCGGCTTCCGGACGCGGTGTGGATCCAGGGGCCCTCGGCGGCGACCTCCACATCGCCGCCGAACATCTCGCCGAGGGAGGCGCGGCCCTTGCTCAGGTAGCGGCGGTAGCGGGTGACGAGGTCGGCGTACGGGTCCTTGGCGGGCGCCGGTGCGGTGCCGGTGTACGTGGTGGTCATCGTGGATGCTCCCGGTGTCATGCCACAACCAGCGGCTGGCCGGCGTAGTAGTCGAGCAGGCCGTCGACGGTGCTGGTGCGCGACGGCGGGTGGAAGGCGATCGCGTGGGTCGCCGCGGCGAGGTACGCGATGTCGGAGGAGGAGATGAAGGCCATGCCGCCGAGCATCTCCACGGCCTGTGCGGTGGTCTCGGCGATCAGCTTCTGCACGCCGAACCGGGTGACCAGGGCGGCCGCGAGCCCGTCGTTGTCGGTGTCGCCGTCCATGACGCGCCGGGCCAGTCCCTCGGTGAGCGCGGCCGCGGTCTCGATGCCGACGGCGAGGGCCCCGCGGTCGGAGGCGGAGCCGCGTCCGCGCCGCAGCACCCGGTCGACCAGGGAGCTGGCCATGCCGGTGTACGCGGCGCACACGATCATCTGGAACCAGATCAGTCCGACCTCCTGGAGCTCGCTGAGCTCCTCGGCCAGCTCGGCCGGCGGCTGAAGTATCTGGCGGTCCGTCACGAATACGTCGGTCAGGCGGACTTCGTTGCTCTCGGTGCCCAGCAGTGCGCTGGTCTGCCAGAAGGGGTGCACGCTGATGCCGGGGGTGTCGGCGGGCAGGATCAGGAAGCCCATGTCGACCGAGCCGTCCGGCCTGCGCATCCCGACGCTCGCGGTGATCAGGTCCATGGACTTCGACAGGCTGCACGGCTTCTTGGAGCCGGTCAGCAGATACCCGCCGTCCACCGGCCGGGCCTCCATGGTGGGACTGAGGATGCCCTGTTCGGTACGGCCCTCGGCGAAGGCCGAGGCCACCAGCAGGCGTTCCTGGGAGACCCGCTTCAGCAGCAGGTCGTCGAGGTCGGTGCCGTCCGCGAAGGTGTCGGCGACGCCGAAGAGCGTGCCGACCGAGAAGTGGTGCATGGCGGTCGCCACGGAGAGGGAGGGGGCCGCGGCACCCAGGGCGCGCACCACCCGGGCCGCCTGCAGCGCGGTGGCGTCCGCCCCTCCGAACGCGGCGGGCACCAGCAGGTTGGATCCGCCGTGGTCCCGGAAGATCCCGACGGCGGGGCTGTTGCCGGACTCCAGCTCGGCGAAGGGCACTTCGTCCAGCCGGTCCAGCAGGCCGGGCAGCAGCGCCTCACAGGTTTCGCGGTCGGCTTGCATGAACTGCATTACTGCTCCTCAGAGTTGTGATCCGGCGTGGCGGTCGGCAGCGGCCCCGGGCGCATTCCGGCGAGCTCGGCGTACGCTCCGAACACCGCCTCGCGCGGCCGCACCCCGGTGGCGCGCGAGACGCCCTGCAGATGAGTGGTGCGCAGCATCGGGTAGTTGGCCTCGCCGAAGGCGCCGCCGGTGCGTCCGGTGCCACCGTGCGTCGGCAGATAGGGCAGGAAGCCGATGTGCGAGTCGTTGACCTTGAGCAGGCCGCCGTTGGACACCTCGTCCACGAAGCGGTCGGCGACGGCCTCGTCCCGGGTCCACAGCGAGTTGCGGAGCCCGTAGGGGTTGCTGTTGACGTAGGCGAGCATCCGGTCCAGCAGCTCGCCGTCGGGGGCCGGCTCGGGCACGATGACCGGCAGCAGCGGGAAGAACGTCTCCTCGGCGACCGCCTCGATGTCGCGGCAGTGGTCGAGGCCGTCCACCCGCAGGACGGTCGGTTCGAGGAAGAGGCCGGTGTCGGAGGGCGTACCGTCGGTCTCCATCCGCCGGGCGCCGTGTACCAGGGTGGCTCCCTTGTCGAGGGCGTCCTGGACATAGGCGTAGAAGCGCTCGCTGCGCAGTACTGGGGAGAGCAGCGCGCCGGGGTCCTCGGGCAGTCCCGGGCGGATCAGTGATGCGGTCAGCCGCAGACGTTCCAGCAGCTGTTCGGCGACGGCGGGGTGCACGATCACCTGGTTGGGCACCATGCAGATCTGCCCCGAGCCGAAGAAGCACTCCACAAGGGCCTCGCAGGCGGCCTCCAGATCGGCGTCGCGCCAGATCAGCACGGCGTCGTTGCCGGCGAGTTCGAGGACGGGCTTCTTGCCGTGCGCGACGCAGTCGCGCTCCAGCTCCAGCCCGGTGATCACGCCTCCGGTGTAGAAGATGTCGTTGATGTGCGGGCTCTCCAGCCAGCTCTTGATGGCCGGCCCGGGGCGGGAGCAGAAGACGTTGAGCGTGCCGGGGGGAGCGCCGATGTCGTCGAGGGCCGGTGCCACCAGCTCACGCATCGCGTACATGACGCCGAGCGGTGCGCTGCGCGGGGCCCGCACGACCACGGCGTTGCCGGCGATCAGCGGGGTGATCCCGAACAGTGCGCTGCTGGCGGGCGCGTTCTGCGGCGGGTTGACGGCGACCACGCCGTCCGCCACCCGCCGTACGGTCATCCGCCGGTTGGCGTGCTCGATGCTGTGCTCCATCTGCCGGGCGCACCAGCCGAGGGTCTCCTCGCTGAAGATCTCCAGCAGTCCGGCCACCTGCCATTCGGCGAGTGCCCGCGGGTTGCCTTCGGCGATGAGCAGATCGACGAACTCCAGGTGGCGGCTCAGCAGCCGTTCGCGGATTCCCCTGCCCAGCCCGAGACGCTGTTCCAGCGGAAACCGTGCCCACACCGGAGCCGCCTCGGCCGCTTTGCGGGATGCCTCCTCGACCGTACGGTCGTCGGCCAGCGCGCAGCGCCCCACGACGAAGTCCGCCGCTTCCGCGGGATCGGCTTTACCACGTTCCAGTTTTCGTTTGAGTGTCAGGCTTCTGAACACATCGTCAAGAATGGACGACGTCTTCACCGTGTAGACATGTCTTTCTGCAGCCACCTCACGTCCGGCGATATACGAGTCGTAGCTGAGGAACACGGGTCGGGCCGGTCGCGAACCACTCGTGGCGACTTGTCCGAAGGTCCCGGTGGGAGATTCCACGATTCGATGTCTTCCTTCCGAGGTGCTGGGTGCTCGACGCTGCGGAGACAAAAGCTGCGGATACACGGAAGTGGCCGGAAGCTGCGCGACTCGGCACGTCGGCGATTCTGGCAGGGCCCACTGATACGGCCCTGACGGTGGACTGACCATCCGGAAACCGGACGGAGCGCGGCTTCGCACGTGCGGGATCGGGACTCCGGATTCTTGACACCGATTCCCGTTTATTTACGAGACAGTCAACAACAGGCCAGGGAGGCGATAAATGATCCCTGCGGCTGCGGGCGAATCATTCCGGCCAAAATTTATTGCAGCTCACGGCCGGGCCGAGAATGGCGAAGT
This sequence comes from Streptomyces sp. NPDC037301, assembly GCF_055602785.1. Taxonomy (NCBI): domain Bacteria; kingdom Bacillati; phylum Actinomycetota; class Actinomycetes; order Kitasatosporales; family Streptomycetaceae; genus Streptomyces; species Streptomyces sp. NPDC037301. The sequence goes on from NZ_JBVJWD010000001.1 coordinate 601,301, forward strand.
CGACCTGCCTACGATGGGTAAATGCGCGGAGACACGATGCCCAGCGGACACGCGAAGTCCAATCGAATCGGCCCCATGCTCCGGGAGTGGCGCCATCGACGGAATCTGAGCCAATTGGCGCTTGCCCTGCTGGCCGAGACGTCCAGCCGCCATCTGAGCTTCATAGAGACCGGCCGCGCCAGGCCGAGCCGCGAACTTCTCCTGAGGCTCTGCGATCAGTTGGACGTGCCCGTACGCCAGCGCAACCGCCTCATCATGGCCGCGGGTTACGCGCCGGCCTTTGAGGAGACGCCGATCGACGAGTCACATATGAATCGGGCCAATGAGGCCGTCGAGCGGCTCCTCACCGGCCATGAGCCGTATCCCGCCCTGGTCTTCGACACCGTCTCGGATCTGTTCCGGGCCAACCGGTCGGCGATGGCGCTGCTGGACGGCGTGGCCGAGGAGCTGCTGCTGCCGCCCGTCAACGTCGTGCGGCTCGGTCTGCATCCGATGGGCATGGCGCGCAGGATCACCAACTTCGCCGAGTGGCGCCGGCATCTGCTCTCCCGGCTGCGGCGCGATGCCGCGTTCACCAATGACGAGCGGCTCAGCTGCCTGTACGAGGAGGTTCGCGCCTACCAATACCCGCCGGCTCTGCTGAGCACGGAGCCGAACTCCCCGGACACCTCGGACACCTCGGACACCTACCAGATCGCGATTCCGCTGCACATCCGCGCGCTCGGGACCGAGTTGAGTTTCTTCAGTGCCGTGACCACCTTTGTGGCGCCCGTCGACATCACGCTGGCCGAGCTGACCATCGAGACGTTCTATCCCGCCGACAGGCACACCGCCGGCACGCTCCACTCCCACCACTGGAACGATCACCTGCGCGCGGCTGTGCCCGAGGGCTCTCCCCTGCTGCCGACCGGCCGCTGAGCGCACCCGCCGCTGCTGCGGGTGCGCTCAGCCGGGCTCCCCGGTGGCCGTGCACTCAGAGAGTTCCTCGGTGGCCGTGCGCTCAGGCGGCTTCCTCGGTGGCCTTCTTCGGCAGCAGCTGGATGGCGAGGACGAGCAGCAGTGCGAGGACGGTCAGATACACCAGCCCGGCGTCCAGCCCGTCCGCCGCGCTCGCCGGGACGGCGTCGGCCCTGCCGTAGTAGATGATGCCGATCAGTGCGACACCCAGTGCGTTGCCCACCTGCATCATCGTGGTCAGAACCCCGGAGGCCGCACCGGCCAGACGGGGCGGAATGCCCGCCAGGACCGTCGAGTTGAGCGGCGCCATCACCATCCCCATCCCCGCCCCGTCGAGCAGCAGGGCCGGGGCGAGCAGCCAGATGTTCCCTTCGACGCCGATGCGGGACACCGTGAGGAAGAGCAGCAGCTGACCGACCGCGATCAGCACCCCGCCCAGGGCCAGCGACTGTCGCCCCAGCCATGCCCCGAGCCGCCGCCCGAACACGGACGTGACGAAGAACCCGGCTCCCATGATCGTGAAGGTGAGACCGGAGTCCAGTGCGCTCAGCCCGCGTCCCTGCTGCAGATACAGCGCGAGAACGAGGAAGAACGAGGCCATCCCCGAGTAGAAGACGATCACCGCGAACAGGCCGACCGTGAAGGCACGCTGACGGAAGAGCCCCGGATCCAGCAGGGGCGAGCCGCCCCTCGCCGACAGCCGTCGCTGATGCAGTACGAAGGCTCCGAGGAACGGCACGGCGAGGATCAGACACGCCCAGGTCCAGGCCGGCCAGCCCGCCTCCCGCCCTTCGACCAGCGGCAGCACCACCGCCACCAGGCCCAGCGTGACCAGCAGCATCCCCGGGATGTCGAGCCGGCTGGCCCCCTCCGCGCGTGACTCCGTGATCAGCCTGGGGGTCAGCAGCAGCGCGGCTGCCCCGATCGGCACATTGATCAGGAAGCAGCTGCGCCAGCCCAGACCGGCGACATCGGCCTGGATCAGCGCCCCGCCTATCAGCTGGCCACCGACCGAAGCCGAGGCCAGGACCAGGCCGTACGCCGTGAACGCCCGTACCCGGGAGGCTCCGGTGTAGGTGACCCCGAGGATGGTCAGCACCTGCGGGGAGAGTACTGCGGCCCCGATGCCCTGGGCGACCCTGGCGAGCACCAGCACCGGGGCGTTCGGCGCGATCCCGCACACCAGCGAGGCCGCCGTGAACAGCAGCAGCCCGATGACGTAGAGACGGCGCCGCCCGAAGATGTCGCCCAGCCGCCCCGCCGTGATCAGGCCGCAGGCGTACGCCAGACCGTATCCGGCCACGATCAGCTGGACCTGGGCCGTACTCGCGCCGAACTCGTTCTGCATCGCGGGAATCGCGACGTTCACGATGAAGAAGTCGAGGACGACCATGAAGGTGCCGGCCAGGATCACCGGCAGCGCCAGGGAGCCGGGCCGGTCGGCAGCGGCCCGGCCAAGTTTCGGTGGTGTGGTGTTGACGTCGGTCACAGCGTTCCTTCCCGCGCTCGAACCGGTACGAGTCCGCTCACCTTCCGCGCACGGCGGCAACGGTGTCGATTACCTGGCAGGTAATCGACCGGGCCACCGCCCGCTGCCTAGCGTCGAGCGGTACGGACGCGAGGCGGGGCCGCGGCAAGGTCCCCGCCCATTGCGGCACAAACGCGGGAGGGGCAGATGGTCCAGGAGAACGCGGGGCTCGGCGCCGCTTGGTTCCACACCGGCCGGGCACGGCCCGACGCGGCGTGCAGGCTGTACGTCTTCCACCACGCGGGCGGATCGGCCGCGACGTACGCCCCCTGGGCACAGATGCTGCCCGACGACGTGGAGGTCGCCGCGGTCCAGCTGCCCGGCCGGCAGAACCGCCGCTCCCATCCCGCGTTCACCGATCTGGACACACTCGTCGAGGCCGTGTACGAGGCCCTGGAGGACGACCTCGACGGACGCCGCTTCGCGTTCTTCGGGCACAGCATGGGCGCGCTGATCGCCTACCGGCTGACCCTCGCCCTGCAGAAGGACGGCGCCCCCGCTCCCGCTCTGCTCGCGGTCTCGGGGTGGGAGGGGAGTGCGCACCGACCGAGCCCGGTGCCCGTCGCACAGCTCTCCGACGAGGAATTCCTGGCCCGTGTCGGGGAGTTCGGGGGTCTGCCGCCGGAGGTCACCGGGAACCGCGAGCTGCTCGACCTCGTACTCCCGACACTGCGCGCCGATTTCACGGTGGTCAATGGCTATACGGACGACCGCGCACGGGTCGACTGCCCGGTCGTGGCCTACGGCGGGGCCTCGGATCCGCTCCTGGGAGCGGGTGCCATGGGTGCCTGGGCCGACCGGGCGGACGCGTTCCAGGGGCTCAACGAGCTGCCGGGCGGTCACTTCTACATCTACGAGCACGCCATGGCGGTGGCCGCGGACCTGGCACGCCGGCTGCGGCGGAACGCGGCGGGCCCTCGACGGGGCTGACACCGGCACCGGTGCCGGTGCCGGTGCCGCCGGCCGACGTCAGTGGATCTTGCTGGCCCGTCCCGCCCAGAACCGGTCCCGCAGTTCGCGACGGAGCACCTTGCCGGTCGAATTGCGGGGCAGGCCGTCCAGGAAGTCGTACCGGACGGGGATCTTGAAGTCGGCGATCCGCCCCTTCAGGGACAGCATCAGTTCCCTCGGGGTCGCCCGCGCTCCCTCGTGCAGCACCACGCAGGCGTGCACCGCCTCGCCCCAGCGGGGGTGCGGGGCCCCGATGACCGCCGCCTCGGCCACCGCGGGGTGCTTTCCGAGTGCCTCCTCGACCTCGCCGGGGTAGACGTTCTCCCCCGCGACGATGATCGTGTCCTTGATCCGGTCGCAGAGGTAGAGATAGCCGTCCTCGTCGAGATAGCCGGCGTCGCCCATCCGCAGCCAGCCGTCCGCCAGGGTCTGCGCGCTGGCCTCCGGCAGGTTCCAGTAGCCCAGCATGAACGCGGGCGACCGCACCCATACCTCGCCGGTCTCACCCGTGGCACAGGTCCTGCCGTCGGAGACGATCCGTATCTCCACCCCCGGGCAGGCGCGTCCGGCGGCACGCAGCCGGGGGCTTCCCGGTATGTGGTCGGGCATCGGCAGCAGGGCCACCGCGTTGCCCGTCTCGGTGGCGGCGTACGCCTGCACCAGGTCGGCCTCCAGCACCTCGATGGAGCGGACCAGCAGTTCCTCGGCGATCGGCGAGCCGCCGTAGACCGCCTTGCGCAGTGTCGCGAAGGCTTCCTTGGACGCGGCGGGTTCGGCCAGCATCATCTGGAGCATGGCCGGGGCGACGAAGGTGGTGGTGACACCCACGTCCCGGATCAGGGCGACCGCGTCCTGGGCGACGAACATCCGCATGATCACGTTCGTCACGCCCGCGGTGAAGCCCTGCATGGACCAGGAGAGCCCGGCGATGTGCAGTCCCGGCAGCCCGATCAGGCTCTTGTCGTCCGGCTTCCAGTCCACCCAGTCGAGACCGTTGTCGTCCATGGCCCGGCCCAGTGCGAAGAAGCTGCGGTGCGGCAGGACCACGCCCTTCGGCAGCCCGGTGGTGCCGCTCGTGTACATCTGGGCGATGGGCTGGGCGGGATCGGGGCGGTACCCGGTGCCGGTGTCCGTGAAGGCGGACTTCCAGTCCAGGAAGCCCGCGCCGCGCCGCCCGGCGGCGTCCATGCCGACGACGCATTTCAGTTCCGGCAGCTCGGCCTCGATCCGCTCGACGGTGGCGCGGTACTCCTCCTCCACGAAGAGCAGCCGGGCGCAGGAGTCCCGCAGTTGATGCTCGACCTCGCTCTCGGTGAGCCGCCAGTTGACCGGCACCAGGACGGTGCCGCTCTTGGCGCAGGCGAAGGCGATCTCGTAGTAGTGCTGCGACTCCATGCCGAGGAACGCGACCCGGTCGCCGGGAGCGAGCCCTGCGGCGAGCAGGGCGTGCGCGGCGCGGTTGCTCTCGCGGTCGAGTTCGGCGTACGTCACCTCGGTACCGAGGTGGATCATGGCGACATGATCGGGCCGGACGGCGGCGTGGTGTCCGGGGATGGCGGCGAGTGTCTCTGGCGTGGCCTCGTCCATGGTCTCTCCATCAACAGGTCCGGCTGATCCGGAGGTCGGGGCCCCGGCCGTGTGCGGCACGGGGTTCAGTCCGAGGTCAGCCGCTGCTCGGCGAACTCGGCCAGGGAGCGTGCGCTGGGGTGGTCCATGACCTCGGACACCGTGGTCCTGCGGCCCAGGGCCGTACCCAGCTGTCCGCTGAGCCGGGCGGCGGCCAGCGAGTCGAGGCCCAGGTCGAGGAAGTGCGCACCGGGCTCTATCTCCGTGGGGTCGTCGAACTGCAGCTCGGCGGCCATCAGCGCACGGATGTGTCCGGTGAGGGCGGCGAGTCGTTCGCCCTGGTCCATGGAGAGCAGCCGCTCGGTGTCCAGTTCCGCGGGGGCGGCGGCGACGGGACCGGACGCGGGGGCGTCCGGGGCGGTGCCCGGCCGTGCGCCCGCTCCGGTCCCGGGCGCGGAGCGGCGGGGGTCCGCCGACCGGAGCCAGTACTCCTGACGGTCGAACGCGTAGCCCGGCAGCACCACCCGGCGCAGCCGCCGCTCCGCGTGGAAACCGGACCAGGACACCGGGTATCCGGCGGCGTACAGCTTGGCCGCCGAGGACAGCAGCGCGAGGTCGTCCTGCTGAGCGGGGCGCAGGCTGGCCAGCCAGATGTCACCCGGGGCGTCGAGGTTCTCCCGGGCCAGCGACGACAGTGTGGCGGACGGCCCGATCTCGATGAACGCGTGCCTGCCGCGCCGGGCCACGGTCCGCATACCGGCCGCGAAGTCCACCGGTTCGCAGATGTGCCGGACCCAGTAGTCGGGTTTGGAGATGTCCCGCCACCTGGCGACCTGGCCCGTGAGGTTGGAGATCAGGGTGAACTCGGGCTCGTGGAAGGCGATGTCGTCGAAGGCCGCGCGGAACTCCTCGGTGACCGCTCCCATCAGGGGCGAGTGGAAGGCGTGCGAGACGGGCAGCCGCTTGACCCGCACGCCCTTGGCGGACAGCTCGGCGATCACCGCGTCCAGCGAAGCGGCACCTCCCGAAATGACGCACTGCGTGGGTGCGTTGTACGCGGCGACGGCGAGGTCGTCGTACGGCTCCACCAGGGCGGTCGCCGTCTCCGCGTCGGCCCCGACGGCCGCCATGCCGCCGGGGGCGGTGACCGAGTCCATCAGCCGGGCCCGCACCGCGACCAGCCGGACCGCGTCGCCCACGCTGAAGAGGCCGGCGACAGCGGCGGCGACCACCTCTCCGATGCTGTGCCCGATGACGGCCGAGGGCCGCACGCCCCAGGACAGCCACAGCCGTGCCAGCGCGTACTCCAGGACGAACAGGGCGGGCTGGGTGTACCGGGTGCGGTGCAGTTCTCCGGCGTCCTCGGTACGGCCGAACATCAACTCCCTGATGGAGCGGCCCAGATACGGGGTGAAGAGTTCGTCCAGCTCGTCGACGGTCCGGCGGAACAGCGGGTGGCGCCCGTACAGGGCGAGGCCCATGCCCGGGTGCTGCGCGCCCTGACCGGTGAACAGGAAGACCGCCTTGCGTACGGCCTCCGGCCTGGCCGTCGCGGACCGGGCGGCCCGGTCGGCGAGCAGCGCGGACAGACCGGCGTGGTCGCGGACGACTCCGGCGATCCGGTGGTCGAAGTGGGCGCGCCCGGTGTTGCCCGTGTAGCAGATGGCGGAGACCGGAAGGTCGGGGCGGTCGGCCAGCAGTCGCTGGTAGCGCTCGATCTGCAGGGCGAGCGAGCGGGCCGACTTGGCGGACAGCGTGAAGACATGGCCGCTGTCGCGGTTCGCGTCCCTCGCACCCCCGGCCTGCTCGACGTCTTCGCGGACGGGACCGTCCGCACCGGCGGGAGCCTCTTCGAGCACGGCGGACGCCAGGGTGCCGGCGAAGCCGAAGGAGTTGACCATCGCCCGTCGGGTGCCGGATTTCCAGGGGCGGGTCTCGGTGGGGATCTCGACCGGGGAGACCTCCCAGGGAATGCGTGTCGACGGCTTCTCGAAGTTGAGGTGGGGGAAGATCTCGCCGCTCCGCAGCTGGGCAACGGCCTTGATGACTCCGCCGATCCCCGCGGCCGGCTCCATGTGTCCGATGTTGGTCTTGGACGAGCCGACGATCACCGGATCGTTCCTGCTGTGCGAGTCCGCGAAGACCTCGCTGATCGCACCGATCTCGATCGGGTCCCCGAGGGGGGTTCCGGTGCCGTGCGCCTCCACATACTGGATGTCGCCGGGCTCCAGCCGGGCGCTGCCGAGCGCCCTCCGTAACAGGGCCTCCTGCGCGGCACCGTTGGGCACGGTGAGCCCCGCGCTCTCCCCGTCCTGCCCGACGGCGCTGCCCCGGACGAGCGCCAGGACGGTGTCGCCGTCGCGCCGGGCGTCCGACAGCCGCTTCAGCACGATCATGCCGCAGCCCTCGGCCCGGCCGTAGCCGTCGGCCGTGTCGTCGAAGGTCTTGCACCGGCCGTCGGGCGAGAGCGCGCTCAGATCGGAGAAGAGCGCGGTGCTGCGGGGGTGGTGAATGGCGTTGACCCCGCCGGCCAGGGCGATGTCGCACTCGCGGTGGCGCAGCCCCTGGACGGCGAGGTGGAGTGCGACGAGGGAGGCCGAACAGGCGGTGTCCACGGTGATGGAAGGGCCGCGCCAGCCCAGGAAGTACGAGAGTCTGCCGCAGATGCCCGAGTGCGAGACACCGGCCGCGATCCGGCCGTCCAGTTCGTCGTCGCGGAGCTCGTCCATCTCCATCACGTAGTCGAGGGAGCTGGCCCCCACGTAGATGCCGCCGTTGCCGTGCCGCAGCGCGGTCGGGTCGATCCCGGCGTGTTCGAGGGACTCCCACGCGGTCTCCAGCACCAGCCGCTGCTGCGGGTCCAGGCAGTGCGCCTCGGCGGGGGCCGTCTTGAAGAACCTGGGGTCGAACCGTTCGAGCCCGTCGAGGAAGCCACCGCCCGAGGTCCGGATGACGCCGCGTCCTTCGCCGGACGCGTATGCCTCGACGTCCCAGCGGTCCTTCGGGAACGGTCCGATGGCGCTGCGTCCCTCGCGCAGGAACTCGGTGAATTCCTCCAGGGAGTTGTTTCCGCCGGGGAAGCGCAGACCGACGCCCACGATCGCGATCGGTTCGTACTTCTCCTGCAGCAGCTCCTTCAGGAGTTCGCGCTGCTTGCGCAGGTCATCGTGAGCCTGCTTCAGGGCACTCTCGGTGGTCGCGTCGTCCGGATCCGCCATGTCTCCTACCCCTGGTAGAGGTTCTTGAGGGCTTCGTCGACCAGCGCGTCCGCCGAGTGGTCCACCGAGCGGGAGGCAGCGGCGGATGCGGGCCCGTTCACGGGTGCGGCCACGCTCGCGGGGCGGAACAGGCCGGGGAGCAGCTCGTCGCAGATGTGGTCCATCAGCTGGCCCACGGTGGGACTGTTGAACAGCAGGCTCGCGCTGAGTTCGTGTCCGATCATCGACTCCAGGCTCTGCTTCAGATCGGTGATCGTCAGCGAGGTGAGCCCCAGATCGAAGTAGCTCTCGTCCAAAGGGAGTTCGTCACCGTCGCCCATGAGCAGCACGATCTTGAACTCGGCGACGACGAGATCCTCCAATGCCTGCCGTCGCTCGGACCGGGGCAGATCGAGCAGGTCGTCCACAACCGTGGCGGCGCCCACCGTCTCGGGCCCCGAAGGGCATTCGTCCAACGCACTCACTGCCATCGCCTCCGCCAGGTCGAGCCTCCGCAAGAGCCCCCGTACCGCGCTTCGCGGGTGCCTGCTCCATTCCAGTCGACGAGCACGAGAGCAGTCCAGCGCCGTCGGAACGGCGGTACGGGCATGTGTCCCCGATGTCAGCGACACGTCAGCGCGGGGGTGCCCCGGGCATGGCGACGGCCCGTACGGATACAGCTTCCGTACGGGCCGTCGGCGCAGAAGGGCAGTGGAGTCAGTGGTTGCGCGGGAAGCCCAGGTCCACGCCCGCCGGGGCGTCGGCCGGGTCCGGCCAGCGGGTGGTGACGACCTTGCCGCGGGTGTAGAAGTGCACGCCGTCGTTGCCGTAGATGTGGTGGTCGCCGAAGAGGGAGTCCTTCCAGCCACCGAAGGAGTGGTAGCCGACCGGCACCGGGATCGGCACGTTGACGCCGACCATGCCGGCCTCGACCTCCAGCTGGAAGCGGCGGGCGGCGCCGCCGTCACGGGTGAAGATCGCGGTGCCGTTGCCGAACGGCGAGGCGTTCATGAGGGCGACGCCCTCTTCGTACGTCTCGGTGCGCAGGACGCACAGGACCGGGCCGAAGATCTCGTCCTTGTACGCGTCCGAGTCGGTGGACACGTTGTCGAGGAGGGAGAGGCCGAGCCAGTGGCCGTCCTCGAAGCCCTCGACGGTGAAGCCGGTGCCGTCGAGGACGACGTCGGCGCCCTGGGCGGCCGCGCCCTTGACGTAGGAGGCGACCTTGTCGCGGTGGGCGGCGGTGATCAGCGGGCCCATCTCGGACGCCGGGTCGTTGCCGGGGCCGATCTTGATCTTCTCGGCGCGCTCCTTGATCTTGGCGACGAGCTCGTCGGCGATGGAGCCGACCGCGACGACCGCGGAGATCGCCATGCAGCGCTCACCGGCGGAGCCGTACGCGGCGGAGACGGCGGCATCGGCCGCGGCGTCGAGGTCCGCGTCCGGCAGCACCAGCATGTGGTTCTTCGCGCCGCCGAGTGCCTGGACGCGCTTGCCGTTGGCGGAGGCGGTGGCGTGGATGTAACGGGCGATCGGGGTGGAGCCGACGAAGGAGACCGCGGCCACGTCGGGGTGGCTGAGCAGGCCGTCGACGGCGACCTTGTCGCCGTGCAGGACGTTCAGCACACCGTCCGGCAGACCGGCCTCGGCGGCCAGCTCGGCCAGCAGGTTGGCGGCCGACGGGTCCTTCTCGCTGGGCTTGAGCACAAAGGTGTTTCCGCAGGCGATGGCGAGCGGGAACATCCACATCGGCACCATGGCCGGGAAGTTGAACGGGGTGATACCGGCGACGACACCGAGCGACTGGCGGATGGAGGAGACGTCTACCCGGCTGGAGACCTGGGTGGACAGCTCGCCCTTGAGCTGGGTGGTGATGCCGCAGGCCAGCTCGACGATCTCCAGACCGCGGGCGACCTCGCCCAGCGCGTCCGAGTGCACCTTGCCGTGCTCGGCGGTGATCAGCGCGGCGATCTCGTCACGGTGGGCGTCGAGCAGCGCGCGGTAGCGGAAGAGAACCGCGGTGCGGGCGGCCAACGAGGACGTGCCCCAGGTGGCGTAGGCGTCCTTGGCGGCGGCGACCGCGGCGTCGACCTCTTCGAGCGATGCGAGCGCGACCTGGGTGGTGACGGCGCCGGTGGCCGGGTCGGTGACCGGGCCGTAGTTGCCCGACGCGCCCTCGACGGTCTTGCCACCGATCCAGTGGTTGACGGTCTTCATGACAGAACTCCTTCAAAGGTGGTGGCGTCGGTCGGCGACGTGACGGTCGTACTCTTCCCGGGCTTTCACGGCCGACGGCCGGGTGGCCGTTTCGGCTACGGGAACATCCCACCACGCCTGCGCCGGAGGGGGGCCCGACACTGTGTCTGCCGTTTCGGTCTCGACGTAGACACAAGTGGGACGGTCCGCGAGGCGCGCCTCGGCAAGGGCTTCGCGCAGGTCACGCACGGTCTTGGCGCGCAGTACCCGCATCCCCAGCGAGCCGGCGTTGGCCGCGAGGTCGACGGGGAGCGGGGGGCCGGTGAAGGCGCCGTCCGCGGCACGGTGACGGTAGGCCGTACCGAAGCGCTCACCGCCGACCGTCTCGGACAGGCCGCCGATGGACGCGTAGCCGTGATTCTGCAGGATGACCAGCTTCACGGGGAGTTCCTGCTGCACCGCGGTGACGATCTCGGTGGGATTCATCAGATATGTGCCGTCGCCGACGAGGGCCCAGACGGGGCGGTCGGGGGCGGCCAGCTGGACCCCGATCGCGGCCGGGATCTCGTAGCCCATGCAGGAGTAGCCGTATTCGACGTGGTACTGGTGCGGGGAGCGGGCCCGCCAGAGTTTGTGCAGGTCACCGGGGAGCGATCCGGCCGCGTTGATCAGGATGTCGTCCTCGGTGACCAGGACGTCGAGCAGGCCGAGGACCTGGGCCTGGGTGGGGCGGGCATGCGGGTCGTCGGCGGTGAACGCGGCGGTGACGCGCTGCTCCCATTTCTCCTTGGCCTCGGTGTACTCGGTCTCGTAGGACGGGTCGACGCGGTGGTTGCGTGCGGCGAGCGCGGCGGTGAGGGCTTCGAGGGCGGTGCGGGCGTCGGCGACGAGCGGGAGCGCGCCGAGTTTGTGTGCGTCGAAGCCGGTGATGTTGAGGTTGAGGAAGCGGACCGCCGGGTCGGAGAAGAGCGTGGCGGAGGCGGTGGTGAAATCGGAGTAGCGGGTGCCGATGCCGATCACCAGGTCGGCGGTGCGGGCCAGCTCGTCGGCGGTCGCGGTGCCGGTGTGGCCGATGCCGCCGACGTCGGCGGGGTGGTCGTGACGCAGGGAGCCCTTGCCGGCCTGGGTGGCGGCGACGGGGATACGAGTGGCGGCGGCGAACGCGGCGAGGGTCTCCTCCGCCGCGCTGTGATGGACGCCGCCGCCCGCCACGATCAGCGGCCGGCGGGCGCTGCGCACGGCCCGCACCGCCCGGTCGAGCTCGTGCGGATCGGGGGCCGGCCGGCGTACGTACCAGATGCGCTCGGCGAAGAACTCCTCCGGCCAGTCATGCGCCTGCGCCTGCACGTCCTGCGGCAGCGCGAGCGTGACCGCGCCGGTCTCCGCCGGGTCGGCGAGGGTCCGCATGGCCTGGAGTGCGGCCGGGATCAGGGCCTCGGGGCGGGTGATCCGGTCGAAGTAGCGGGAGACGGGACGCAGACAGTCGTTGACCGAGATGTCGCCCGCGGACGGGACTTCGAGCTGCTGGAGCACGGGGTCGGCGGGCCGGGTCGCGAAGGTGTCCCCGGGCAGGAGGAGGACGGGGAGGTGGTTGATGGTGGCGAGGGCGGCGCCGGTCACGAGGTTCGTGGCGCCGGGGCCGATGGAGGTGGTGACGGCGTGCGCGGAGAGCCGGCCGGACTGGCGGGCGTAGCCGACTGCGGCGTGCACCATGGCCTGCTCGTTGCGGCCCTGGAGATAGGGCATCGCCCGGCCCGACTCGACGAGCGCCTGACCGACTCCGGCGACATTGCCATGGCCGAAGATGCCCCAGGTGGCGCTGATCAGGCGCTGTCGCCGGCCGTCGCGCTCGGTGTACTGGCGGGACAGGAAGGACACCAGGGCCTGGGCGGTGGTGAGCCTGCGGGTGCGTGGCGCGCTCACGAGGTCGCCTCCGGTCCGTAGAGCGGGAGTCTGGGGTCCACCGGCTGCGACGGCCAGGTGTCGCGGATCCAGCCGTGGTCGGGGTGGTCGCTGATCAGCCACTCCCGCTGCTCCCCCGGGCCCGCCATCACATTGAGGTAGTAGAGCGTGCGGCCGGGGGCGGCGATGGACGGACCGTGCCAGCCGTCGGGAATGAGGACCGCGTCACCGCTGCGGACCTCGGCGAGGACGTCCGTACCGCCGTCCCTCGACGGCGACACACGGTGGTAGCCCAGGCCGTCGCTCTCCACCTCGAAGTAGTAGATCTCCTCCAGCACGGACTCGACGCCGGGGCGGTGCTCGTCGTGCTTGTGCGGTGGGTAGGACGACCAGTTGCCGCCCGGGGTGAGTACCTCGACGGCGATCAGCCGGTCGCACTCGAAGGTGTCGGCGGCGGCGAAGTTGTTGACCTGGCGGGAGCAGTTCCCGGAGCCGCGCAGCTCGACGGGTACCTCCGGCGCGGGGCCGTAGCGAGCGGGGAGTCGTCGCTCGCACTTCGCTCCTGCCAGGGCGAAGCGGCCTCCTGCGCCGGAGGCGATCTGTGCATGGGCGTCACGCGGTACGTAGGCGAAGTCGGATACCCCGCTGAACACGCTTTCCCGGCCCAGCAGTTCAAAGATCTCACCTGAGGTGTGCACCGTACAGCCACCGGTCAACGGCAGAACGATCCATTCGCTCTCCCCGGTGACAAGCGTGTGAACTCCGCCCGGCCCCAGCTCCAGCACACGCAGGCTCGACCTGTCCCAGCCGGCGCGCTTCGGGTCGATGTCGAGGGCGTAGGGGCCGCTCGCCGCGCTCCCGGCGCCGAGGTGGTACCGCGGTTCGTTGTGCGTCGTCATACCCATTCCCTACTTGATACCCGGTCCCCGCCCGTTCCTCTCGGCTCCAGCAGCGATACGGCCGTGTCGACGGCCGCGGCCACCTCACCATCGGCCGGGTAGAGCAGCGAACGCCCCACCACCAGGCCCTGGACGGTCGGCAGTTGCAGCGCCGTGCGCCACTTCTCGAACGCGCCGTCCAGGTCATCACCCACCTCGCCGCCCAGCAGCACGGCGGGTAGCGTCGAAGCCTCCATCACCCGGGCCATGTCGTCGGGGTTCTCGGTGACGGGGACCTTGAGCCAGGTGTACGCGGATGTCCCGGCCAGCCCCGAGGCGATGGCGATCGAGGTGGTGACCGCCTCCGCGCCGAGGTCGTTGCGGACGCGGCCGTCCATACGGCGGCAGAGGAACGGCTCGACGAAGACGGGCAGCCGGTGCGCGGCCATGGCGTCGATGGCACGGGCGGTGGCGTGCATGGTGTCGAGCGAGCCGGGGTCGTCGTAGTCGATACGGAGCAGCAGCTTGCCCGCGTCGAAGCGGAGCCGGGCGAGGTCCTCGGGGCGGTGGCCGGTGAAGCGGTCGTCGAGCTCGAAGGCGGCGCCCGCGAGTCCGCCACGGTTCATCGAGCCGACGACGACCTTGTTCTCCAGTGCGCCGAGGAGCAGCAGGTCGTCGAGGATGTCGGCGGTGGCGAGGACGCCGTCGACGCCGGGGCGCGAGAGGGCGAGGCAGAGCCGGTCCAGGAGCTCGAAGCGGTTGGCCATGGCCAGTTCGCGGTCGCCGACGGCCAGGGAGCCACGGGCCGGATGGTCCGCCGCGATGATCATCAGGCGGCCGCCGCTGCCGACGAGGGGGCGTCTGCGGCGTCGCGCGGCGGCTTCGGCGATGGCCTCGGGGTGGCGCATGCGCAGCTGGACGAGTTCGGAGACCGAGGAGGCCGGGGGGGTCATGGGGTGGCTCCGGTGGTGCGGGAGGTGACGGCACCTTCGGTCAGGGCCGCTTCGACTTCGTACGGGAACGGCATGGCGGACGAGCAGGCGAGCCGGGAGGCGACGATGGCACCGGCGGCGTTGGCGTACCGCATGATGCGTTCGGTCTCCCATCCTGCGAGCAGCCCGTGGCAGAGCGCCCCGCCGAAGGCGTCACCGGCACCGAGGCCGTTGACGACCTCGACGGGCAGCGGCGGCACATCGGCCACCGTGCCGTCGCGGTGGGCGGCGAGTACACCCTTGGGGCCCTGTTTGACGACGGCGAGCTCGACGCCCGCGGCGATCAGGGCGCGGGCGGCCGCGTACGGTTCGCGCTCGCCGGTCGCGATCTCGCATTCGTCGAGGTTGCCGACGGCGACGGTGGCATGGGCGAGGGCCTCGCGGTAGCGGGCGGTGGGGCCGGACGCGGCCCCGGGGATCTCTTCCGTGGTGTCCCAGAACATCGGGCGCCAGTCGAGGTCGAAGACGGTGATGCCGGACCGGTCGCGGGCGCGCAGGGCGGCGAGGGTCGATGTGCGGCTCGGTTCGGCGCACAGCCCGGTGCCGGTCATCCAGAAGACCCGGGCGGACCGCACCGCGTCGAGGTCCAGCTCCGACTCGTGGATCTCCAGGTCGGGGGCCTTGGGCTGCCGGTAGAAGTAGAGCGGGAAGTCGTCGGGCGGGAAGATCTCGCAGAAGGTGACCGGTGTCGGATACGCGTCGACGGGCGTCACCCATCGGTCGTCCACCCCGAACTCCCGCAACTGGTGGTGGAGATACTCCCCGAAGGCATCCCGGCCCGTGCGGGTCACCACGGCGGTCCGCCGGCCGAGCCGGCTTGCCGCAACGGCGACATTGCTCGGTGAGCCGCCGAGGAACTTCCCGAATGTCTCGACCCGGGCCAGCGGCACACCGGTCTGCAGGGGGTAGAGATCCACACCGATCCGGCCCATGGTGATCACGTCGTACAGCTCAGGCATATGCATCCCTTCGACCGGCGACCGGGGCGGCTGCTCCCAGGTCTAGCCCTCCCCCGGAACCCTGTCAATATTTTGTCCGGACATAAGGACGAATGATTGACACTCATCTCCCGGGCCGGGAGGCTGGGCCGCATGACCTCCTCCGCATTGGCTCCGGCCCGTATCCGTGTCGGTTCGGCACCCGACTCGTGGGGTGTGTGGTTCCCCGACGATCCGCAGCAAGTGCCCTGGCCGCGCTTCCTCGACGAGGTCTCCGCGGCGGGTTACGAGTGGATCGAGCTCGGCCCGTACGGCTACCTCCCGACCGACCCGGCCCGCCTCGCCGACGAGACCCGCCGCCGCGGGCTCACGGTCTCGGCCGGGACCGTTTTCACCGGATTGCACCATGGGACGGACGTCTGGGACCGGACCTGGGCACATGTCGCCGACATCGCGGCACTCACCCGGGCGATGGGCGCCGGGCATCTCGTGGTCATCCCGTCGTTCTGGCGCGACGACAAGACCGGCGAGGTCCTGGAGGACCGCAGCCTCACCGCGGAGCAGTGGCGCAGCCTCACCACCCAGACGGAACGGCTGGGCCGCGAGGTGCAGGACCGTTTCGGGCTGCGCATCGTCGTCCATCCGCATGCCGACACCCATATCGACAGCGAGGAGAACGTCAGCCGCTTCCTCGACGCCACCGATCCCGAACTGGTCTCACTCTGCCTCGACACCGGCCACTACGCCTACTGCGGCGGCGACAGCGTCAAGCTGATCGAGACCTACGGCGAACGGATCGGCTATCTGCATCTCAAGCAGGTCGACCCGGAGATCCTGGCCGAAGTCGTGGCGGACGAAGTGCCGTTCGGCCCCGCCGTGGCACGCGGAGTGATGTGCGAACCGCCGGGCGGGGTGCCCGCGCTGGAGCCCGTACTCGCAGCCGCCCGCAAGCTGGACGTCGATCTCTTCGCCATCGTCGAGCAGGACATGTATCCCTGCCCGCCCGACAAGCCCTTCCCCATCGCCCGCCGCACCCGGGACTTCCTCCGCTCCTGCGGCAGCCCGCACCGGGCTCCCTGACACACCAAGCGGCCCCGGGAAGTGACGTAGTGGCGGTACGCGGTGTTGTCCTCGATGAGAAGTGGGTGCGCGGCCTCGGCCGCGCCCCACCACCGCACGCACCACTACCGCACCAGGAGCAGCTCGCCATGATCCGGAAGATGTCGTCGTCCCGCAGGACGGCCGGTGCCTCGGCCCTGGCCGTCGTCGCCCTGGCCGCCGCCCTCGCCACCGCCCCGGGCGCCTCGGCCGACGAGCACAACCCGCCGCCACCGCCCGGCTCCAGCCCGGTCTGCGCCTTCTACGACGGCGACGGGCTCACCGTGTACGGCCAGCAGGGCGATCGGGTCTCCCAGGTGCAGTGCATGCTGGCCAACCGTCACTATCTGCCGTGGTCGGCGCTCGACGGAACGTTCGGACCGCAGACCCTCCTCGCCGTACAGCGCTTCCAGGCGGACAACCCGCCGCTCGTGCCGGACGGCCTGGTCACCCCGGTCACCTGGTCGGCGCTCTGGCACGCGGGACCGACCCGCACGCCCCCCTGTCCGCCGGCGTGACCCGGCACGCCAGGCCCCTCTCCCGTAGCCCCTGGGCACTATGCACGCCTTCTGTAACAGAGATCACATCCTCGTCACATATGTCTCCGTTACACGGGTCTTCCGTCACAGGCGCTCGACAGCCCCTCCCCGGAACTCACCCCCTGTCGTTGCACCGGGCGCAGGCTGAGCGATCGTCAGCGTCCGTGCCGCAGCTCTCCCGACGGCCGTCCCGGCTGCCGCTGCGGTGCAGAGAGGTGTCATCCATGACGGACAGAAGACTCTGGTCCTACAAGGACATTGCCGCGCACATCCGGGTGCAGCCGGACACCGTCCGCTCCTACCGCAAACACGGCCACCTCCCGTCACCCGATCATGTGGAGAGCGGCAAGCCCTACTGGTACGCGGACACCATCCGCGCCTGGGTCGCCTCAAGACCCGGCAACCGAGGACGCAGGGACTGACACCTCCGGCCCCGTACAGGGAACGACTCCCACCTGCCGCCGTACGGGGCTTCACTCCTTCGCCGGGGTGTACGTCCCACCGCTCGACATTTGGTGATCGTCACCCCTGCCCCGGGCACCGTTCCCATCGCGGCGAGCGCCGCCGGGGCCGCGTCCAGGCCGATGGTGGAGGTCACCAGCAGATCGGGGCGCAGGGTGCCGGCCAGGACCATGTCCATCATCGGCGGGTACGCGTGCGCGGCCATGCCGTGACTGCCGAGCATCTCCAGGCCGATCACCCGCGCCATGGGCGCGACGGGGTCACCGGCAGCCGCGGGCATCAGCCCGACCTGCACATGGCGGCCCTGCCGTCGCAGGCTCCGCACCGAGGCGGCGCAGGTCACCGGGGAGCCCAACGCGTCGAGAGACAGATGGGCCCCGCCGCCCGTCAGTTCGCGTACCGCCTCGTCCGCCCCGCCCGGCTGCGGGGCACAGGCCCGCGCGCCCCGCTGGAGACCGAGGTGCCGCGCGGAGTGCCCGCACCGTTCGGGCACGGCCTACGGACGGCGATCGCCGGCTGGCGCCCTGCCCTCCTTCCGGAGGCCGAACGGGCGTTTCCACCTCGCCGCGCCCGCGAACACCACGCACCTCGGCGTCACCGTGCTGCACTCACTCCGGGACTCGATGCACGACATCGCGATCCGGCCACCCAGGTCACCGACGCCGGCCCGAGCCGCGCACTCTTCGCACGGGGATGCACCCCGGCCCCCACTGACGAGCAAGCGCGCGCAGCGGACACTCGCATTCATACCCCCTAGGGGTATAGTCTGATGAGTGTTGGGGCGCACGGGTCTCCCGGGGTTCCCGACACACCACACCCTTTTGTGCTCGTCGAAGAGGAGAACACCATGACCGCCGAGACCCAGCTCCCCCAGGCCACCGGCTCCTGCTGCTCGCCCAGCGGCTCCTGCCACGACGGTGCGGACTCCGGCGCCCCTGCGGGCGGGGTGACCACCGTCTACCAGGTGTCCGGCATGACGTGCGGCCACTGCGAAGGCGCCGTCTCCGAGGAGATCTCCGGCATCGATGGTGTCACCTCGGTGAAGGCCGTCGCCGCCACCGGCCAGGTGACCGTCGCCTCCCGGGCTCCGCTGGCCGAGGACGTCGTGCGCGCCGCAGTCGACGAAGCCGGCTACGAGCTCGTCGGCCGGGCCTGAACGCCATCGGGGCGCACCCGATACGCCGGATACACCCGTATAACCCCCCTTTGCCGCCGGGCCGGACCAACCAGCAGATACTGGTGGGATACGGCCCGGTCGGCGTTTCAGGAGTTCGGACATGCACAGCGCAACAGAGGCCGCGCCCCCGGCAGCGGAGAGTTCGCGGGCCGAACTCACGATCGGCGGGATGACCTGCGCCTCCTGCGCGGCGCGCGTCGAGAAGAAGCTCAACCGGATGGACGGCGTGACCGCCACCGTCAACTACGCGACCGAGAAGGCCCGTGTCTCCTTCGGTTCAGGGACCGACCTCGCGGATCTGATCGCCACGGTCGAGAAGACCGGCTATACCGCTCAGCCGGTACGCCGCCCCGAATCGGCACCGCCCACCCCGGCACGTGCCGCAGCACCGGTCACGCCCGCAATCACCGCCACAGGAGCCTCCGAGGGCGGCGGCCCGGACAGCGCGCGAGTCCGCACCGGGCAAGCCACCGAGAGCCAGACCGGCACCGAAGCCGAGACCGGCAACGGCACCGGCGCCGACGACCCCGCCGAGCGGAAGGCCGCCGACGCCCTCGCATCACTGCGTCAGCGTCTGATCGTCTCGGCCGTCCTCGCCGCCCCCGTCGTCGTGCTCGCGATGGTCCCTGCCCTCCAGTTCGACAACTGGCAGTGGCTCTCCCTCACCCTCGCCGCCCCCGTCGTCGTCTGGGGCGGACTGCCCTTCCACCGCGCCACCTGGACCAATCTCCGGCACGGCGCGGCCACCATGGACACCCTGGTCTCGGTCGGCACCCTCGCCGCCTTCGGCTGGTCCCTGTGGGCGCTGTTCCTCGGCGACGCGGGCATGACCGGGATGCGGCACGGCTTCGACTTCACGGTCTCGCGCGCAATGGGGTCTCCCCTGCTCGAGCGGAGCCGAGAGCTCGGGGAAAGCTCGTCCACCATCTATCTGGAGGTCGCGGCCGGCGTCGTCACCTTCATCCTGCTGGGCCGCTACCTGGAGGCGAAGTCCAAGCGGAAGGCCGGTTCCGCCCTGCGCGCGCTGATGCACCTGGGCGCGAAGGACGTCTCCGTCCTGCGGGACGGCACCGAGGTACGTATCCCCGTCGGCCGGCTCACCGCCGGCGACCGCTTCGTCGTCCGCCCCGGCGAGAAGATCGCCACCGACGGCACCGTCGTCGAGGGCGCGTCCGCCGTGGACGCCTCCATGCTCACCGGCGAGTCCGTCCCGGTCGATGTGGGCGTCGGCGACCGCGTCACCGGGGCCACCGTGAACGCCTCCGGCCGGCTCGTCGTCGAAGCCACCCGGGTCGGCGCCGACACCCAGCTGGCATGGATGGCGAAGCTCGTCGAGGACGCGCAGAACGGCAAGGCCGATGTGCAGCGCCTCGCCGACCGGATCTCCGCGGTCTTCGTCCCCGTGGTGCTGGTGCTCGCCGTGGTCACCCTGATCGCGTGGCTGCTCGTCACGGACGACGTGACAGCCGCGTTCACCGCCGCCGTCGCCGTACTGATCATCGCCTGCCCCTGCGCCCTGGGCCTCGCCACTCCCACCGCCCTCATGGTCGGTACGGGACGCGGCGCCCAGCTCGGCATCCTGATCAAGGGCCCCGAGGTCCTGGAGACCACGCATCGCATCGACACGATCGTCCTCGACAAGACCGGCACGGTCACCACCGGCCGGATGACCCTGCTGGACGTGCACACGGCGGACGGTACGGACGAGAGCGATGTGCTGCGGCTCGCGGGCGCCCTGGAGCACTCCTCCGAACACCCCATCGCCCAGGCCGTCGCCGCCGGAGCCACGGCACGCCTCGGCGGCCCCCTCCCCGCCCCCGAGGACTTCGCCAACGTCGCGGGCCTCGGCGTACGCGGCACGGTCGACGGGCACCAGGTACTGGTCGGCCGCCCGCAATTGCTCGCCGACGCGGGCATCGACATCCCCGGCACCCTGTCCGGCGCCGTGGCGGACGCGGCGGCTCAGGGCCGTACCGCGATCGTGGCCGCCTGGGACGGGCAGGCACGCGGCGTCCTCGCCGTCGCCGACGCGGTCAAGGAGTCCAGCGCGGCAGCCGTCGCCGAGCTGCGCGCGCTCGGCCTCCGTCCCGTTCTGCTGACCGGCGACAACCGGGCCGTGGCGGACGCCGTGGCCCACGCCGTCGGAATCGACGAGGTCCATGCCGAGGTCCTGCCCGAGGAGAAGGTCCGCATCATCGAGCGGCTCCGGGCCCAGGGGCGCTCCGTAGCCATGGTCGGTGACGGGGTCAACGACGCGGCCGCTCTCGCCACCGCCGATCTCGGCCTGGCGATGGGGACCGGCACGGACGCCGCGATCGAGGCGAGCGATCTGACCCTCGTTCGTGGAGATCTCAAGGTGGCGGCCGATGCGATCCGGCTCTCCCGGCGCACCCTGGCGACCATCAAGGGCAATCTCTTCTGGGCATTCGGCTATAACGTAGCTGCCCTACCCCTTGCGGCATTTGGCCTGCTCAACCCTATGATTGCGGGAGCGGCGATGGCGTTCTCATCGGTCTTCGTCGTGACGAACAGCCTGCGGTTGCGCGCCTTCACGTAACTTCCACAAAGAGATTTAGATCACACCGATTTCAGGGTAACCATCCGGTGGGTTCGCGAGTCTAAGAGTGCGATGCCAAGGATGTCTTGGGGGACGTCCATCGAAGCGTCTTGGGGGATGCTTCGGGCAAGCGTTGGCCGGGGCACGTGCACCGGGGAGCTTTGAGCGGCCCTCCCGTGCGTACGTACCCCGGCAGACCGCACTGGAAGTACAAGTGAAGAGCGCAGCTCGCAGTAGGTGAGGAGCGCCCAGGAGCTTCGGCTCCCGCAGACGCCCGGCCGGATCCCGTGGGGGGAATCCGCTCCGGGACATGGGAAGCGCCTCGCTGTCGGCCCGTGGGGGGATCGATGGCGGGGCGCTTCTCGCTGTCCGCCCGGCACTGCGCCACGGCTGCGGCGGTCACGCAAATCGCCCCGGACACCGCGCTCTGTGCGAAAGCGCGGTACTCGGGGCGAAGACGACCGGCCTCGGCGGCCGGGGTGATGCAGGGGCGGTACGAGGTTCAGCGGCCCTCGACCGGGACGAAGTCACGCAGGACCTCGCCGGTGTAGATCTGGCGCGGGCGGCCGATGCGGGAACCCGGCTCCTTGATCATCTCGTGCCACTGGGCGATCCAGCCGGGAAGCCGGCCGAGCGCGAAGAGCACGGTGAACATCTCGGTCGGGAAGCCCATGGCCCGGTAGATCAGACCCGTGTAGAAGTCCACGTTGGGGTAGAGGTTGCGCGAGACGAAGTACTCGTCGGAGAGCGCGTGCTCCTCCAGCTTCAGCGCGATGTCGAGCAGCTCGTCGGACTTGCCGAGCGCGGACAGCACGTCGTGGGCCGCCGCCTTGATGATCTTGGCGCGCGGGTCGAAGGACTTGTAGACGCGGTGGCCGAAGCCCATCAGCCGCACGCCGTCCTCCTTGTTCTTCACCTTGCGGATGAAGGAGTCGACATCGCCGCCGTTGGCCTGGATGCCCTCGAGCATCTCCAGCACCGACTGGTTGGCACCACCGTGCAGCGGACCCCACAGCGCCGAGATACCGGCGGAGATCGAGGCGAACATGTTCGCCTGCGAGGAGCCGACCAGACGCACGGTGGAGGTCGAACAGTTCTGCTCGTGGTCCGCGTGCAGGATGAGCAGCTTGTCGAGCGCGGAGACGACGACCGGGTCCAGGTCGTACTCCTGGGCGGGGACCGAGAAGGTCATGCGCAGGAAGTTCTCGACGTACCCGAGGTCGTTGCGCGGGTAGACGAAGGGGTGGCCGATCGACTTCTTGTACGCGTACGCGGCGATCGTCGGCAGCTTGGCCAGCAGACGGATCGTCGAGAGGTGACGCTGCTCCTCGTCGAACGGGTTGTGGCTGTCCTGGTAGAACGTGGACAGCGCGCTGACGACCGAGGACAGCATGGCCATCGGGTGGGCGTCGCGCGGGAAGCCGTCGAAGAACCGCTTGACGTCCTCGTGCAGCAGCGTGTGCTGGGTGATCTCGTTCTTGAAGGTCGACAGCTCGTCGACCTTGGGAAGCTCACCGTTGATGAGCGTGTACGCGACCTCGAGGAACGTCGAGCGCTCGGCGAGCTGCTCGATCGGGTAGCCGCGGTAGCGCAGGATGCCCTGCTCACCGTCGAGGTAGGTGATGGCGGATTTATACGCTGCGGTGTTGCCGTATCCGCTGTCCAGCGTGACCAGGCCGGTATTGGCCCGGAGCTTCCCGATGTCGAAGCCCTTGTCGCCGACGGTGCTGTCGATCACCGGGTAGGTGTACTCGCCATCGCCGTACCGCAGTACTACAGCGTTGTTGGTGTGCTCGCTCACGTCATCCCTCACCGACGTAGTGCCTCTTCTTCGAGGTTCCCTGACTGTCTCCACCCTCCCCCATTTGGCTCAGGAGAGTGCACTCGGGGTCGTCCATTGGACCTACTCGCGGCACTGAGTGCCGCGAGCTTACTCATCCTGCCCCCTTGACTCCGGTTCCGGAAGGCCTCCGTGATGTTTCCCACCGTTTTGATCGATCATTTTTTCCGGGGATCCTCCGCCCAGACCCCCTGACAACCGGTAATCCAGCGCCGTACAGCGTCTGCCTGCGGAAACCGTGCGGACCGCCTGGCCGATCGCCTGCCGTGAGCCGACCAGCACGACGAGCTTCTTGGCCCTGGTCACGGCGGTGTACAGCAGGTTCCGCTGCAGCATCATCCAGGCGCTCTTGGTGACGGGGATGACGACGGCCGGGTACTCGCTGCCCTGGGAGCGGTGAATCGTCATGGCGTACGCGTGGGCCAGCTCGTCCAGCTCGTCGAAGTCGTAACCGATCTCCTCGTCCTCGTCGGTCAGTACAGTCAGCCGCTGTTCGTCCAGGTCGAGGGCGGTGACGACGCCGACAGTGCCGTTGAAGACACCGTTCTCCCCCTTGTCGTAGTTGTTGCGGATCTGGGTGACCTTGTCGCCGACCCGGAAGACCCGGCCGCCGAACCGCTTCTCGGGCAGGTCGGGTCGGGCCGGGGTGATGGCCTGCTGGAGGAGCCCGTTGAGCGTGCCCGCCCCGGCCGGGCCGCGGTGCATCGGGGCGAGGACCTGCACGTCACGCCGCGCGTCCAGCCCGAATTTGGCCGGAATACGGCGGGCGGCGACGTCCACCGCGAGCACGCCCGCGTCCTCCGTCTCGTCCTCCACGAAGAGGAAGAAGTCGTCAAGGCCCTGGGTGAGGGGCGGTACTCCGGAGTTGATCCGGTGCGCGTTGGTGACGACTCCGGACTGCTGGGCCTGGCGGAAGATCGTGGTCAGCCGGACCGCCGGAACGGGGCTGCCGTCGGCGAGCAGATCGCGCAGCACCTCCCCCGCGCCGACCGACGGCAGCTGGTCGACATCCCCCACGAGCAACAGATGGGCACCGGGTGCCACCGCCTTCAGCAGTTTGTTGGCGAGCAGCAGATCCAGCATCGACGCCTCGTCGACGACGACCAGATCGGCGTCCAGCGGCCGGTCCCGGTCGTACGCGGCATCGCCGCCCGGTTTCAGTTCGAGCAGCCGGTGCACGGTGGACGCCTCGGCCCCGGTCAGCTCGGAGAGCCGCTTGGCGGCCCGCCCGGTGGGCGCGGCCAGCACCACCTTGGCCTTCTTGGCGCGGGCCAGCTCGACGATGGAGCGGACGGTGAACGACTTCCCGCAGCCGGGCCCACCGGTCAGGACGGCGACCTTACGGCTGAGCGCGAGCCGGACCGCGGCCTCCTGCTCGGGGGCCAGCTTCGCCCCCGTACGGCCCGCGAGCCAGGTCAGCGCTTTGTCCCAGTCGACGTCCGCGAAGGCCGGCAGCCGGTCCTCGGGCGTCCGCAGCAGCCGCTGCACCTGGGCTGCGAGGGCGACTTCGGCACGGTGGAACGGCACGAGGTAGATGGCGGTGATCGGCTCGCCGCCCTCGGGCGAGGGCACCTTCTCCCGTACGACGCCTTCCGGGTCCTCGGCCAGTTCGGCGAGGCACTCGATGACCAGCCCCGTATCGACCTGGAGCAGCTTCACCCCGTCGGCGATCAGCCGCTCCTCGGGGAGGAAGCAGTGGCCCTGGTCGGTGGATTGCGACAGCGCGTACTGCAGCCCGGCCTTCACCCGCTCCGGGCTGTCGTGCGGGATGCCGACGGCCTGGGCGATCTTGTCGGCGGTGAGGAAGCCGATGCCCCAGACGTCTGCGGCCAGCCGGTAGGGCTGGTTCTTCACGACGGAGATCGACGCGTCCTCGTACTTCTTGTAGATACGGACGGCGATGGAGGTGGAGACGCCGACCCCCTGGAGGAAGACCATCACCTCCTTGATCGCCTTCTGCTCCTCCCAGGCCGCGGCGATCATCTTCGTCCGCTTCGGCCCGAGCCCGGGCACCTCGACGAGGCGCTTCGGCTCCTGCTCGATGACGTCGAGGGTGTCGACCCCGAAGTGTGTGGTGATCCGGTCCGCCATCACCGGTCCGATGCCCTTGATCAGGCCGGAGCCGAGATAGCGGCGGATGCCCTGGATGGTGGCGGGCAGCACGGTCGTGTAGTTCTCCACCGTGAACTGCTTGCCGTACTGGGAGTGCGAGCTCCAGCGCCCCTCCATCCGCAGGGACTCCCCGACCTGCGCACCGAGCAGCGACCCGACGACCGTCAGCAGATCGCCCGCGCCCCGACCGGTGTCGACGCGGGCGACGGTGTACCCGTTCTCCTCGTTGGCGTAGGTGATCCGCTCCAGGACCCCTTCGAGGACGGCCATGTTGGACATGTTCCGACGGTATCGGTTCCCACCGACAACGCATTCCCGGCCTCGGAGGCCGCCCGTTTCCTGTGGTGACGGCGCCTGAGCAGCGCTGTCCGGACCGCCGGGAACACAGCCGGGCCAGGGCCTGTTGCGCCCATGGTCCAGGATCGGAATGATCAGCAACTCCGTTGTGAGGAGGACGCCTTGGAATACGCCGATGGTCCGAGCGTGCACAGTGTTGTCCATATCGAGGCAGCCGTGCCACGGGTCTGGGAGCTGGTGACGGACATCCGCCTGCCGGCCCGGTTCAGCCCGGAGTTGCGGCGCGTCGCCTGGCTCGACGGGGCGAACGGGCCCGTGGTGGGAGCACGCTTCGAGGGCTTCAACCACCACCGGATGCTCGGCGAGTGGCGGACCGTCTCCCACGTGATCGAGGCGGACGAACCACGCGTGTTCGCCTGGGCCGTCACGGACGCGGACGGCCGGTACGGCGAGGTGACGCTGGACCCGGCGCGGTCCATGGCGACCTGGCGCTACGAGATCGAGGCCGAGGGTTCGGGCACCCGGCTGCGGCAGGCGGTCCGCCTCGGGCCGGGCCGCAGCGGGGTCACCGCAGCCATCGAGAGCCGGCCGGACCGGGAGCAGGAGATGATCGTCTTTCGGCTGAAGGAACTGCGTACCGGGATGGAGACCACCCTCCAGGGCATCAGGACGCTCGCCGAGGAGGGCGGTCGGAGCGGCTAGAACGCTGTTGTCCGGCGGCGCTTTGCCCCAGCTGGCCATGGCCTCATCTGTCGGTGATCCCGGAGAGCCATGCCGTGTCCTCCGGGCCCGGCGCTCCGAGGCCGGGCGCGGGCAGCCGGCGGACCGCGCCCGTTCGCAGGGCGACCGTGGCCCGTGGCCGCATCGGCCCGTCGCCCCTGCGTGAGAGCAGGACGAGTTCCCAGACTGTCGCCGCCATGGTGTCGAGCCGGGTGACACAGTCGGCGGTGACTCGCCGCGGATCCCGGGTCCGGCCCAGGGACAGATGTGGGGTGAAGCTCTTGGCGGGCCCACTGCAGCGCGGGAACCGCTGCTGCAGCAGACGGTGCAGATGGGCCCACGGCGCCTGGCCGGCTGCCGTCGGGTCGAGCCACACGGTGAAGTACGCCCTGTGCCGGAAGGTGCGCACCCCGTCCAGCCGGGCGGTGAAGACCGGCGTCTCGGCCGTCGCCGCGGCGAGCAGCGGGGCGGCCCGCTCGAAGTCGGACTCCGGCACGAAGCCGAAGAGCACATTGACGTGCGGCGGCCACCGGTGGATCTGCGGATCGTAATCCCGGCGGATGTCCTGGATCGGCGGCCACAGCTCCGCAGGCGGGATCCAGGCCACCGCTGTGCGGGCCGTCGGGGGCACGTCGAGGACGCCGACGGGATCGCCCCTGCCGGAGCTCGTATCGAAGCTCAGGTCCGCTTGCGGGTCCCGCACCCGGCCGGCGCCCGACGCATCGATGCGGTCCACGCCCGTGGCCCGGTCCCAGACCACCTCGCCGTCCGCCTCGATGAACACCACCCGGTGCCACGGGATGTCGCCCCCGGGCACGAATGAAGGCAGCGGGATGCGTTTGCAGGCATCCCCGCGCTGGCTGATCCCCAGCACGAACCGGGCCGGGTCGAACCGCGGATCCCAGCGGACCCGGTGATAGATCTCGTCGCTGGTTCGCATCACGCCTCCTCGCCCACTCACGCCGCGACCGGCCGGACCGCCGCTTCAGTGCGGCTTCGCATACTCCACCTTCACCACATCCGGCACGTCGGGCAGCTTCTCCCGGCCGGTCAGGAGTGCCTCCGCCGACGTGTCGCCCATGAGGTACCGGAGGAAGAAGGCGACGGTGCAGCCCGTGGCGATCCGTACCGAGGTGAAGGCGGACGGCGGCCGGGTCGGCGTTCTCCTGTCGGTAAAGGGCAACGGCTTCGACGCGCAGGACTGCCTTCTTGCCCGCGTGGGCCCCGGCGCCACCGCGGTGTGGGTGCCGCCCCGGATCCAGCGGTTGCCCGGAGAGGGCGGCTGCACCGTCGGCAACGCCCTGGACCCGAAACCGTCACCGCACTGAACGGGGGGGTGCCTGGCTCCGGCGAAAAGCCGCCTGCACCTTCCCCGCCGCCTCCGCGATGTCGCCCATCGCCTCTACCGTCCCTCAAAAGCGGACCGGGGTCATTGTGACGCCGACCGATAGTTGGCCATCTCGATCCGTAGTTGGCCGTCGCCCCGTTTCGACTGCCCAAGACAGGCCCAAGCGTCTGTCGGAGGCTCAGCCGCCCGTCTTGGTTCGGTGACCCGCGTCACACCCGGCTCCTGTCAGCAATCGGGGCGCCGTCTCGTTCAAAGGGCACGCGAACGAGACAGGAGCAACGCCATGAAGCACCGCATCGTCGTACTTGGCGCCGGATACGCCGGGGCCTTCGCCGCCGGAAACCTGGCCCGCCGGCTCTCCCCCGCCGACACCGAGATCACCGTCGTCAACGCCGTGCCCGACTTTGTTGAGCGGATGCGGCTCCACCAGCTCGCGATCGGCCAGGACCTCGCGTTCCGCAAGCTCGCCGACGTATTCGCGGGCACCGGGGTGCGGCTGCGCCTGGCGCGCGTCACCGGCGTCGACCCCGAGCGCCGGACCGTCGCCGTGACCGGCGAGGACGGCGACGGCGAGCTCGCGTACGACACGCTTTTCTACGCGCTCGGCAGCTCCGTAGCCCACCATGGCGTTCCCGGCGTGGCCGAGTACGCCTTCGATGTGACCGGCCGGTCCTCGGCGCTGCGTCTGCGCGAGCGCCTGGCCGGCCTGGGCGAGGGCGGCACCGTGCTGGTCGTCGGTGAGGGGCTGACCGGCATCGAGACCGCCACCGAGTTCGCCGAGTCCCGGCCCGACCTCTCGGTCGCGCTCGCCGCCCGCGGCGAGCTGGGCGCCTGGCTCTCCCCGAAGGCCCGCCGTCACCTGCGCCAGGCCTTCGACCGGCTCGGCATCACCGTCCACGAGCACACCGGCATCGAAGCCGTCGAGCCGACACAGGCGATCGCCGCCGACGGTACGTCCATCCCGGCCGACGTGACGGTGTGGGCGGCCGGGTTCGCCGTGCATCCCATCGCGGCCGCCAGCGGCCTGGAGGTCGCCGAGACCGGCCAGATCGTCGTCGACCGCACCATGCGCTCGGTCTCGCACCCGGACGTCTACGCCGCCGGTGACTGCGTGTACGCGATCGGCGAGAACGGCCGGCCGCTGCCGATGTCCTGCGCCTCGGCCGGCTTCACCAACATGCAGGCGACCGCCGCGATCATCGCGCGCCTGACGGGCAGCGAGGTCCCGACCACCGGGCTGAAGTACCACGGCAACCACATCAGCCTCGGGCGGCGGGACGCGATCTTCCAGATGGTGGACGGTGACGTCCGGTCGAAGTCCTGGTACCTGGGCGGCCGGACCGCCGCGCGGCTCAAGTCGGGCGTGCTCAAGGGGGCCGGGTGGGGCATCGCCCACCCGACCTTCGGCATGCCGAAGCGCAAGCGCCGCCTGGCCATCGCACCTGACCGGGCCGGTGTGAGGGGCGCCGCATAGGCTCCTCCGCGTGGACAGCGCAGCCATCGATCGGTTCGAGGCCAGCCGGGGCCGGCTGGCCTCGCTCGCGTACCGTCTGCTCGGCTCGGCCGCCGACGCCGAGGACGCCGTGCAGGACACGTTCCTGCGCTGGCAGGCCGCAGACCGCGAACGGGTCGAGGTGCCGGAAGCGTGGCTGACCAAGGTCGTCACCAATCTCTGCCTCGACCGGCTCCGCTCGGCGCAGGCGCGCCACGAGCGAGCGGCCGGTGCCTGGCTGCCCGAGCCCCTCCTCGAGGGCGACCCGATGCTCGGCCCGGCCGACACCTTCGAGCAGCGCGAATCGGTGGCCTTGGCCGTACTGACCCTCTTGGAGCGCCTCTCGCCGGTCGAGCGGGCCGTCTACGTCCTGCGTGAGGCCTTCTCGTACAGCCACTCCGAGATCGCCGGGATCCTCGACATCACCGAGTCCGCGAGCCAGCAGCACGTCCACCGGGCCCGGATCCGGGTCGCCGCCGAGCGCCGCCGCGGCGGCGAGGCCGACCCCGCGTCCGCGCGCCGGGTCGTCGAGGAGTTCCTCGCCGCGGCCACGTCGGGGCGCACCGAACAGTTGGTGGCGCTGCTCACCGACGACGTGACGGCGGTCTCGGACGGCGCCGGACTGGGCAAGCGGCTGTTGCGGTACAAGACGCGCGAGCGGGTCGCCTCCTACGTGCGGGCCGGCTTCAAGCCCACGCCGGCGAAGCGGCGGCTGGCCGGCGGATCGCCCGCGATCCATATCGCGCTGGTCAACGGCTCCCCGGCCGTCCTCGCCGTGGTCGACGACCGGGTCGTGGGCGCCGTGGCGTTCGAAGTCAGAGACGGCAAGGTCGCGTCCCTGCGCGGCATCGCCGCCGCGGACCGGCTCGCGCGCCTCAACGAGGCCTGGCGGCAGCACGAACCCGACGCGCCGGTCATCAACGCATGGTGACCAGAGCCACCGGAATCCAGTGACCTGAGTCGGAGCGAGGACGGCACCCCTTCGGCCCCCGCGCTGCACAGCAGCACGGGGGCCGAAGCACGTCGGTCTCCCGAATCGGACTCGGCCATGCAGTTCGGATCCCCGATGGCCGACTATCGGTCGACACAGTGGCCAACTACGAATCGTCACGGAGGGCTGACCAGGGCGGATCCGAACGCCCCTGGCCACCTATCGCTCGAAGTCACAGTCATGATTGAAGTGCTCTCCCGGCTGAAGCCGGGAGATTCCTGCTTACCTTGCGGCAGCGGGCTTGACGCGCTTCGCACGCCTGACGACTGCCCTCCCGGCAGCCGGGATGAGCGCGAGGCCCATCCGGTACAGGTGCAAGACGTTCCGGGCTGCGTTGTGGTCGGCATTGCCCGACCAGCCGCAGTCCGGGTTCTTGCACACGAACACGGCCTGGCTCTCCCGGTTGCCGGGCGTGGTGAAGCCGCACGCTGAGCAGCGTTGGGAGGTGCCGGGGGCGGGGACCTTGTGCAGGGTGCCGCCGAGCCGGGCGGTCTTGTACGTCAGCAGGGTGACCGTGCGGCCCCATGCCTCCCCACTGATGGAGCGGTTCAGCCCGGACTTCTGGGCAACGTTCTTCCCTGGCTCCTCGATGGTTCCCCTGGCCGACTTGACCATGTTCGTGATGGTGAGTGCTTCGACCACGACGGTGCCGTATGTGCGGGCGATGGCGGTGGTCGTCCGGTGCTGCCAGTCCAGAGCCCTGCGCTTGGCTTTCGCGCGGAGTCCCGCGATCTGGTCGTAGGTGCGGTGCAGCCGGCGGCTGGTGCGCTCGCCGGGCTTGCGGTGCCGCTTGCGCTGCGCGGCGCGCCGCTCCAGGTGCAGAAGCCTGGCCTTCTCCTTCTCCGTCAGCCACTCGCCGTGCTCGTACGTCTTGCCGTCCGAGAGGGCGATGGGCACGGTGACGCCCACGTCGATGCCGACTTCCGGCCCCTGGTGGGGCTCGGGCTTGACCTCCAAGGTCTGAACACGGAAGGCGATGTGCCAGCCGAGCGCGTCCTTGACCAGCCGTGCCCCGGTGATCCGGTTCTCCGCGCCTGCGTGCTTGCCCACGGGCAGGTCCTTGGTCCACCGGAACCGGATCCGGCCCACCTTGGGAATGTTGACCACGCCCCAGCGGCGGTGCACGCGCACGATGTTCAGGTCCCGGCCCTGAGGGACGTCCACGGACATCACCGTGCGGAACCGGCCCTTGAAGTTCGGGGCGTCGGCGCGGCCGTCCCAGCAGTTCTTCCACGCCTGGAAGTACGTCTTGAGTACTGCCTGCGCGGCCTGCGCGGGAAGGACAGCAAGAGAACCTGCATGTTCATTTGGTTTTTGTCACGAAGTACCGGCGGAACGCGCTCACCGACGCCATGCTGACCCGCACCGAAGAGATCACGCGGGAGGTCTGCGCCGGCTTCGAGGCCGAGCTGAAACAGTTCAACGGCGAACAGGACCACGTCCACCTGCTCGTGCACTACCCGCCGAAGGTGCAGCTCTCCAAACTGGTCAACTCCCTCAAAGGCGTCAGCTCCCGCAGGCTCCGCCAGGAGTACAACGCGCATGTCCGCCGGTACCTGTGGGGCGGACACTTCTGGTCCGGCTCCTACTTCGCCGGATCCTGCGGCGGAGCACCCCTGACCGTCGTCAAGCAGTACATCGAAAACCAGCAGCGCCCCGTCCGACCTCACCCCAAAGGCGCAGAGCACTCCGGCGCTCTGCGCCTCCGGGCCAAGGATGGCCTTCACCCCCGCCCTGAAAGGCGGAGCACTGGCCAAGATCAGAGGTAGAAGTACTCAGGACCCCGGTGGGTGGTCAGTGCAGGAGCGGCGAACCGGTCAGCTTCCACGCCTGGGCACCCTTGCCCGCCGTCTTCGGTGTCGTAGATGACAGTGGCGTCCGACGAGTACCACAGGCCGTTGTTGAGCGTGGCGGACGGAGCCGTTCACGTCCGCACGACGGCCTTCGGAGTCACACACCAGCCAAACCTCAGGCCGGCACACCCCAATCACTCGCGGGTCAGCCCATAATTCGCTCACACACATCCGCGGGCACGCCTGATGATGTGCGCATGGCACTGAAGGAGACGCTGGAACGCGTGGACGCGGACCTCGCCGAGGGACGTGTGCCCATGGCCCGCCAACGACTGCGCGGACTGGTCTCGTCCTACCCGCACTACCCGGCTCTGCGCCGACGCCTGGCCATCATCTACCGGATGTACGGCGACCCTGCGGAGGCCGGCCGTCGGACGTACCTCGAAGAGGACAGGCTCCCGGACGAGGCCGCCGCGTTCGAGAAGAGGTACAGCGACCCGGTGCGCCGGGTGCGCGCCCTGGCCTGGCAAGGCCAGGAATCGGCAGCCGACTCCCCCTTCGTCGAGGAGCGGTTGGCAACTGTTCGGACCGCAGCCTCCAAAGCCCTCGGCCACCCGGTCACCTGGGACACGCTCACTGAGGTACGGGGTGACGCGCCGGAGGCGGGTTCGTTGCGCCAGTCCTTGGCGGCCATGGGCTGCGCGCTCCTGGCGATCGTGTTCGTCGGGATCTGGGTGAACGGGTTCCTCGGCCTCTTCCGCTGACAGCGAATGCCTCGAAGTCGCCCATGGCTGCGCCACCGTCCCTGTCCGCGACGCCGCCGTGCCTGGTGTCGACGCGGACGACGGTGTACCCGTTCTCCTCGTCGGCGTAGGTGATGCGCTCAAGCACACCTTCGAGGACGGCCATGTTGGACACGCCTCGACGCTGATACCTCGCACTGACAGCCCGGAAGGGAGGCGGTTCCCCCGCGCCTCCCTTCCGGCCGTGCCTACTTCGCGACGACCACGATGTGCAGCTTGCCGTCGACGACGGCCCAGGCCACGTCGGTCGGCGCCGAAGCGGTCGCGCTCTCCTGGAGCGGGAAGACGTAGAGGCCCTCCGCCGGTGCACCGAGATCGCGGAACAGCGGCTTCTTGCTGATCCAGATCTTGCCGTCGCCGTCCCAGACCGTCGGGGCGTCGTAGTAGAAGTAGCCGTGCGTACGCAGCTCGTCGGCGATACCCTCCGCCCGCTGCCGCAGCTCGGCGATCCGGGCGTCCGCGACAGCGTCCGGCCCGGTGCTGAACGCGACGACATGGTAGACGTTGTTGTCGCCGTAGTCCCGGGTGGCCAGGACGGTCGCCTGTGCCACACCCTTGGCAGTGGCACTGGAGAACAGGGCGTGGTTCTTCTTGGCCCGCTTCCCAAAAAGTCCGCCTCCGAAGAGCTCCTTGAGCCCTTCCACGGAATCGAGCTTTCCGGTCAGCTGAAGATTCTGCGACACGCGACGTGGCCTTTCACTGAGCATTATTCGCACAAATGTGCTACTCGCAGGCTATAGACACCGCTCATGTATGCGCAGCCCCTTTTACGGATTGCTCAACTCCGCCCCTTGTCCCGGCGCTTGTGGCAGTCGTGCCCCTCTGCTCTCCGCGACCCGTTTCACGTCGCGCAGCGACTCCGTCAGCCGGGAGGCGAGGAAGTGCAGTTCACTGCCGGTCACACGCCGGTCCGCCAGGAGGCCGGCGGCATGGCCGAGCAGGTCGCCCGCCATGCCGAGCTGAACGCTCTCGATGTCGTCCGCGACCCGTGACACACGACCGGTCCCGTCCCCGATGACGTAACACGGCTTGCCGTCCGCTCCTGTCCAAGGCAGCAGCCGTGCGGTGCCGGGCTCAGCCGTTTCCCCGGTCATGCGACTGCCCCCGCCACCCGGTGTTCGTGACGGAACTCGATGCCCACGCCGTGCACGGCGAGCCACAGCGTGCGCCGTCGGCACCGGACCTCGCGACGCCCCCGTGCTCCTGCTCATCCATGGATCCGCCGCCTCGAGCCGTTCGTGGGACGCGCTGGTTCCGCTGCTGACCACGCTCCATCGCGTCATCCGGATCGACCTGCCGGGGCACGGCCGCTCGGCCGAACCGGTCGGCGGCGATTACGCGATCCCCGAGCAGGGACGCAGGATCGGCACGGCACTGGACCGGCTCGGAGTCGAGCACGCCATTGTCGCCGGCCACTCCAGCGGTGGCTATGCCGCCACCGCTCTCGCCGAGCAACGACCCGACCTGGTGACTGCGCTCGCGCTCATCAACTCCGGCCCCAGCATGGATGCCTGCATCGCACCGGGGCCCACCGCGATCGACCCCGCGCAGTTGCCACCGGCCGACGAGCAGATCCGCCAGTTCGCGAGCACCGGATTCCGCGCGGGCTACCAGGGACATGGCATTCGCGGAAGAGGACCCGTCCTTACCGGTCCTGGTCGAAGGGGATGTCGCCAAGCCGAACGCTGAGCTGGGCGCCCAGTTCCTGGAACCCCAGAGCTACAGCCACCCGCTGTGATGGATAGGGCCGTGCTCTCCACTGCGGCAGCAACCCGGCATCGAGGGCATGGGCCACTGCTGCGGACGCCACGGCCCGGGCCAGGCGCCGGCCCCGATAGTGCGGGGCAACCAGCACACTCAGCTGGGCCACCGACCGCGGCCAGGACTGATACCCGGCAGCGGCTACTACCTCATCGCCCCGGCGAAGACAGAACGCGGGAGAGGAGATGTCCTCCAGACCGCTCTCGCCGACCTCCTCCTCCCCGGTCAGAGCCAGCAGCGCGGCCAGGCCGCCGTCACCGATCGGCAACTGCTCGACCCCGGTACCTTCATGCGCAGGAAGAAAGCCGTCCCGGCCGAGATAGAAGAGCGAAGCCGGCCCGAGGACATCGAGAACAGGCAGCACCGCACGCAAACGAGCGATGTCGACGAGCTCTTTGTGGGTCATCTTCCGCGCGGCGTCGTCCACCATCCTGGCAGCCCGCACGCTCGGCGCAGTGACGATGGCAGCGTCACCGATCCGTACGATCCCGGTCCACGACGGCGGAGACAACCGCGAGCTGGGCGCGACCACAACCTTTGCCCCTTCTGAGGGACAGAACTCGACCGGTGTGTCCGCCAGCTCCACCCACAGCTCCCGGGCGCGAACGAGCAAGAGATCGTCAGCCATGGCCGCATCCTGACGCCTCTGCAGCCAGAGCGCGACCGGATTCCTCTCGGGCGGACAGCCCGTACCGCAGAACTCGGCCCAGCCGTGATCCATTGAGAATCCGCCACGTCGCGTGAGATGTCACGAGAATCTGCCACCGCACCTCGGCCGACCGCCGCCCACGGCTGCACGCATCCGCGTTCGGAACCACGAAGACCCGTCCGTCCGCAGCGTGATGCCGGTCGTGCGCGGTGGGGACCGCGGGTTCCCTCAGGTCACTTCAAATGGCCCGACCTCGCCCCAACTGCGCCGCGTATTTCATTCATTACACGGGACGAATAGAGGGCTTTTTCCGCTCGCCATGAGCCGTATATCAGTGTCCGTTTTGGGCTGATTTAACACTTACGTCGTGTGATGTGGCCGATATGGTGCGCGTCACCATGATGCCACTTAGTAGGGCAAAGGGATCGCCGCATGGCCTGTTTGCGGCGATTTCGAAAGCCGTTGCCAGTTCCCTGTACGTATTCCGATAGTAAAGAGAGTCATTGACCGAAACTTGAACCCCGCTTAACAATTCTGGGCATCCCCACGGAAGAGGTAATTTCCGATGCAGATCTCCGCGATGTCCAAGAAGTTCGCTCACATGACCCAGACCAAGAAGATTTCACTGGGCATGGCCGCCGCAGGAGCCGCAGTCGTTGCCGGTTCTCTCGCCGGCGCACCGGCCGCCTCGGCCGCCACCCCCGCCCAGTCGAGCAGCGGCCGCATCAGCGGCTGGATCAACGAATCACTGACGATCATGCGCGCGCAGGGCATCCCGGGCTCCTACCACGGGATCCACCGCAATCTGATGCGCGAGTCGAGTGGCAACCCGAATGCCATCAACAACTGGGACTCCAACGCCGCCAAGGGCATCCCGTCCAAGGGGCTGCTCCAGGTCATCGACCCGACCTTCAAGGCGTATCACGTCCCCGGCACCTCGTGGAACATCTACGACCCGGTCGCCAACATCACCGCCGCCTGCAACTACGCGGCACAGCGCTACGGCTCGATCGACAACGTCAACTCGGCCTATTGATCAGCATGCGATGAAGCTTCGGGAATTCGCGAGACGGTCCCGACGAGGCGAAACGGGGTCCGGTCAGAAGACCGGACCCCCCTCGCTTTCCCCCTCAGTCAGGGCTTCCCGATCCCCCCGGATCCCTCCCCGGAAGCGCCCGACGCCAGATATGACCCGGCGGGGTGCCGAACGGTTGCACGTCTTGGCGATCTCTTTACCCTGGCTGCAAAAAGCCTTCTCAGCAGGCGTGTTCGGAGTACCGGGACGCGACCTCCGCGAGGACTTCGGCGCCGTCGCGGGCCCAGAGGTCCTCGTTGAAGATCTCCACCTCGATGGGACCGTCGAAGCCGGTGGCCTCGACCAGCGTGCGGAACGCGCGGAAGTCCACGGCCCCGTCGCCCAGTTGGCCCCGGCCGACCAGGACGCCCGCCGGGAGCGGGGTGATCCAGTCCGCCAGCTGGAAGGAGTGGATACGGCCGCCCGCGCCCGCCCGGGCGATCTGTGCGGCCGCCTGGTCGTCCCACCAGATGTGGTACGTGTCGACGACCACCCCGACCTGCTCGGCGGGGAAGCGTTCCGCGATGTCCAGGGCCTGGGAGAGCGTGGAGACGACGCAGCGGTCCGAGGCGAACATCGGGTGCAGCGGTTCGATCGCCAGACGTACGCCTCGCTCGGCCGCGTACGGCGCGAGTTCGCCCAGGGCGTCCGCGATCCGCTCACGCGCGCCGTGCAGGTCCTTGCTGCCTGCCGGGAGGCCGCCGGAGACGAGGACCAGGGTGTCGGTGGACAGGGCCGCCGCCTCGTCGAGCGCGGCGCGGTTGTCGTCCAGGGCGCGGGCCCGTTCGACCGGGTCGATGGCGGTGAAGAAGCCGCCTCGGCAGAGGCTTGTGACCGAGAGGCCGGAATCGGCGAGCAGTCGGGCGGTGCGCTCGATGCCGTACTCCTGCACGGGGGCCCGCCACAGGCCGGCCTTGTCGATGCCCGCCTTGACGCAGCCCTCGGCCAGCTCGGGCAGCGACCACTGCTTGATGGTCTCCTGGTTGATGGAGAGACGGCCGTCGCTCATCGTTCGCCTCCGTTGACCGCGAGCAGGGCACGCATCCGGGATTCGGCCAGCTCCGGGTCGGGGAACAGGCCCAGCCGGTCGGCGAGTTCGTACGCCTTCGCCAGATGCGGCAGCGAGCGCGCGGACTGCAGACCGCCGACCATGGTGAAGTGGTCCTGGTGGCCGGCCAGCCAGGCGAGGAACACCACGCCCGTCTTGTAGAAGCGGGTGGGCGCCTGGAAGAGGTGGCGGGAGAGTTCGACCGTGGGGTCGAGGACGTCCCGGAAGCCCTGGACGTCCCCGGTGTCCAGAACCCGTACCGCGTGTGCGGCAAGCGGGCCCAACGGGTCGAAGATGCCGAGCAGGGCATGGCTGAAGCCCCGGTCGTCGCCCGCGATCAGCTCGGGGTAGTTGAAGTCGTCGCCGGTGTAGCAGCGGACCCCGCCGGGCAGACGGCGGCGGACGTCGATCTCGCGCTCGGCGTCCAGGAGCGAGATCTTGATGCCGTCGACCTTGTCCGGGTGCTCGGCGATGACCTTCAGGAAGGTATCGGTGGCGGCGTCGAGGTCCGAGGAGCCCCAGTAGCCCTCCAGCGCCGGGTCGAACATCGGGCCGAGCCAGTGCAGGACGACCGGTTCCGAGGACTGGCGCAGGAGGTGCGCGTACGTCTCCAGGTAGTCCTCGGGCCCCTTTGCCGCGGCGGCGAGCGCGCGGGAGGCCATCAGGATGGCCTGGGCGCCGCTCTCCTCGACGAGGGTGAGCTGCTCCTCGTACGCGGACCGCACCTCGGCGAGCGAGGCGGGTCCGGCGGGAAGCTGGTCGGTGCCTACGCCGCAGGCGATGCGGCCGCCGACCGCCTTCGCCTCGGCGGCGGAACGGCGGATCAGTTCGGCCGCGCCGGCCCAGTCCAGACCCATGCCGCGCTGGGCGGTGTCCATGGCTTCGGCGACGCCGAGACCGTGCGACCAGAGGTGGCGGCGGAAGGCGAGGGTGGCGTCCCAGTCGACGGCGGCCGGTGAGTCGGGGCTGATGTCGGCGTACGGGTCGGCGACGACATGGGCGGCCGAGAAGACCGTACGGGAAGCGAGGGGAGCCTCGCCTGGGGCGAGGTCGAGCGGGGTGGTGCGGGGTTCGTACGGACCCTGCGGGAGGTGGATCGTCACAGCGTCAGCTCCGGTACGTCGAAGCGGCGGCCCTCGGCGGAGGACTTCAGGCCCAGCTCGGCGAGCTGGACGCCGCGGGCGCCTGCCATCAGGTCCCAGGTGTACGGCTCGTCGAGCACGATGTGGCGCAGGAAGAGCTCCCACTGGGCCTTGAAGCCGTTGTCGAACGCGGCGTTGTCGGGGACTTCCTGCCACTGGTCGCGGAACGACTCGGTGACCGGGAGGTCCGGGTTCCAGACCGGCTTGGGGGTGGCCGAGCGGTGCTGGACACGGCAGTTGCGGAGGCCGGCGACGGCGGAGCCGTGGGTTCCGTCGACCTGGAACTCGACGAGCTCGTCGCGGTTGACGCGGACCGTCCAGGAGGAGTTGATCTGTGCGACGGCTCCGCTCTCCAGCTGGAAGATGCCGTACGCGGCGTCGTCGGCGGTGGCGGCGTACGGCTTCCCCTGCTCGTCCCAGCGCTGCGGGATGTGCGTCTGGACGTGCGCCTGGACGGTGGAGATCCGGCCGAACAGCTCGTGGAGCACGTACTCCCAGTGCGGGAACATGTCGACGACGATGCCGCCGCCGTCCTCGGCGCGGTAGTTCCAGGACGGGCGCTGGGCCTCCTGCCAGTCGCCCTCGAAGACCCAGTAGCCGAACTCGCCTCGTACGGAGAGGATCTCGCCGAAGAAGCCGCCGTCGATGAGACGCTTCAGCTTCAGCAGGCCCGGCAGGAAGATCTTGTCCTGGACGACGCCGTGCTTGATCCCGGCGTCACGGGCCAGGCGGGCCAGCTCCAGGGCGCCCTCGACGTCCGTGGCGGTGG
Organism: Streptomyces sp. NPDC037301; assembly: GCF_055602785.1. Lineage (NCBI taxonomy): Bacteria > Bacillati > Actinomycetota > Actinomycetes > Kitasatosporales > Streptomycetaceae > Streptomyces > Streptomyces sp. NPDC037301. Next base: position 640,079 of record NZ_JBVJWD010000001.1, read on the forward strand.
GCTTCTCGGTGTAGATGTGCTTGCCCGCGGCGATCGCCTTCTTGATCGCCTCGACGCGGGCCGAGGTGACCTGGGCGTCGAAGTAGATGTCGATGCTGTCGTCCGCGAGGACCGCGTCGAGGTCGGTCGACCACTCGGTCAGACCGTGCTGCGCGGCGAGCTCCTCCAGCGCATGGGCGCGGCGGCCGACCAGAACGGGCTCGGGCCACAGCACGTCGCCGTCGCCGAGATCGAGGCCGCCCTGCTCGCGGATCGCGAGGATCGAGCGCACCAGGTGCTGCCGGTATCCCATGCGACCCGTGACGCCGTTCATGGCGATGCGCACTGTCCTGCGTGTCACGAAAGTTCCTCCATACAACCGTAGCAAGCGCTTTCTATCGATGATGACGCTAGCCTGCCGACAGCGGCCCGGACAAGAGGGGGCGCGCCGACAACTCCTCTCACTCCTCGTCACCCTCGGAGCTGACATCTAGTGCCTGGTTCTTGCCTATTCCTGTGCAGAGTTGCGTACGGTGATCGGCATGTACCGGATCAGCGAGTTCGCGCAGCGTGTTGGCCGCTCCGCTTCCACCATTCGCAGGTGGGAGCGCGAGGGTCGTATCGCGCCGCAACGCGTGTCCGGTCAGCGGTACTTCACCGATGCGGACGTGCGACAGGTGCTCCAGCCCGGTTTCGACGAGTCCGCGCGTCAGACCATCGTGTACTGCCGGGTGTCCTCGCCCGGACAGAAGGGCGATCTGGCCTCGCAGGTGCAGGCGATGGAGGAGTTCTGCCGGGGCCGCGGTCTCGCTGTCGATCAGTGGATTCGCGAGGTCGGCGGAGGGATGGACCTCCAGCGGAAGAAGTTCCTCGCCCTGATGGATGCGATCGAGCGGGGCGAGGTCGGCACGCTGGTGATAGCGCACAAGGACCGGCTGGCCCGGTTCGGGTTCGACTACTTGGAGCACGTCGCAACGAAGAACGGCTGCACCATCGTGGTGGCGAATCAGGAGTCACTGTCGCCGCAGGAGGAAATGGTGCAGGACTTGTTGGCAGTCGTACACACCTTCTCTGGCCGCCTGCATGGTCTGCGACGCTACGAGAAGGCACTGAAGGACGAGTTGGCCGGCGGTGGCCGGTGAAAGTCACTCGCGTCGCGTACTCGAAGAACCTCAACGACGGGAAGTACAGCCGGCTCGAGGAGCAGGCTCGCCGCCTTGGTGTGGTTCGTTCGCTGGTGTGGCGGCAGTTCGGCTCGGTGGGCGGCCTCGAGTGGTCGGACAGGCAGATCCGTGATGTGTGGATCGCCGACGGCACCGCGCAGACCCTCGGCGTCCTGGCGAACGCGTGGAAGGAGACCGTGCGGGACGCGGTCGCCGGCATCACCGCCAACCGGGAAGCGGCCAAGGTCACGGTCCGCCGTGCGATCAACCGGCGCACCAAGGAAGAGGCCGAGCGGAAGCGACTGTTCAAGCTGCTGAAGCGGGACACCTGGTCCGATGACCCATTCCTTGCCCGGCAGATGCGCCGACACGGGAAACGCGGACGCAACCGCACCCACAACCAGATCGTGGTCCGCGCCGACCAGTACAAGACCTTCACCCTCACCGAGGGCGGAAACGTCTGGCTCGCCGTGCCCGGTCTGGAGCGCCGCCAGCTCGTACGTATCCCGCTGAACACCACGGTTGCCCCGACCGGCACGCTGCGGCTTGTCCTGCGCAGCAACCGGGTCGAGGTGCACTACACCATCGACGCGAAGGACATGAAGTCCTCCAAACGTCCCGTCGGCACCCGCACGATCGGCGTGGACAAGGGATACACCGAGGTCCTCACCGACTCCGACGGCCGGCACCACGGAACCCGGCTCGGCGACATGCTGACCTCCGAGTCCGATCACCGGAAGGTCAAGAACGCCCGACGGGCCAAACTCCGCAGCGTCGCGGAGAAGGCCGAACAGCGCGGCGACCTGGCTAAAGCCCGGCGTGTCCGTGACAACAACCTCGGCACCCTCAAGCGTGACCGGCGCTCAGCCGCGTGGCAGTGCCGAGTCCGCGACCTCACCTTCAAGGCCGTGCACGCGGTTGCCGACAAGGCGGCCGTGATCGTGGCCGAAGACCTCACCAAGACTTTCGCCGGCGTCAAGAAGCTGGGGAAGAACACGAACCGACGCCTCGCCGCGTGGACCAAGGGTGTCACCGCGGAAGCGCTCAATGCCGTGTCGGACCGCAAAGGTTCTGCGGTGCGGCTGGTCAACGCTGCCTACACATCACAAGTCGTCCCCTTTACGAACATCCTTGGTGTCCGCAAAGGGGACCGGCTTCACTGCACCGAGTGCGGGGCCGTACGGCAAGCCGACCACGCCGGAGCGGTCAACATCCTGCACAGAGACGGTGATCCCGACATCACCCTGTTCACCCCGCACACGCGGGTGAAACAGCTCTTGCAGGAACGTACCGACCGCCAACGGTCCCGACTGCCGATGGACCAGGACTCCAGCACGTCAGCACAACTGTGCTCGTGCGGAGAGCGAAATATCCGAATGCTCAACAACGAGCAATAAGCAGGAAGCAGGAAAGCGATGACAGTCACCCTGGCGGATGTGGCGGCCCGCGCCCGGGTGTCCCCGGCCACCGTCTCCCGCGTGTTGAACGGCAACTACCCGGTGGCCGCATCCACCCGGGAGCGGGTACTGCGCGCGGTGGACGACCTGGACTATGTGCTCAACGGGCCCGCGAGTTCACTCGCGGCGGCCACGTCCGACCTGGTCGGCATCCTGGTCAACGACATCGCCGACCCGTTCTTCGGGATCATGGCCGGGGCGGCGCAGACCGAGATCGGCGGGCCCGGGGACGGTTCGGGCCGGGCGGGCGGCGAGAAGCTCGCCGTCATCTGCAATACCGGCGGCTCCCCCGAACGCGAACTCACCTATCTCACCCTGCTCCAGCGCCAGCGCGCCGCGGCCGTCATCCTGACCGGTGGCGCCGTGGAGGACCCGGCGCACCGGGCCGCGATGTCCGCCAAGCTGGCGAAACTCGCGGACGCGGGCACCCGTGTGGTGCTGTGCGGACGGCCGCCGCTGCCGGGCAGCGAGGCGGTCGTGGCCGCGCTCGCCTTCGACAACCGGGGCGGCGGGCGGCGCCTCACCGAGCATCTGCTCTCGCTCGGCCACCGGCGGATCGCCTATGTCGCGGGCCCGTTGGAACGGACGACGACCCGCCACCGCCTTGAGGGCCACCGCGCCGCGATGAGAGCGGCGGGGCTCGTCGGTGACGAGGAGCGCCTCACCGTCCACGGCCCCTACGACCGCCGCTCCGGCCACGACGCCACCCTCGAACTCCTGCGCCGCGAGCCGGAGGTGACGGCTGTCGTCGCCGCCAACGACACTGTGGCGCTGGGCGCCTGCGCGGCGATCCGGGAGAGCGGTCTGCGCATCCCCGAGGACATCTCGGTGGCGGGCTTCGACGATCTGCCGTTCTCGGTGGACGCGGTACCGGCGCTGACGACCGTACGACTGCCGCTGTTCGAGGCGGGCGCGCGGGCGGGCCGGCTGGCGATGGACAAGGAGACGCCGCCGCCGGGCGGCATCGCGACGATCGCGGCGGAGCTGATGGTGCGGGGGTCGACGGCGCCGCCGCGGGTGGGCTGAGGTTGTGCCCCCGGGTCGGGGGTACTGGTGTGTCTTGCCCCGGGCGATGATGTGCTGGCCGCCGTCCGGCGCGTACGGCGCGGTGGCACGTACCGATGGAAGGAACCACGCAAGTGAAGCTCGCTTTCTCGACCCTCGGAGTGCCGGGGATGCCGGTGGCCGATGTCGTCCGGCTCGCCACAGAGCACGGATATCAGGGGGTGGAGCTGCGCGCCCACCCCGAGGAACCGGTGCACCCGGGCATCTCGGCGCTCGAACGGGCCGATGTCGTCGAGGAGTTCAAGAAGGGCGGCGTCGAGATCCTGACCGTCGCCGGGTATGTCCGGGTCGCGGCCGAGGGGGACGACCGGGCCGCGCTGGACGAGCTCGCCGGGCTGGTGGAGCTGGCGCACGACCTGGGTGCGAAGAACGTCCGGGTCTTCCCGGGCGGCGGTGACCAGGACCCCGCCGTGGCCGATACGACCGCCGCCCGCCGGCTGGCCGCCGCTGCTCCGCACGCCGCCGACCTGGGCGTACGCATCCTGCTCGAAACCCATGACTCGCACCGGGCGGGCGCCGATGTGGCCCGGGTCGTCGGGACGGTCGGGCACGGGCAGATCGGCGCGCTCTGGGACATCATGCACACCTGGCTCGCGGGCGAGGAACCGGCCGCGAGCCATGCGGTGCTGGCCCCGCACCTGGGCTACGTACAGGTGAAGGACATCGCATCGGCCGAGGACACCGAGCCGTTGGCGCTGGGTGCCGGGGTGCTGCCGCTGGGGGCCTGCCTGGACACGCTGGACCCGGACAGCTGGGTCTGCTGGGAGTACGAGAAGCGGTGGCACCCGGGGGCGGCCGAGCTGCCGGGGCTGCTGAGCGCGGGGCGGGAGCATCTGCTGCGGCTGGGAGCGCCCAAGTCGTAGGCGGCTGCGGTCAGGTCCGTGCCGGCCGCGGTGCCGCTTCCGGTGTCACCGGCTCCGCGGGTCCCGCAGTCGCACCGGGCTCGGGAGCCCGATCCGATGCCGCCCGGCCGGTCCGCCGCGCCCCCGCCAGCGATGTGAGGGCCACCCCGCCGACCAGCAGCGCCGCCGCGCACCACCGCAGCGGACTCACCGACTCGCCCAGCAGCAGCGCGGCCGCCGACATCCCGAAGACCGGGACGAGCAGGGTGAACGGGGCCACCGACGACGCCGGGTGATGGCGCAGCAGGAAGCCCCAGGCCCCGAAGCCGAAGACGGTGGTGATCCAGGCGACGTAGACGATGATCCCGGCGCCGCTCCAGTCGAGCGCGGCCAGCGCGTCGGCGTCACGGTCCCAGCCCTCGAAGAGGAGGGAGAGACCGAGCAGCGGGAGCACGGGCACGGTCGAGACCCAGACCATGAAGTTGAGGGAGTCGGGCGGCGCGGCCTTGCGGGTCAGTACGTTGGACACACCCCAGCAGGCCGCCGCCGCGATCACCAGGACGAAGGCGAGTACGGGCCCGCTCGCGCCCTCGTCGACCGCGGCCACCCCGATGCCCGCGAGGGCCACCCCCATCCCCGACGCCCTGACCTTTCCCGGCCGTTCACCCAGCGCGAGCGCCGCGAAGAGGGCGGTGAAGACCGCCTGGACCTGGAGCACGAGGGAGGAGAGGCCGGCGGGCATTCCGCGGTCCATGCCGATGAACAGCAGCCCGAACTTCGCCACTCCGAGGACGAGTCCGACGCCCACGATCCACTTCCAGCCGACCTTGGGGCGTCCGACGAAAAAGACCGCGGGCAGGGCGGCGACCAGGAAACGCAGGGCGGAGAAGAGCAGCGGCGGGAAGTGCCCGAGGCCGACCTCGATGACGACGAAATTGACACCCCAGACGGCGGCCACCAGGGCGGCCAGGGCGATGTGGAGGGGACGCATGCACCGAGGATCGCCCGCATCGACCATGTAGCACCAGCACGGATTTCTTCATGGTGAAATTGAGCGTTGCTAACGAAAGGCCCCACATCCGGGAGGTTCCGGTGCTCGATCTGTCCCGGCTGCGCGCACTGCACGCCATCTCCGTCCATGGCTCCGTCGCGGGCGCCGCCACCGCGCTCGGCTACACCCCGTCGGCGGTCTCGCAGCAGATCACCAAGCTGGAGCGGGAGACCCGTACGACCCTCCTCGAACGCCGCGGACGCGGTGTCGCACTGACCGAGGAGGCGCTCCATCTGGCCGAGACGGCCCAGCAGTTGCTGGCGATCGTGGAGCGTGCGGAGACGACGCTGGAGGAGCGCAGGGGGCTGCCGACCGGGCGACTCTCGATCGGCGCATTCGCGTCCGCGGCGCGCGGACTGCTGCCCGGTGTACTGGCCGGGCTGGACCGGGACCATCCGGTCCTGGACGTCCGGTTGACCGAGGTCGATCCGCATCTCTCGGTCGACCTGGTGGCCAAGGGCGTGATCGATCTGGCGGTCGCGCACGACTGGGACATCGCCCCGCTGCCCGCCCCGGAGGGGGTGGCGCAGGCGGTGATCGGTGACGACCGGTGCGATCTGCTGGTGCCCGAGGGCCATCGGCTCGCCGGGCGGGACGCGGTGCGGCGCGAGGAGCTGGCGAAGGAGCGGTGGATCTGCCAGCCGCCGGGGACGGTCTGCCACGACTGGCTCGTACGGACGCTGCGCGCGGCGGGTTACGAGCCCGACATCCGGCACCAGGCGGAGGAGAACCACACCCAACTGGCCCTGCTCGCCGCCGGTCTCGGGGTCGCGCTGATCCCGCGACTGGGGCGGGGGCCGCTGCCGGCGGGGGTGGTGGCGGTGCCACTCGATCCCGTACCGGTGCGTCGGCTGTACGCGCTGTGGCGTACGGAGGCGGCCCGGCGGCCCGCGATCACGGCGGCGGTGTCGGCACTCCAGGCACACGGGGCCGCGGTGGGGCTGAGGAGGTAAGGGGTTGCGAGCTGCTGCCGGTTCGCTGCACTGAGGTGAGTTGTGGTGAGCGGGAGTGAGTCCTGTCGGTGGGTTCACGGTGTGGGAACGGTAGTTCTGGAGCCGAATGGGTGACCTTGGCGGTTGCTGCTCGTTGGGCTGGGTGGCAGGTGCTCGGCCTGGAGTGAGGGGGTGATGTGGTGGGTGGTTTGCGGGAGTTGGCGGCGCCGTTCGTGGTGCCCGGGCCTTGCGAGGTGGCGGTCCGGGACCGTCTGAAGCACCTCACGCCACAGGACGAGATGGTTCTGCGCGCGGTCGGTGAGCATCAGGGTCGTCTGGCTTCGCGTGATCTCAGGGCTCGCTGTGCGGATGGTCTGGAGCACAGCAAGGACACCTGGGCGTCGCGCAAGCGGGACCTGACGCCGCTTTCGTCGTCGCGGATCGCGGGTGCGATCACCAAGGCCACGCACGATCAGTGGGCGCTGGCCCGGCGTTGCCAGGCAGCGCACATCCAGACGTTGGAAGCCGGGATCAGGACGTTGCGGCACCGCCTGTCCCTCCCGATCGGGGAACCCGGGACGAAGCGGGCCGCGGGCAGCTACCGCTCCCGGAGTGAGTGGTTCAGCAAGTCCCGCCGCCTCGCTGCACTGGAGGCACGGCATGCGGCCGTTGTCGCCGACCGGCAGGCCGGACGGGTTCGTGTGGTACGGGGCGGCAAACGTCTCCTCAATACCCGCCACCACCTCACCCGGGCCCGGCTGACCGAAGACCAGTGGCGGGAGCGGTGGGAGGCGGAGCGCTGGTTCATCGCTGCGGATGGTGAGTCGGGGAAGCGGTTCGAGAACGAAACGATCCGCGTCACCCCGGACGGTGAAGTGTCGATCAGGCTGCCCGCCCCGCTCGCGCACCTGGCCAATGCCAGGCACGGCCGGTATGTCCTCGCCCCCACCGTGGCGTTCGCGCACCGGGGCGCAGAGTGGGCCGATCGCGTCGAAACGAACCGGGCCATGGCCTATCGCATCCACCTCGATACGGACCGTGGCCGCTGGTACCTCACCGCGTCCTGGCAACGCCCCGTCGTGAAGACCATCCCGCTGGAGACTGCCCGCGCCCGTGGCATGGTCGGCGTCGACACCAACGCCGACCACTTCGCCGCCTACCACCTCGACCGGCACGGCAACCCCATCGGCGACCCGCACCGCTTCCCCTACGACCTGTCCGGCACCGCCGCTCACCGCGACGCCCAGATCCGCCACGCCCTGACCCGCCTGATCAACTGGGCCAAGCAGGCCGGTGTCGCCGCGATCGGCATCGAAGACCTCGACTTCACCACCGAGAAGACCCGCGAGAAGCACGGCCGCAGGAAGCGGTTCCGGCAGCTGATCTCCGGCATCCCGACCGGCAAGCTCAAGGCCCGGCTGGTCTCCATGGCCGCCGAACAGGGCCTGAGCATGGTCGCGGTCGACCCCGCCTACACCAGCATGTGGGGTGCCCAGCACTGGCAGAAACCACTGGCCACCCCCAAGCGAAAGATGTCCCGTCACGATGCCGCCGGCATCGCGATCGGACGACGCGCCCTCGGACACCCGATCCGGGATGGGGTATCCCCTGCTCGAACGGAGTTGAGAGCTTGGGGAAGGACGGCACCGCCCCCACACGACCGGAGTGATCGTGCGGGGCATCGGACCGCCCAGGCCCCACCAGGCACCCGAGGACGTGAGGGAACCCGCCCACCCGCAACGGATCACGCCCCTGGAGGCGTGCCGCCGAACGGGACGCGAAAGCGGCAACCCAGTGCATCCAAAACCGTTCGGGATGCGCCCAGCACGCAGCAGTGGGTCCAGGACTCACTCATGCGCACTGGTTAGGAACGGTCCCGGCAGGCGTCCCGGCCCCGCGCCCCGATCACCGGACCTGCCCGGATTCGCCCCCACCTCCCCGATCACCGGACGGGCTCAAAACGGTCCGGACCCTTGACCGGAAGTTATTTTCTGGATATCCGTGCTCCTTGGAAGTTTCTTTCACCACCCCCTCGTCCCCGAGTACGGCCGAAGGAGCTCACGTGCACCACCGCACCTCCAGACGCACCCTCCTCACCGCCACCGCCGCGACCGCCGCAGCCGCCGTCACGGGCGGGGTCGTCGCCCCCGGCGCCGTCGCCGCCCAGAGGTCCGCGGGCAGCGGGCACAGCGGCGGGCACCACACCTCAGCCGCCACCACCGAGCGCCTCAAGCGGCTCATCTCCCGGATGACCCTGGAGGAGAAGGTCGGACAGCTCTTCGTGATGCGGGTGTACGGGCACTCCGCCACCGAGCCCGACCAGGCCGACATCGACGCCAACATGGCGGAGATCGGGGTCCGTACCGCCGCCGAGATGATCGCCAAGTACCACGTCGGCGGGATCATCTACTTCGCCTGGGCGCACAACACCCGCGACCCGCACCAGATCGCCGACCTCTCCAACGGCATCCAGTGCGCCGGCCTCGCCGGCCCCACCCCCCTGCCGCTCCTCGTCTCCACCGACCAGGAGCACGGCATCGTCTGCCGCGTCGGCGAGCCCGCCACCCTGATGCCGGGCGCGATGGCGCTGGGCGCCGGCGGTTCGCGCTCCGACGCCCGCCGGGCCGGGCAGATCGCGGGCGCCGAACTGGCCGCGATCGGCATCAACCAGAACTACGCCCCGGACGCCGACGTCAACGTCAACCCGGCCAACCCGGTGATCGGCGTACGCTCCTTCGGCTCCGACCCGCAGTCCGTGGCCGGGATGGTCGCCGCCCAGGTGAAGGGGTACCAGAGCAGCGGCATCGCCTCGACCGCCAAGCACTTCCCCGGCCACGGCGACACCAACACCGACAGCCACACCGGTCTGCCCGTCATCCGCCACACCCGGGAGCAGTGGGCGGAGCTGGACGAACCGCCGTTCCGGGCCGCGATCGCCGCGGGCATCGACTCGATCATGACCGCGCACATCGTGGTCCCGGCACTGGACCCCGCACAGGACCCGGCGACGCTGTCCCGCCCGATCCTCACCGGCATCCTGCGCGAGGAGCTCGGCTACGACGGCGTCGTGGTCACCGACTCGCTCGGCATGGAAGGCGTACGGACCAAGTACGGCGACGCGCGCGTGCCGGTCCTCGCGCTTCAGGCGGGCGTCGACCAGCTGCTCAACCCGCCGAACCTCGACGTCTCCTGGAACGCTGTCCTGGAGGCCGTGAAGAGCGGTGAGATCAGCGAGGCCAGGATCGAGGAATCGATCCTGCGGATCCTGCGGCTGAAGACGAAGCTCGGGCTGTTCGACGACCCGTTCGTCAGCCACAGGGGAGTGGACCGCACCGTCGGGACGCGGGCCCATCTCGCCGCCGCCGACCGGATCGCCGAGCGCACGACCACACTGCTCGCCAACGACGGCGCGGTGCTGCCGCTCTCCCGCCGCTCCCACAAGAACCTCCTCGTGGTCGGCGCCGATCCGGCCTCTCCGTCCGGCACCACCGGGCCGCCGACCACCGCCCTGGCCACCGCCTTCGTGGAGCTGGGGTACGCGGCAACCGCGCTGTCCACCGGCACCGCCCCCACCAAGGCGAAGATCGACGAGGCGGTGGCGGCCGCACAGGGCAAGGACGCGGTGATCGTGGGGACGTACAACGTCTCGGCGACCAGCTCGCAGCGCACCCTGGTGAGCGCCCTCGCGGCAACCGGCATCCCGGTGATCACGGTCGCGATCCGCAATCCGTACGACATCGCCCAGCTGTCCGGGACCGGGTTCGCGGCGAACCTGGCCACGTACTCCTGGACCGATGTCGAACTGCGGGCCGCCGCCCGGGTGATCGCGGGCCGCGCCGGCCCGGAGGGCACCCTGCCGGTGCCGGTGCAGCGCGCGGACGATCCGGCGCAGGTGCTGCACCCGGTCGGTTACGGACTGACCTACTAGACCCGCGGGAACCGGGAAGGGGCTGTGCACACGCACAGCCCCTTCCTTGGCACGAGGACCGCTTCACGAGGCCCCTTCGCGAGGACCGCTTACGGCCGCAGCCCGCGCTCGCTCTTCACGTCCCGCTTGTCGAGCCGTTCGTCGAACTTCGCGAGCGGCTTCGCCTTCGCCGGGTCGTCCTGCACGGCGGCCGGGGCGACACCCGCCCAGCGCAGGATGGCCGCGGTGGCCTTCGCCTTTTCGTCGTCGGCGAGCCCGGCCACGTTGGAGCCGTGGTTGCCGCCGGCCACGGTCATGACATAGCTGTCACGGGCGCCCGCCCCGAGCCGGAAGCGCTCCGCACCCCACGGGTCGTTCTGCCCGTACACGTACAGCATGTGGTTGGCATGGTGCTTCACCCAGGTGTCGACGTCGCGCATGGCCGACGGCTGGAACTTCATCGGGATGGAGCGCGGCACATAGGTGCGCGGCGGCTGGTATCCGTACCGGCTCAGCTCGCCGAGCCACGGCTGCTTGATGTCCGGCGAACCGAGCTGGGTGCCCGCCTGGTAGTAGTACGGGGTGTACTTCTCCAGGCCCTGGTCGGCGTAGGCGGAGAAGCCGGAGATCGAGTCGATCGAGTCCCAGATCGCCTGATCGGGGGCGTTCTTGGCGTCGGCCGGGATGGTGTCGCAGTCGGACAGCAGGCTGTACTGCCAGTACGCCCAGACGTAGTCCATGACGACGGCCTCGTACGCCTTGTCGAGCGAGCCGACGGTGTTGAAGGTGTAGCCCTTCTCGGCGGCGTACTCCTCGTACTTCTTCTCCAGCGGCTCGCGGCGGATCAGCGCCTCGCGCTGCACCCCGTTCAGCTTGTCGCGGCACTCCTTGGTACCAACGTTCTCGAAGAACCGGTCGTACGCCGAGTCCTCCTTGTCGACCACGTCGTTGGGCGCGACGTACGCGACGACGCCGTCCATGTCCTTGGGGTAGAAACGCTCGAAGTACGTGGCGGTCATGCCGCCCTTGGATCCGCCGGTGGTCAGCCAGTTCTTGGTGTAGATCTGCTTCAGCGCGGTGAAGACGCGGTGCTGGTCGCTGGCGGCCTGCCAGATGTCGAGCTTGGACCAGTCGGCGGGCGCCGGGCGGGACGGGGTGAAGAACCGGTACTCCAGGGAGACCTGGTTGCCGTCGATGATCCGGGTCGGCTCGGAGCGGCTGGGGTTCGTGGAGACGTTGTAGCCGCTGGTGTAGAAGACCGTCGGGCGGGACGTGTCCTTGTGCAGCAGGGTGATGCGCTGCTGGAAGGTGCCCTTGGACGGGTGCCGGTGATCGATCGGCTGGGTGTAGTTGAGGACGAAGTAGCGGTAGCCGTCGTACGGCTTCTCCTCGATGAGACTCATTCCCGGGATGGCCAGGATGCGGTCCTTGATGTCCGTACTCGTGCCGCTGTCACTGCCGACCGTGCTCCGGAACGCGGTCGGTTCCGCGGCGGTGGCCGCCCCGGCCGAGGCACCCGTCGCACTCACTGTGCCGATGAGCACCGCGAGCGACAGGAACCCTCTGAGCGCCTTGCGCATGCACCCTCCCCTTGATTCACAACAGACGTCGTGAACCTAGCGGGGCAACACCTGTACCGCCAGACCCTGTTCGCACGGAGCGGCGACGAGCCGCCGCCGTCAGCAGAGAATCCAGCCCGTGGAGCCGGACCTTCCCGAGATCGTGGCCGAGGCCCGGACGCACCGGTTCAGCGCGTGGACCGTCACCGGGCCGGCCTGTCGGGTGTATCTGCCGCTGTCGACGACGGGGCTGCCGCCGCGCGCCTGGATGTGCACGGACATCTTGCGGCGCGGGCCCGGATTCTTCGCGATCGCGACCGCGCAGGCGTAGGAGCGGCTCTTGTAGACGCGCAGCTCGCCGGTCTTGAACTCGACCGTCTTCGCGGGGCGCCCGGCGCAGGCCGTTGCGGCGTCCGCGCTGTTCGCCGCACTGTCGCTGAGCACCAGACCGACGGCGGCCACCAGCGGCAGGACGAACAGGCGCACAAGCATCCGGCACCCCCGGCCGCTTCCGCCCCTGCCGACCGCTCCGGCCTTTCCTGCCTCTCCGGTCCCTCTGGTCACCAGCAGCCCCATCGTCCGATCGAACACTTACGCCCTTGCTCGGCATATACGCGTACATGCGTACGACGCAGGAGGCCATCCGGAGGTTGCACCCGGCGCGCTCCGCCTCCGGAGCAACCAAATCGCCACAGCATGGCTCCAACAGGGCAGAGCCACATGAAAGGCAGGAACTGCCATGCTCCAACTCCGCAACTCACAGGGCCCCCGCGGCCGGCGCACCATCGGCCGGACGCTGCTCGCCACCGCTCTCCTCACCGTCGTCGCCGCGGTCCCGGCCGCCGCAGCTGCCCCGCAGGCCCCGGTGGCCGCGGCGCCGGTGCGCAGCGACGCCGGCACCCCGGCTTTCCAGCAGGTTGCCCACTTCTACGCCGCCTACGTCGATGCCGTCACGGCGGAAGGCGGCGGCAAGCTCGCCACCGCCCTGAGGACGTTCTATCTGACGCCCCACCTGCGCACCCAACTGAAGACGTGGGAGAAGCGCAACCACGCGGACGGTGTGCTCCGCGCCCAGAACACCCCGCTCGCCTTCCGGGTCAGCTCCGGCGACAGCGGCGCGGGCCACACCTGGTCGAAGGTGCGGCTCACGTGGAGCAACGGCAAGCACCCCACGTACTCGTATCTGACCGTGCGGTCGGACCTGCAGACCGGCAAGATCTCCGGCATCGGCAATTGAACCGGTGGACGGGCCCGGCTCTCACACCCCCGCGGGCTCGTCCTCCCCTATGAAGGTGCGCCACAGCACGGCGTAGTGCCCTTCCCGGGCGAGGAGTTCGTCGTGCGTACCGTCCTCGACCACCTGTCCGTGGTCCATCACCACGACCCGGTCGGCGCGGGCGGCGGTCGTCAGCCGGTGGGCGACGACGAGGGTGGTGCGGCGGCCGGTGAGCCGGTCGGTCGCCTGGTTGACCAGGGCTTCGCTGGCCAGGTCGAGGGAGGCGGTCGCCTCGTCGAGCAGCAGGACGTCCGGGTCGACGAGTTCGGCGCGGGCGAGTGCGATCAGCTGGCGCTGGCCGGCCGAGAGGTTACGGCCCCGCTCGGCGACCTCATGCAGATAGCCGCCGTCCAGGGTGGCGATCATGTCGTGGGCGCCGACCGACCGGGCCGCCGCCTCCACCTCGGCGTCGGTGGCCTCGGGCCGCCCGTACGCGATGGCGTCGCGGACCGTCCCGGCGAAGAGGTAGGCCTCCTGTGGTACGACTCCGAGCCGGTGCCGGTACGCGGTGAGGTCGAGGCGGCGCAGATCGGTGCCGTCCGCCGTGACCCGGCCGCCCGTCGGGTCGTAGAACCGGGCGACGAGCTTGACGAGAGTGGACTTCCCGGCGCCGGTCTCGCCGACGAACGCGACCGTCTGACCGGCCGGGATCCGCAGGTCGACACCGATGAGCGCTTCCTCGGCGTCGTCGCCGGAGCCGTATGCGAAGGACACGTCCTCGAAGGCGATCTCGCCGCGCAGCGACAGCACGTCCAGCGGTTCGTCCGGAGCGTCGGTGGAGGTCGGCTCCCGCAGGAGTTCCTGGATACGGCCGAGGGAGACGGTGGCCTGCTGGTAACCGTCGAACACCTGGGAGAGCTGCTGCACCGGGGCGAAGAACAGGTCGATGTAGAGGAGGTACGCGACCAGCGCACCGGTGGTGAGCGTGCCGTTGTCGACCCGGCCCGCGCCCACGATCAGTACGGCCGCCGCGGCCACCGACGACAAGAGCTGCACGAACGGGAAGTAGACCGATATCAGCCACTGCCCACGGACCCTGGCCTCGCGGTAGTGGTCGCTGCGCCCCGCGAACCGGTCCGCCCCGTCGCGCTCGCGGCGGAACGCCTGCACGATCCGCAGCCCGGAGACGGACTCCTGGAGGTCGGCGTTGACGACGCTGATGCGTTCCCGGGCCAGCTCGTACGCCTTGACGCTCTTGCGGCGGAAGAAGAACGTACCGATGACCAGCACCGGCAGCGTCGCGAAGACGACGAGGGCCAGCTGTGCGTCGAGTACCAGCAGCGCGACCATGATGCCGAAGAAGGTGACGACGGAGACGAAGGCCGTGACCAGACCGGTCTGCAGGAACGTCGACAGCGCGTCCACGTCCGTCGTCATCCGGGTCATGATGCGGCCGGTCAGCTCGCGTTCGTAGTAGTCCAGGCCGAGCCGCTGGAGCTGCGCGAAGATCTTCAGCCGCAGTGAGTACAGCACCCGCTCGCCGGTGCGGCCCGTCATCCGGGTCTCGCCGATCTGGGCAGCCCACTGCACGAGCACGACCACCAGGGCCAGCGCGGACGCCGCCCAGACGGCACCGAGCGCGAGCTGCGAGACACCCTGGTCGATGCCGTGCCGGATCAGTACGGGCAGCAGGAGTCCGGCGCCCGCGTCCACCGCCACCAGCGCCAGGCTCACCAGGAGCGGCAGCCCGAAGCCGCGCAGCAGCCTGCGCAGCCCGTACGACTCCTCGGCGCGGACGGCCCGCGCCTCGTCGATGTCGGGCGTGTCGGTGGCGGGCGGCAGGGCCTCGACCTGGGCGAGCAGCTCGGGCGTCGCGGGCATGCCGGCCGCACCGGTGTCGCCCGGTTCCTCCTTGCGGATCCACAGGTGGGGGCTGATGCCGCGCTCGGCGTCGAACTCGGCGTCCAGTTCTTCCTGGAGCGCGCGGTCGTCCTCCGGGGTCGTGTCGGCGGCGGTGGTCAGCGGGTGGTGTCCGGGTGAGGTGCCGCCCAGCTCGTCCGGGTCGGTGAGCAGCCGCCGGTAGAGCGCGGAACGGCGCTCCAGCTCCTCGTGCGTACCGATGTCGGCGAGCCTGCCGTGCTCCAGGACGGCGATCCGGTCGGCGAGGCCGAGGGTGGAGCGGCGGTGGGCGATCAGGAGGGTCGTCCGCCCTGCCATCACCTGCCGCAGCGCCTCGTGGATCTCGTGCTCGACGCGGGCGTCGACGGCGGAGGTGGCGTCGTCGAGGAGGAGCAGCCGGGGGTCGGTGAGGATGGCGCGGGCGAGCGCGACGCGCTGGCGCTGGCCTCCGGAGAGGGTGAGTCCGTGCTCGCCGACCTTGGTGTCGTAACCCTCGGGCAGCTCCGCGATGAACCGGTCGGCCTGGGCGGCGCGGGCCGCTTCCTCGATCTGTTCCTGGGTGGCGTCCGGGAATCCGTAGGCGATGTTGGCGCGGACGGTGTCGGAGAACAGGAAGCTGTCCTCCGGTACGAGACCGATGGCGGCGCGCAGGGACTGCTGGGTCAGCTCGCGGACGTCGTGGCCGCCGACCAGGACGGCGCCGTGCGTCACGTCGTAGAAGCGGGGCAGCAGCAGCGAGACGGTGGACTTCCCGCTGCCGGACGCGCCGACGACGGCGACGGTCTCACCGGGCTCGATGGTCAGCGAGAAGCCGTCGAGGACGGGGCGCTCCTCGTCATAGCCGAACCGTACGTCGTCGAACTCGACGCTCGCGGGGGCGTCGGCCGGAAGTTCCTTGGTGCCGTCCTTCATGGTCGGCTCGGTGTCGATCAGTTCCAGTACGCGCTCGACACCCGCCCGGGCCTGCTGTCCGACGGTGAGGACCATGGCGAGCATCCGGACCGGGCCGACGAGCTGGGCGAGGTAGGTGGAGAACGCGACGAACGTGCCGAGGGTGATCTCGCCCCGGGTGGCGAGCCAGCCGCCGAGGGCCAGCATCGCGACCTGACCGAGCGCGGGGACGGCCTGGAGGGCGGGGGTGTAGCGGGAGTTCAGCCGGATCGTCCGCAGCCGTCCGGCGAAGAGCCTGCGCCCGACCTCGCGCAGCTTGCCGGTCTCCTGCTCCTCCTGCCCGAACCCCTTGACGACCCGGACCCCGGAGACGGCCCCGTCGACGACTCCGGCGACGGCGGCAGCCTGCCCCTGGGCGTACCAGGTGGCGGGGAAGAGACGGGAGCGGGAGCGGCGGGCGATGAACCAGAGGGCGGGGGCGACGGCGATCGCGACCAGGGTGAGCAGCGGCGAGAGCCACGCCATGATCACCAGGGAGATGATGAAGAGCAGCACGTTCCCGATGGTCATCGGGAGCATGAACAGGAGCCCCTGGATCAGCTGCAGGTCGCTGGTGGCGCGCCCGACGACCTGTCCGGTGGACAGCTCGTCCTGACGCTTCCCGTCCAGGCGGGTGATCGTCCCGTACATCTCGGTACGCAGATCGTGCTGTACGTCGAGGGCGAGCCGGCCGCCGTAGTAGCGGCGGATGTACGTGGATATGTACACCAGCACGGCGGCGACCACGAGGAGTCCGGTCCAGACGGCCAGGGAACGCGTGTGGTCGCCGACGACGTCGTCGATGATCACCTTGGTGATCAGCGGAACGAGGGCCATCACCGCCATGCCGGCCAGCGACGAGCCGAGCGCCAGCAGCACATTGCGCCGGTAGCGCCATGCGTAGCCACTCAGCCGCCGAGCCCAGCCCGGGGCCTGCGCCGCGCCCTCTGTGTCCCCTGCGTCCGTCACCGGTGCCTCCCGTTCGACCTGGCCTACCGCAAGGCACCAACGCGGTGGGCAGCGGATTTCATCCCGCCGTTACAAAGACGGGGCTTGCGGCGTAGGCCCGTCCGACGACCGGCCTACGACCGGCTGCGTCAACCTGGCGAGGCCCCACCCACTCGTCCTGCTGACTTCACTACCGCTTCGAAGAGATATGCATTGGCCCATATATACGTTGCTTCATATGGGTGACCTTTTCGTCATCGCGATCGAGCCGGAGGTCCGACTGTGGCTGACGAATCTGTCCGCAGCCGACCATGAACGCGCGGAGCACGCCGTCGGCCGGCTGGCACGGAGCGCGACCACGCTGAGCGAGCCGCACTCACGGCACCTGGGTGACGGCGTGCGGGAGCTGGAGTTCGATCCGGGGCGCAGCCGCGAAGCCGTACGGATCTCGTACTGGCTCGCGCCCGATCGCCGCGTCGTGTTGCTGACCGTCTTCCGCAAGACGCGGCAGCGCGAGAATGCCGAGGTCGTCCGTGCCAGACGGGCGAAGGCCGTCTGCGAAGCGGAGCACAAGCCGGCACATGACGTGTTCAGCCGCGACGTCCAGAAAGGAAGAGCAACGTGGTCAGTCACGCAGAGTGGAAGGTCGCCCGGGACCGGAAGGTCGCAGAAAGCATTTCGGAGGGGGACGACAGCGCCGAGAGTGCCGAGCGCGTGAGGCGGCGCCAGGAGCTCGATCTGGCCTGGGACCTCGGTCAGGCGGTCTACGATCGCCGTACCGAACTCGGCATCGCGCAGACCGAACTGGCACGGCGCGCCAGAATGACGCAGCCGCAGGTCTCCAAGCTGGAGCTCGGCGGCACGATGCCCACGGTGCCGCTGCTGGCCCGCCTGGCGCGGGCCATGGACTCGACGTTCAGCATGGAGCTCGACGGCGACACGATGCGAGTGGCGTTCACCGCCCGTGCGGGTTCCGGGGCGGAGGCAGATGCCGGTGCCCAGGCGGTCGGCGGCTGACCAACGCCCGGGGGCCGAGGCCGGTCGGTCGCCGCAGCCCGCTGCGTCCTCGACCGCCGAACGGGCATGCCCGTCCGGTGATCGAGGACAGCTTCGACCCCGTCGGCTACGACTGCGGCGTCGCGGTGAGCATCCGTACCGCCGGTGCCTCCGGTACCGCGGGCACCGCTTCCTGCGGGGCGGCGGGCGGGGCGACCGTCGTCAACGCGCCGGCGGCCGGGTTGAGGTCCTTGTGCACGGCGCGGGCGACGGCCTGAATGGTGTTGATGCCGTCGTTCATCGTCTTGTTGTCCTGGGTGAGCACGGTGATCGCGTAGTCGTGCCCCTTGCCCGTGAAGGCGCCGATGCTGTGCACCCGCCAGCCGTGGGTGGCACGCGGCAGCCAGCCGTTCTTGACCTGGACGGTCACGCCGGACGGCGCACCGGCGGGCGTGCCCCAGCGCTGGGAGGAGACGACCTTGCGCATCAGGCCCAGTTCGTACGCCCGCGAGCTGTCGCTCAGCACGGAGTTCTTGGTGGTCAGCAAGGTCAGCAGCCGCTGCTCGTCCTGGGCCGTGATCTGGGTCAGCCCCCAGTAACCACCGGAGCCGGGCACGGTGTGCGTCATCCCGGCGGCCTTCAGGAACGCCTTGACCTTGGTCACCCCGAGCTGCTTCCACAGGCTGCTGGTCGCGTTGTTGTCGGACTTGGTGATCATGGCGGTGGTGAGGTTGATCTCGCGCTGGGTGAGATAGCGGTTGCGCTTCTTGTTGTCCCAGAGCAGCGTCGCCAGCACGGTCGCCTTCACGACGCTGGCGGAGTCGTACTTCGTCGTCGCCCGCAAGGAGCACGTCGTCTTGGTGGTCCGGTCGTAGAGCGCCACGGCCGTCGTCGACTTCCGCCCCTTGAGTGCGGCGGTGATGTCCTTCGACAGCTTGGCGGCCAGCCCCGCCTTGCCGGATGTGCAGCTCACCGTCGGCGTCGCGGCGGCGGCGGGTGAGGCGCCGAACGCCACGGGTGCGAGCACGCCTGCGACGAGCGCGACGGACAGCGCGCCCCGCGCACGGCGGGTTATGTGGGATCCAGTCATGAGGCTTTCCCGTCCCCTGAGTCATCTGTACGGGCGTGCCCCCGGCACACCCGACACGAATGACTCCCGGCCGACCGGAAAGTTGTACGAAACACGGTGCAATTGGCCAGGACTTGACGCTCGGAGGCCCCGCGGGCCCTGCGGGAAGTTCGCGGCGCCCGGGCCCGGGGTAGTCAGTGATCGCAGTCGTCGGTCGCCCCCATGAGGAGGAGCACGAAGTCATGCCCGATGCCCAGCCGAGCACCGCATACCGCTGCGGTCAGCTGTACGCGACCCTGCACGTCCTGTGTTCCGTCGGCACCGGCGACCGGAAGCTGGACAGGCAGGAGTCCCGTGACAAAGTGCTGAAGCGACCGGAGGACAACCTCAAACCTCCGCTGAGCGAGGCAGCCCAGTACTTGATCAAGGCCCGGCGGCGAGGGTCGGACCACGGAAAGGCAGCCGGCGAACTGTTCCGTGCCATAGCGGACTTCATACCGGTCAACGGCAAACTCCCCACTTCTCTCGGGGAAGGAGAGAAGGGGGAGTTCACCAGGGGCTTCCATCAGCAGATGGCCGAGTACGCGCCCACGCTCGGCCGCCTGATGACGTGACTCGTGCGGGCCGGCCCGGTCACAGATGCGTCGGCTCGAACATCCTCAGCAGGGCCGGGAGCACGACCACCGAAGGGCCCGGCTCCGCGAGGGACTTCGCCAGGTCGTCGGCGAGCGTCTCGGGGGTCGTACGCACCGCCGGGACGCCGAAGGACTCGGCGAGGGCGACGAAGTCGGGGCGGGAGAGTTCCGTTGCCGTGGCCTCGCCGAAGGCGCCCGTCATGTATTCGCGCAGGATGCCGTAGCCGCCGTCGTCGACGATCAGCCAGGTGACCGGGAGGTCGTACTGGCGGGCCGTGGCCAGTTCCGCGATCGAGTACATCGCACCGCCGTCGCCGGAGACAGCCAGGACCGGCTTCGTACGGTCGGCCGCCGCCGCGCCGAGCGCGGCCGGGAAGCCGTAGCCGAGACCGCCCGCACCCTGGGCCGAGTGCATCGTGTTCGGGTGGCGGGCGTCGAAGGCGGACCACGCCCAGTAGGCGAGGATCGTCATGTCCCAGAAGCTCGGGGACGTGTCGGGCAGCGCCTGGCGGACCGAGGCGATGAGCTGCTGCTCCAGGGTGAGTTCCTGGCCGGCGATCCTGTCCCGTACCGCTTCGAGCACCGTACGGACCCGGTCCGACGCCGACGGGTCCTCGCGGCGGTCGACCGCGTCGAGGAGGTCGGACAGGGCCTCGCGGGCGTCGGCGTGGATGCCGAGTGCGGGGTGGTTGGACTCCAGCTTGCCGGCGTCGGCCTCGATCTGGATGACGCGACCGCGCGGGGCGAACGTGTGGTAGTTCGAGGAGAGTTCACCGAGTCCGGAGCCGACGACCAGCAGCACGTCGGCGGACTCCAGGAAGTCCGTCGTGTGGCGGTCCTCCAGCCAGGACTGGAGCGAGAGCGGGTGCTCCCACGGGAAGGCGCCCTTGCCGCCGAAGGTGGTGACGACCGGGGCGTCGAGCTTCTCCGCGAGCGCGAGCAGCTTGCCGGACGCGTCGGACCGTACGACTCCGCCGCCCGCGATGATCGCCGGACGCTCGGCCTTCGACAGCAGGTCGGCTGCCGCGGCGGTCAGTTCGGGACGGGCGTGCAGTTCGCGCGGGGTGGCGTCCATCGCCGTGACGACGGGCAGGGCGGTCTCGGCGAGGAGTACGTCCTGCGGGATCTCGATCCAGACCGGGCCGTGCGGGGCGCTCAGCGCGGACTCCCAGGCGTCGGCGATCGCCGACGGGATCTGGGAGGCCGTACGGACGGTGTGGACCGACTTCACGATGTCGCGGAACGACGCCTTCTGGTCCCTCAGTTCGTGCAGGTAGCCATGGCGTCCGCCGCCCAGACCCGCGGTCGGGATCTGGCTGGAGATGGCCAGCACGGGAGCGGAGGCCGCCGCCGCCTCCTGGAGCGCGGCGAGGGAGGTGAGGGCACCCGGCCCGGTGGAGAGCAGCAGAGGCGCCACTTCGCCGGTGATCCGGCCGTACGCGTCGGCGGCGAAGCCGGCGTTGTTCTCGACGCGCAGGCCGATATACGTCAGGGCCGAGCGGCGCAGCGCGTCGAACATGCCCAGCGCGTGCTGGCCGGGCAGGCCGAAGACCGTGGTCGCGCCGAGGCCCTGGAGGGTCTCGACGACGAGGTCGCCGCCGTTGCGTCCGCCAGGGGGGTTCAGGGCGGCCGCGATCTGCTCGGGGGTGAGCTGCGGCCGCTCGTCGTGGTGGTCGTGGCTCACTTCGTACGGGCCTCTGCGATCTGGCGGGACATGATCGTCGTCAGTTCGTACGCCGTGTGGGAGGCGGCGACGGAGGTGATCTCGGCGTGGTCGTACGCGGGGGCGACCTCGACCAGGTCGGCGGAGACCAGGTTGCAGGAGGACAGCCCGCGGACGATCTCCAGGAGTTCGCGGGAGGTCAGACCGCCGGCCTCGGGGGTGCCGGTGCCGGGGGCGTGCGCCGGGTCCAGGACGTCGATGTCGATGGAGATGTAGAGCGGCCGGTCGCCGATGCGCTGGCGCAGCTGGTCGGCGACCTCGTCGACACCGCGGCGCATGACGTCGGCGGAGGTCACGATGCCGAAGCCCATCTTCGCGTCGTCGTCCAGGTCCTGCTTGCCGTAGAGCGGGCCGCGGGTGCCGACGTGGGAGAGGGCGGAGGTGTCGAGGATGCCCTCCTCGACGGCCCGGCGGAACGGGGTTCCGTGGGTGTACTCGGCGCCGAAGTAGGTGTCCCAGGTGTCGAGGTGTGCGTCGAAGTGCAGCAGGGCGACCGGGCCGTGCTTCTTCGCGACGGAACGCAGCAGCGGCAGCGCGATGGTGTGGTCGCCGCCGAGCGTCATCAGGCGGGCACCGGTGGCCAGGAGGTCGTCGGCGGCGGCCTCGATCGTCTCGACGGCCTCGTTGATGTTGAACGGGTTCGCGGCGATGTCACCGGCGTCGGCGACCTGTGCGAGCGCGAACGGCGAGGCGTCCTGCGCGGGGTTGTACGGGCGCAGCAGGCGCGACGCCTCACGGATCGCGTTGCCGCCGAAGCGGGCACCGGGGCGGTAGGAGACCCCCGTGTCGAAGGGCACACCGACGACGGCGACATCGGCGGCGGGGACCTCGTCGAGGCGGGGCAGCCGGGCGAACGTCGCGGGTCCGGCGTACCGCGGGACGCGGGAGGAGTCGATCGGACCGCGCGGCGATTCGTTGCTGCTCATGGGGTGCCTTTCTTGTTGCGATGCGTGGTGACGCGTGGTGACGCGGGGTGCTGCATGCTTTGTGGGCGTTCGTACGATATTCGAAATCAAGCCTGTCCGGCGCGTGCGGACAATGCCTTACGTGGTGACCGGCTCCGGGGCGGTCTCCGTGGTCTCGCCGCCCCGCCCTGCCAGCCGCTCGCGCCAGGCGGCCAGCACGGCCGCGTCGGTCGGCTTGGTGGCCAGCGAGACGATCACGTACACCACGAGCGAGGACAGCAGGCCGTAGTAGACCGGTTCGTTGGCGAGGATTCCGTACGACGCCATCAGGCCGATCACCGCGAGGCCACCGACGGCCACCGAGGCCAGCGCACCGGCCGCCGTTCCCCGGCGCCAGAGCAGACCGCCCAGGATCGGCACCAGCAGCCCGCCGACGAGCAGGTTGTACGCGACGGTCAGGGCCTCGACCACGTTGTTGAGCGCGATGGCGATGGCGATGACGGCGACACCCATGATGAGGATGAAGGCCCGGTTGCCCTTCACCTCGTCGTGCTCCTCGCCGCCGCCCCGCGACACCACGCCCCGCAGTCGGGACCAGATGTCGTTGTTGGCCACGGTGGCGCAGGCGATCAGCGCACCGGAGGACGTGGACATCACCGCGGCCAGTGCGGCGGCCAGGACCAGCCCTCGTACACCGACGGGCAGTTCGTCCTTGACGATGGTGGCGAACGCGGCGTCCGCGCTGGGCAGCTTCGGGTACAGGACCTTGGCGGCGGTGCCGATGACGGCGCCGGCGATCGCGTACACGAGACAGTACGTACCGGCGACCGTGCCGCCCCAGCGCGCCGTCCGGTCGCTCTTCGCGGTGAACACCCGCTGCCAGATGTCCTGGCCGATCAGCATGCCGAAGGTGTAGATCAGCACGTACGTGAAGATCGTCTCGCCGCCGATGCCCAGCGGGTCGAAGTACTCGGTGGGCAGCTTGGCCTTCATCTCGCTGAAGCCACCCGCCTTGATCACCGCGATGGGGAGCAGGAGCAGCAGCACACCGATGGTCTTGACGACGAACTGCACCATGTCGGTGAGCGTGATCGACCACATGCCGCCGAGCGTCGAGTACGCGACGACGATGGCGCCGCCGAGGATGATCGCGACGGTCCGGTTCATGTCGAACAGGACGTCGAAGATGGTGGCGTACGCGATGGTCGAGGTGACCGCGAGCATCAGCGTGTACGCCCACATGACGACACCGGAGATGAGCCCGGCCCGGCCGCCGTAGCGCAGGTCGAGCATCTCGGAGACGGTGTAGACCTTGAGCCGGGCGATGCGCGCCGAGAAGAAGACGGACAGGGCGAGCAGTCCGAGACCGATGGTGAAGACCATCCAGGCGCCGGAGAGTCCGTACTGGTACCCGAGGCCGACGCCGCCGATGGTGGAGGCGCCGCCGAGGACGATGGCGGCCATCGTGCCGGAGTACATCCAGGGGCCGAGGCGGCGACCCGCCACCAGGAATTCGCTCTTGGACTTGGCGCGGCGCATGCCCCACCAGCCCATGGCGAGCATGCCGGCCAGATAGACGATGATCACCGCGTAGTCGACAGCCATGGGCTTCCTCCGTTTCAGTCATGTGCGCACGTCGTACGTGGTGAAGACGGTAAGTGGCCCACAAGCAACGCTGAAGTGTACGTTTCATCCATAATTGCAGTCACCGATGGATGGATCGTCCATGCCTGAAGCCCCGGCCGGGCTCACCCCGCCCGCTCCCCCCTCTCCCCCCACTCCCCCGATCCCGCTCACCGAGCTGCTCGCCCGCGAGGAGCTCGGGCTGCGCCGGATCGCGGGTCCGGCCGAGGCGGATCTGCTGTGGGTGCACACCTCGGAGATGGCCGACCCGTACCCGTATCTGCTCGGCGGTGAGCTGCTGCTGAGCGCCGGGGTGCTGCTCAAGGACCCGGACGCCTATGTGGCCCGGCTGGTGGAGGCGGGGGCGGCGGCGCTCGGTTTCGGGGTGGCGCCGGTGTTCGACACGGTGCCGCAGGCACTGATCGAGGCGTGCGACCGGCATGGCCTGCCGCTGGTGGAGGTGCCGCCCGAGACCCCGTTCACGGCGATCGCCCGGGCGGTGTGGCGGCTGATGGCCGAGGCCCGGCACCGCGAGCTGCGCCGGGTGACCCGGGCCCAGCAGGCCCTGGCCACGGCGGCGGCCCGGCCCGACCCGATCCCCGCGGTGCTGCACCAGCTGGCGGCCCAGCTGGAGGGCCGGGCGGTGCTGCTCTCCGCGGACGGCGAGGAGCTGCACGCGGCGGGCCGCCGCCCGGCCCCCGACATCGGGGCGGCGCTGGCCCGGCTCACCCGGGTGGTCTCCGCCATGACGCGCCCCGCCCCGTCGTCCGCCACCGACACATTGCGGGACGCGCACCTGTCCGCGTACGCACTGGGCGGCGGCCAGGGCCTCGTCCTGGCGCTGGCGACGGAGCGGCGCGAGGCGGGCGACCACACGATCGCCGGGGTAGCGGTCGTCCTGCTCTCCCTGCTGGCCGCCCCACATCAGGGCGCCGATGCGGCGGGCCGGTCGGCCGCGCTCGTACGAATGCTGCTGGGCACGGACCCGCAGGACGTCGCCCCGCTGCTCGGTGGCGCCGAGCAGTGGACGGTGGTGCACGCGCGCCGCAGCGGCGACGGCCCGGTCGACCCGCTGACCGCCGGGGCACTGGGCGCCGCTCTGGGCTCGGCCCTGGTCGACGCGGGCCGGGGCGGCGACGCCGTCAGGGTGCTGATCCCCGGCGACGACCGGATCACCCCGCAGCCCGGCTGGACGCTCGGCGCCTCCTCCCCCGCGCCCATCACGGCACTCGATCTCGCCGACGGCCAGGCGTCGCGCGCCCTGGGCCGCGCCGTGGCCACCCGCACCCCGCTGGCCCACCACCACACCGACGCCGGAACCGGCCTGGCCGCCCTGATCCCTCCCGACCAGGCGGAGGCCCACGCCCGCGCCCTCCTCGCCCCGCTCGCCGAGCCCCTGACCGAGACCCTGCGCTGCTGGCTGAGCCTGCACGGCAGTTGGGACCGCACGGCGACAGCCCTCCAGGTCCACCGCAACACGGTCCGCCAACGCATCGCCCGCTGCGCGACGCTGCTGGACGCGGACCTGGACGACATGGACGTACGGACGGAACTGTGGTTCGCGCTGCGGCAGCGGTGAGCCGTCGACACTCCTGGCGTACCGACACCACGACACCGGCCGCCGCCTCGGAGACCGCCCCTGCCGCCGCCGCGCCTGAGCCATACAGGAGCACAACATGCACAACGACGCCATGAACATCGAACTACTGGTCGTGCCCGACTGCCCGAACACCCGGACCGCCGCCGACCGTCTCCATCAGGAGCTCGACAGGCTGGGCCTGCGCGATGTGACGTTCCGGACCCGCACCATCACCAGCCAGGCCGAGGCGGAGGCGGAGGCCGCGCATTTCACCGGCTCGCCGACGATCCTGATCGACGGACGCGACCCCTTCGCCGAGCCCGGCCGGGCCCCGGGACTGACCTGCCGCATGTACCGGACCCCGGACGGCCTGGCCGGCGTGCCGACGGCCGACCAGCTGCGCCAAGCCCTGGCCGACGCCCTGCGGGACGAACCCGTGGCGCGTCACCCGGACCGGTGAGCTCCGACCTGACGCCCACGGCGGACATCACCGTTGATGGCACCGGACTGCTGTGCGTCACGCTCCTGCTGCGTCTCCGCATGTCAGTCCACCGCCCCATCGTCGACCAGGGCCTCGGCGAGCAGGCTTGCCGGGCGTACGACAGCCGTCCCCGGTTCCAGTGGAAGATCACGGCGTGGGCGGCGGCGCGGCGCGGTCCACGCACCGCGTCACCGGCGCGGATCGGTGCTCACGGTCGACTCCCCCGGTGAGACCGTCATGTGCGACCGGGCCTGCTCGCCGATTTCGTCACCACGGATCTTCCATGGGCTTCGCAGCCGCCTCCGGCCCAGGACGCGAGGGGCATCACCGGGCCGGACATGGTGGGTTCAGGGTGGTTCAGGACTCCGAAGGGCACGGGCCGGCGTCCGGGGCGCCGGGACCCTGGCCTGAGGACCGGAGACGAAGGCCCCGGCTCTCGGCGACGCGGCACACATCGCGCAGCGCCTCGCTCATGCGGGCCACGACATAGCGGAGCTGCACCGACGTGACCTCGGAATCGCCGAGCATGTCGTCGACGTGGTCGAGGAGTTCGGCGGCCATGCCGAGCTGCACGCTCTCGACGTTGTCGGCGACGCGGGAGACGTATCCGGTCCCGTCACCGATGACGTAACACGGGTTGCCGTCCACGCCGGACCACGGAAGCAGACGGACCGAATCGGAGCCTGGGGCGTTCGGGGCGATCACCCGGCCACCTCGACACCATGGATCGGGCGAGGCGCGATGCCGATGCCCGGCGTGGGGCGTACGCCTGCGGGAGGCGCGGCGCGATACGAGTCCATGGGCCGGTGGCACCCCTGGGCGGGCCACAAGAACCGCAGCAGTGACTCAAAAGCATCGGCGATACAGCGCAGCACGTCGTCAACTCCGTTGAGGTAGATGGCCGTTCTCCGGACCGTGCGACGGCGGCGGCCGACGTCCGGGCGAGCCACCGCTGTGTAGCGATCCACTCACAGAGTGAGACGGTGCGGACTAGGCTCGCCAGGGGGTTCCAGGTGACAGGCCCTTCGGCGCACGGGAGTTGACCATGAGTAATACCTATGGCGATTGGTTGAAGGCACAGCGGGAAGCGGCCGGACTGACACAGCAGGAGCTGGCCGACGCGGCGATCATGACGCGCTCGCACATCTCACACATCGAGGCGGGGCGCCGCATCCCGTCCGAGGAGGACGCCCGGCGCCTGGACAAAGCCCTCAACACAGGGAACGTACTGAGCAGTTTCCTGCCGGGCAAGAATGACGGCACGATCGCCGACTTCTTCGAGCCCGCGCGCCAGCTCGAACAGCAGGCCACGATGATCAGGGAGTTCGCTCTGAACTTCGTGCCCGGCATCCTTCAGACGGAGAGGTACGCTCGCGCGGTGCTCGGCCCGGCGTTCCCGCCCAAGAGCGACGAAGAGCGTGACAAGCACGTCGTCACACGCCTGGAACGAGCCAAGATCCTGAATGATCCGGTGACGCCCGTAGTTTGGGCGTTGCTTGACGAGGCGGTGCTGCATCGCCCCGTAGGCGGGCCGGACGTCATGGCGGAGCAGCTCATGCACATCGTCCGGCTGGCCGAGACCGAGCGGATCCGTGTGCACGTGCTGCCCTTCGAGCTGGGCTTTCACCCGCTCATGGAGAGCATGCTCACCCTGATGTGGCTCGAGGACCAACCACCCGTGGCGTACAGCGAGGCCCTACGCATGGGGAAGGTGCATGACTCTCCGTCCGTGGTGAGGCAGTTGCAGAGCCGCTACGATCTCGCTTTGAGCGACGCCCTGCCGCTGAAGGAGTCACAAGCCCTGCTAAGGGCGACAGTGAAGGAATACGCACACCATGACTGACCGCACCGTCCTGGACGCATCGACGCTCAGCGGCTGGCGCAAGTCGTCGCACAGCGGAAGCGAATCCGGCAGCTGCGTCGAGGTGTTGGACGGTCACCCCTCCGGCGTCCCCGTCCGCGACTCCAAGGCCCCGCACGGCCCCGCCCTCGTCTTCCCGGCAGCCGGCTGGTCAGCCTTCGTCGAAGCGGTCAAGAACGACAACTTCCCCGCCTGAACGTCCCGTCCCCGACCCACAGCAAAGGCGTACCGGGGACGGGGCTGTTCGGGCCGCGCGAGTGTGCGGGGCTGCCGTGTTACGCCGTCGTCGGAGCGGGAGTCTCACCGGGACGGTCGACCGCGGCCCTGGTGAGGACCGCGGAGGTGCCGACAACGGTTCCGGCCGGGCCGGCGTCGCCGGATTCGGTGAGGACCGTGCGCTCGCCGAGGAACGCGTACGTGGTCCGCTCGAAGACCCACTGCGTCTGCTGCCCGTGTGCCGTACGGGCGACGGCGACACCCTCGCGTCCTGCGGCGTCGGTGGCCGCATCGATCACCGTGACTCCGGGGATCTTCGCGGCGGCCTGGTAGAGCGCGGCGCCGACCTGCGGGGGTGCCCAGGCCTCGGCCAGCAGGTCGCCGATCGCGGTGAATGCCCGCTGGTCCGGGTCCTGGCCCTGCCCGTGGGTCTCGTCCCGGATCAGCTTCAGCAGGGCGTCCGGGTCCGTGGGCAGCGACGCGACGTACTCGTGCGTCGGGTCGCTGATCGACGCGGCCTTCTTGTGTGCGGTGCGGGGCCGGGGTGTCGCCCCTCGGCCGTCGAGGTCGTAGACCGGTGCGTCGCCGCCGAGCGAGGAGTCGGGCTCGCCCTCCTCGCGCAGCAGGCCGGGGCGGCTGCCGTCGGCGGACAGCCACACCTGCCGCGTGTGCGCGGGAGGCATGGTCACCTCGCCGCCCCCGGCGCTCTGCCCGGCGAAGGCGACCTTGCTCTCGATGTACACGAACTGGTCGGCGCGGACCGTCGGTTGCTTCTGCCCGGCGGCGGCGAGCGCGATGCGGTCGAGGAGCTGTGCCGCTTCGGACGTGCCGGGGGTGCGGCCGCCCGGGGCCGCGGTGGTGCCGCCGCGCCCCGGCGCGTCCGCGAGGTTCACCACCACGATGCCGCCGACCGCCAGGGCGCAGGCGACAGCGGGCACCATGACCCGGACCAGACGTCGGCGCGGACGCGAGGCCCGAGGGGTGAGGCCGCCACGCGGTTCGGCGACGGCGGCCTCGCGCAGCAGCGCTTCCTTCAGCAGCAGTTCACGGTCGGGGTCCAGGCCGGGGACCGACGGCGGGGGCAGCAGCGCGGTGAGGCCGGGACCTTCGGCCTCCTCGGACCGGTGGTGCGTACGGCGCCGCGAGGTGAAGTTCATCCGTGGTTCTCCTGGGTCAGCAATGGGGCCACGGGGGTGCGGCCCGGCAGTGGCTTGTCGGGGGTGGTGGTGGCGGTGGTCGCGGCGGGGGCTCTGTTTCCCGCCGCGAGTGGCCGTTGGGTTCCGGCCCGCGTGTCCCGCGCGCGTGCGGCGCGGGTTTCGGCCCGCGTGTCCCGCGCGCGTGCGGCGCGGGTTTCGGCCCGCGTGTCCCGCGCGCGTGCGGCGCGGGTTTCGGCCTCGGTGAGCTCGCGCAGTCGGGTACGGGCGCGGGACAGGCGCGACCGGACGGTGCCGACCGCCACGCCGAGCGCCTCGGCCGCTGCCGCGTAGTCCAGGCCGGCCCACACCACGAGGGTGAAGACCTCCCGGTCCCGGCGCCGCAGGCGGGCGAGTGCGACGTGTGCGGCACGCAGTTGCTCGGTGTCCGCGAGGTGTGTGACGAGGTCGTCGGCGAAGTCCGGGATCGAGCCGCGTTCCGGGACGCGGGCGAGCGCGGTCTCGCGGCTTCGGCGTGTGCGTGCGTTGCGGCGCATGATGTTGGTGGCGATGCCCAGGAGCCACGGGCGCAGACCGTCCCCGTCGGGGTTCAGCCTCTCGCGGCTGCGCCACGCTTCCAGGAAGGTCGACGAGACGACGTCCTCGGCCTCCGCCCAGTTGCCCGTCACCCGCAAGGCATAGCGGTACACCGCTTGGGCGTGCTCGTCGTACAGCTCCCCCAGGGCGTCGCGGTCTCCGCGGCGGAAGCGATTCCTCATGAGTGATTCCACACTCTGCTCTGCCGCGCGCGTTGTGCCGGTTCCGGTGACGTGCGCCACACACATGCCCGCCCCGGGGTCACGCCCCGCATGCCGTGTGACTCAGCTCACGGGAACGCCGACGCCCGGCAGCGCAGTGCAAGTCATGAACAGTTCTTCCGTGTCCCGCCGGAGCGCGCTCCGGACACTCGCTCTCGCCGTCGCCCTGGTCGGCAGCACGACGCCCGCGTGGAACACCGCCGCCTTTGCCGCGGAGCCGGCGACGTACACCCTCACGATCAATCACCTCGACCGCACCGGCCACAAAACGGCGGACTACACCACCCACGTCACCGGAGTCTCCGGGCCGGGTGCCGACGAGGCCGTCCAGCCGTACGACGCCTCCGGTACGACCACCGTGCGTCTGCCCAAGGGCCGGTACCTCCTGGACAGCGCCCTGACCACCGGCACGGCGGCAAACGGCACGGACTGGGTCGTCCAGCCGCGCCTCGACCTCGACCACGACACCACCATCACCGTCGACGCGCGGACCACCGCCCCTGTCGACGTGACTCCGCCCGACCCCTCCGCAGGTTTCCAGCACAGCGTGATGTTCGTCCAGGTCAAGCACGACGGCGCGGTCCGGACCGCCAACCTCGTCAACGGCACACCGAACCTCCGCGTCGCGCACCTGGGCCCCGACAGCGAACCCGGATCGGTGGAGCAGTGGTTCGACTCCTACTGGAGCACCGAGACCGCCGGCTACGCGCTCGGCCACACCTTCACCGGCAGCCGCGCCCTGACCGGGCTCGTCCGGCACCCCGCCGCCAAGGACCTGGCCACTGTGCAGATCCGCGGCGCGGCGCGGCCGGGCACCGAGGGGCGGGCGACCGTCGACCTGCAGCCCACTGCCGGACCGACCCTCGGCGTCACCCAGGCCCTGCCGACCCCCGCGACCGCCACCTACTTCGTGACGCCTGAACGTGGCACCTGGGACATCACTTACTGGGCCCCCACCGCGCCCGGCGCGGCATCGAACCGCTACAGCGCCAACGGCATCGCCGTACGCGCCGGAAGTACGACCACCCACACCTTCGACAACGCCGTCTTCGGCCCCGACCTCACCGACCGCCCCGGCGTCGTGCGCGACGGCGACCGGCTCGCCGTCGATGTCCCGATGCTCGCCGACGGCGACGGCCACGTGCCGTCCTCACCGTCGTACGACACGGCGTCGACCACCCTGCACCGCAACGGCGTGCGCGTCGGGACGAAGACCGGTACCCCCGGAAAGGCCGGGTTCACCGTGGAGCCGGGGCGCGCGGCGTACCGGCTCACCAGCACGGTGAAGCGCGCCGGCGCGCCCGGCGTCGCCACGCGGGTGACCACGTCGTGGACCTTCACCTCGGACACGACGAGGGGGCCGGTCCCGGTGCCGGTGAGCGCCGTGCGGTTCTCGCCCGAGCTCAGCCCGACCGGCACCGCGCCGGCGAACGAGACGCTCCGTGTCCCGGTCACCGTGCTGGGCGCCGCCGCCAACGGACGCGCACGTTCGGTGGCGGTCTCGGTATCCGTGGACGGTGGCACTTCGTGGACCCGGGTCCCGGTCGAGCGGGGCGCCGTCGAGATCCACAACCCGCGCGCGGGCACCGGCGTCTCTTTGCGCGCCGCACTGACCGACACCGAGGGGAACACCCTCACCCAGACCGTCATCGACGCCTACCGCACTCGGTGATCCCGTAAAGCCTGCCCCATGACGCCGTGGTCCGGGCAGGCGAACGGCGAACGTGCGCGCCGGTGTACACAGGGGCGCCCCGAACCGTGACGCACGCTTCGGGCGCCCCTCCCTCCGCCCTGGCTTCTGCGGCAACAGCCGTGACACGGTGGTGATCACCAAGAGTGCCCGCTTCATCACACATGGGAATGAAGGGACTTCGCCATGAACCGCATCACCGCGCTCGCCGTCACCTCGATCGCCTTGACCCTGGGGCTCGGCGCCGGACCCGTCGCAGCCACAGCAGCCGAGAACGCCGCCGTCGAAACCGCCACCGCCCAGAACGCCGCCGTCGAGAGCGCCAGGGCTTCCTACAGCTGCAGCCCCGGCTACTTCTGCATCTACAGCGACTGGAACGGAGGTGGCACCCGCTGCCAGTGGTCGGACAAGAAGCGGGCGAATACCGCCGACGACTGCTCCTTCATCCAGCGGGGCCAGAACGTGCGCTCTGTCTGGAACGCGACCGGGCACCGCGTTCAGTACTACACGCAGACCAACTACAACGCCCGGGTGGGATCAACCCCTGCCGGAAGCGGCGGCAACCTCCAGGGGAGCTACCAGATCCGCTCCTTCAAGCCGCAGTAGGGAACGGAGACAGCGCAAGAGCCCTTCCCGGCCGGTGGCCGGGAAGGGCTCTTGCGCGTCCACTGCCGGACGCTCCGCGCGGGCGTGCTCAGCATCACCCTGGACAGCTTCGGTGACTGCCGGGTAACTTTTGACCAGGACTGAGCAAGCGCTTAGCCAGTCCGGCCGAATCCCGCCCGAAGCTGACCAAGGAGGCACCCCGTGCGCCGTACGGTATTCAACGAGGACCACGAGGCGTTCCGGGAGACCATCCGCGCCTTCATCGAGGCCGAGGTCGCCCCCGTCTACGACGAGTGGTTCGCGGCCGGCCAGGTGCCCCGCGACTTCTACTACAAGCTCGCGGAGCTGGGCATATTCGGCATCGAGGTGCCGGAGGAGTTCGGCGGCGCCGGGGTCGAGTCCTTCAAGTTCGAGGCGATCATCTCCGAGGAGTGCGCCCGCGCGGCCGTCAACTTCGGTGGCTCCGGTGTGCACGTCCTGCTCTGCCTGCCGTACATCAAGGCGTACGCCACCGAGGAGCAGAAGAAGCGCTGGCTGCCGGACTTCGTCACCGGCAAGACGATGTACGCCATCGCCATGACCGAGCCGGGCACCGGTTCCGACCTGGCCGGTATGAAGACCACCGCCAAGCTCTCCGAGGACGGCACGCACTACATCCTCAACGGCGCCAAGACGTTCATCACCGGTGGCGTCCACGCCGACCGGGTCATCGTCTGCGCCCGGACCGCCGCCCCGAAGGCGGACGACCGCCGCTTCGGCATCTCCCTCCTCGTCGTCGACACCAAGGCCGAGGGCTACTCGGTCGGCCGCAAGCTCGACAAGCTGGGCCTGCGCACCTCCGACACCGCAGAGCTGGCGTTCGTCGACGTCAAGGTGCCGGTCGAGGACCTTCTCGGCGAGGAGAACAAGGGCTTCTCCTACCTCGGCCAGAACCTGCCGCAGGAGCGCCTCGGCATCGCCGTCGGCGCGTACGCCCAGGCCAAGGCCGCCGTCCGGTTCGCCCAGAGTTACGTCTCGGAGCGCACCGTCTTCGGCAAGACCGTCGCGTCCTTCCAGAACACCAAGTTCGAGCTGGCCGCCTGCCAGGCCGAGGTGGACGCCGCCGAGGCCGTCTGCGACCGCGCCATCGAGGCCCACGACGCCGGTGAGCTGACCGCCGCCGAGGCCGCCTCCGCGAAGCTCTTCTGCACCGAGGTCGCGCACCGCGTCATCGACCGCTGCCTCCAGCTGCACGGCGGCTACGGCTACATGAACGAGTACCCGATCGCCCGCCTGTACGCGGACAACCGGGTCAACCGCATCTACGGCGGCACCAGCGAGGTCATGAAGTCGATCATCGCCAAGTCCATGGGCCTGTAAGAGCGGTTACGTTCTCTCCATGAGCTCAGCACTTGACTCCCTGCTCGATCTGCTCGACCTGGAGCAGATCGAGCGGGACATCTTCCGGGGCAGGAGCCGTTCGGCGGTCGTGCCCCGCGTCTTCGGCGGCCAGGTCGCGGCCCAGGCCCTGGTCGCCGCAGGCCGCACCGTCCCCGCCGACCGGACCGCCCACTCCCTGCACTCCTACTTCCTGCGGATGGGCGACCCCGGCGCGCCGATCGTCTACAGCGTCGACCGCATCCGGGACGGCCGTTCCTTCACCACCCGTCGGGTCGTCGCCGTCCAGCACGGCCAGCCGATCTTCCATCTCTCGGCGTCCTTCCAGACGCACGAGGAGGGCCTGGAGCACCAGGCGGACATGCCGCCGGCCCCGGACCCGGAGACGCTGCCCACGGCTGCGCAGATGCTGCCCCGGTACGCGGACCGCTTCAGCGATCCGGGTGTCGTGGACCGGCTGATCGAGGCGCGGGCCGCCGTCGACCTGCGCTACGTGGACGCGCCGCCCTTCGGCACGGTCGGCGAGCCGCGCGAGCCCCGCTCCCAGGTGTGGTTCCGCACCAACGGCAAGCTCGCGGACGACCCGCTGCTGCATGTCTGCATGGCGACGTACGTCTCCGACATGACGTTGCTCGACTCGGTCCTCCTCGCCCATGGGCGCGGCGGCTGGGCGGTCGGCGACGTGGTCGGCGCGAGCCTGGACCACGCGATGTGGTTCCACCGTCCCTTCCGGGCCGACGAATGGCTGCTGTACGACCAGGAGTCGCCGTCCGCGTCCGGTGGGCGCGGGCTCGGTCAGGCCCGTATCTACACGCAGGACGGCCGGCTGGCGATCACGGTCATCCAGGAGGGCGTGGTCCGCGTCCCCCGGGACTGAACAGGCCACGGTCTGCCGGCAGCGCCGGGCAGCCGGTCCGCACCCGCCCGGCGGATGAGCACCGGGGGCCGGATCAATCGGCGCCAGATCGATCGGCCTCGGACGAGTCGGCCTCAGATCAGCCCCGCCGCGTCCAGCAGATAGTCCGTCAGCGGGTCGTAGAAACGCGGGTCCAGCACATGGTCGTCCAGCGGTACGGCCACCTGGAGCGTCCCCTCCGCCTCGCCGAGGAACAGTGCCGGGTCGTTGCAGTCCGCGTACCCCACCGCGTCCAGCCCCCGCTGCGCCGCGCACCCCGCCCACCCGTGGTCGGCGACCACCAGGTCCGGCAGCGGCCGGCCCTCCCGCTCCAGGCCGTCCAGGATCGCGGCCATCGGGGCGGGCGAGTGCGTGTGCCAGAGCGTCGCGCCGCGCTCCTGCACCGCGACGTCCGCGAACTGGAACACCATGCCCTCGTCGGCCACCAGCCCCGAGGGAATCCGTACGATCTCGCATCCGGCCGCCCGCAGCGCCTGAGCAGTCTGCCGGTGCACATCGAGAAGCCCGCCAGGATGCCCGGTCGCGAACAGCACCCGCTCCGCCCCCGCCGCCGCCTTCCGCAGCCGCGCCGCCATCCGCTCCAGGGCGTCGACCGTCAGCTCCGGGTCGATGGTGTCCTGCCCGAACCGGTGCTCCGGGTCGTCGCTGACCCCGCAGCGCTCGGCCATCACGGCCAGCACGTCCTGCTCGTCGCGCCACCGGTCCCCGAGCTCCAGGCCCAGCCAGTAGTGGCGGTCGCCGTTGGCGAGCTTGCGGTAGTGGGAGAGGTTGTTGTCGCGGGGTGTGGCGACGTCTCCGGCGATGCGCGTACGGACGAGGTGTTCGACGAGGGCGGCACGGCTGGGTATCGGCATGAACCCATTGTGCCGTCAGGTGTGCACAGTGTGTCGGGTGTCTTGCACGACGGACGGGCCGGCCGCTGGGCGAAACGCACGGACCGGCCCGCCGGCGCCTCAGGGAAGCCGGGTCGAGTACGTGATCTTCTTGAGATGGTAGTACTGGGCGACGCACTGCCCCGGCCACAGCTTCTTGCCGTGATTGCCGAACGGTTCCCCCATCCCGCTGACCGATACCGGTGTGTACGGGAGCACTTGGGCACCGCGCGCCGCCTGGGTCCTCAGTGAGCGGTCCTGGCGGTCCCAGCGCTGGGCGCGCACGTCCATCTGCTGCCCCAACTGGAGCAGCGGGACGGCGAGGCCGACACAGGCCAGGGCGCATACGACACCGGCGGCCGCCGCCGTCGCCGCACGGATCCCCCACCTGCGGGCGCGCAACGCCCGTCCCAGCAGGGCGCCGACACTGACCAGGAGCATCACGAACAGCAGGAGGAAATCGCCCCAGATACGCGGCGCGTACATCACGCTCGCCCCGAAGGCCGGGTAGGCGATGACGGTGCAGAGGTATCCGGAGACCAGGAAGGCGAGAGATCCGACGAGGACCGCGCGGAGGGGCCTGCGCCGCAGGGACCCGTCCGGCCCGCCCGTTCCCTGCTCGCCACCGCGTACCAGCAGGCCCAGCAGTACGCCGACGGCGACCGCTCCCAGGTACTGCCAGGTCGTGAAGATCACCCCCAGGATGTGCTCGAACGCCCGCAGTGCCGTGGTCAGTGACTCCGGGCCGAACGTGGAGGCGCTGTCGGCGCCGAACCGTTCACGCCGGGCGCGTGCGCCGGGCGACATGTACAGGATGGCCGATCCCACCGCGACCCCGGCGAAGGCGAACGCGCACCAGATGCGCGCATGGGTCCGGCCGGCCCCGGGAAGGGCCCAGAAGCTGATCAGCAGCGCGGCGGCGAGCGCGACGAACGCGACGACCGCCGTCTCCTCCGACAGCGTGCCGATGAAGGCTCCGGCCACGAATGCGATGCCCACCGCGAAGTCGCGTCCCCGGCGGGTCCGTGCGCGCAGCAGGGGAATCACGGCGGCGCAGGCCAGTACCGGTGCGACTGTGTGCGACACGGAGGAGGCGGGCCAGTAGAACGTCTTGTACGTGTTGGACGTCGCGAGAAAGAAGACCGCCGCCATCATCGCCGCCACCAGCAGCGCGAGCCCGCGCGGCCCGGT
Organism: Streptomyces sp. NPDC037301; assembly: GCF_055602785.1. NCBI lineage: Bacteria > Bacillati > Actinomycetota > Actinomycetes > Kitasatosporales > Streptomycetaceae > Streptomyces > Streptomyces sp. NPDC037301. The sequence continues at coordinate 676,718 of NZ_JBVJWD010000001.1, forward strand.
CAGTCCGGCCCTCTTGAGCGCCGAGGCGGTCAGCAGCCAGAGGATGCCCAGCATGACTACCCCGCTGACGAGAGCGAACCAGCGTTGGCCCGCGACGCCGAAGGACGCATACGCGACGACCAGCAGCGCGTTGGCCACGCGTCCGTTGTCGTGGAAGAAGAACTTCGCGATCATTCCGGAGGCGCCCTCGTCGCGCACGACCGGGAGGAAGCACCAGTCGTCCCCTCCCGGGCGGACCAGGCGGCCGATCCAGAAGGCCGCGCCGAGCAGGGCGAGCGGCAGCAGAGTGAGGGCCGCCGTCCAGATCGCCGCCCACCGCCGTGCGGGGCCCGGGCGGGCCTCCGGCTGGGGGGACTCCTCGCTCTCCGACTGTGTGCCGGCGGTTTTCGACGTGTCCGCGGTCATGTGCACTGGTGCCCTTCGTACGTTGCTCGCGTCTTGCGCGCCGAGTGGTTCAGGTGGTGTGGGGTCAAGGTGTGGTGTGTCCTGCACGGCTCTCGGCCAGGCCGGCGCGTTGCCGGGCCAGCGCGGCGCCCGAGTCGATGGCCCAGCGGGCAAGCAGGAACGAGAAGGGGGTGGCGAGGATTCCCGCGGCCACGGCGGCGATGTTCTTTTCCATGCCCAGCCTGCTCACGCCGAGGTAGAGCAGAGCACCGGTGAGCACGAGATTGACGACACTCGACAGCGGATACCGGACGAAGGCGCGCCAGGTCGGCTTCGTACGGCAGGTGATGTACGAGTTGAGCAGGAACGATCCCACGATGCTGACCGCATATCCGAGGACATGCGCGACCAGATAGGGGATCCAGGTGTTCAGCGAGGCGTACACCGCCAGATACACCGCCGTATTGACGATTCCGAGCATCGCGAAAATGACGAACTGGCGTACGGTGCGCGATCTGGCGGCACCGAGTGCGGTCGCCCCGGCGTGCCCCGCCATCGGTGTCTCGACCACGGGCGAAGCGGTATGGGCCCCGTCCGGCTTATCGGCTGGAATATCGACCGGGAGAACATTCGAGGATTCATTCGTTTCGCGCACCACGTAATGCGGACGGCGTTTCGACTCGCTGTAGATGCGTCCCACGTATTCACCGATGATGCCGAGCGTGGCGAGCTGGATGCCGCCGAGCGCCACGACGGCGGTCAGCAGTGTGGTGTAGCCGGGTACGGCGACACCGTGCAGAACGACGTCGGTGATGATCCACAGGGCGTATCCCAGCGCCGCCAGCGCGAGGGCGAGGCCGGCGTGGATCGCCAGGCGCAGTGGACGGCTGTTGAAGGAGATCAGTCCGTCGATCCCGTAGTTGAGCAGACGCCTGCTGCCCCACTTCGAACTCCCGGCCGCACGCTGGATGTTCCGGTAGGTGAAGCTGACGGTGTCGAAGCCGACCCAGGAGAAGATCCCCTTGGAGAACCGGTTGGTCTCGGGCAGCGCGAGTACGGCGTCCACGGCGGTGCGTGACAGCAGCCTGAAGTCGCCCTCGCCGTCGACGACCTCGACGTCCATGCACCGGCCCATGGCCCGGTAGTAGGCGACGCTGAGAAAGGTACGCAGGGCGCCTTCACCCGTCCGGTCCCGCCTCGCGACGACCTGGTCGTACCCGCGCTGCCGCAACTGCAGCATGCGGGGGAGAAGTTCGGGCGGATGCTGGAGGTCGGCGTCCATGAGCACGACGGCTTCGCCACGGGACATGCGCAGCCCCGCGAGCATGGCGGCCTCCTTGCCGAAATTGCGACTGAAGGAGGTGTAGCGGACCCGCCGGTCCGCGGTGGCGAGCGAGCCGATCCGGGCCCTGGTCCGGTCACTGCTGCCGTCGTCGACATAACAGATCTCGAAGGTCCGCCGAGTCGGTTCGAGGGCGGAGATCAATGCACGGTGAAATGCCTCGATCACCTCGTCCTCATTGAAGCAGGGGACAACGATCGAGACCTGACATTTTTTCATTTAATTTCCCATCAGGCGTGGGCGAGACAGCTCAAACCATATGCCTGTGGGTCACCGCGACACTCCGACCGGCGGAGCTCACTCGAAAAAGGGATGGGAATTTGAGGGACCGCTTCTTCCCTCTCGTATCAATTCATATGTTCAAAGGCCCGGCGGACATCGCACCGTCTCACCGACGGTGCCCATGCCCAAGCCCTACGCGCGGGCTGCCGCCTCGAACGCCCCGCGCGCCAGCCGGTGCAGCAGAGCCGCCGTGTCCGCGCGGTCCGGCTGCGCGTCCGGGCGGCCCAGATGCGGGGTCGAGTTCAGGAGTCCGAAGACGGCATGAACGGCGGCGCGGGCCTCGTGCTCGGGCAGGTCCGGATACAGCTCGCGGACCACCTGCACCCACACCTCGACGTACTGCCGCTGGAGCTGTCGCACCCGCTTGCGGTCGGCGTCCCGGAGCCGGTCCAGCTCGCGGTCGTGGAGGGTGATCAGAGGGCGGTCGTCGAGGGCGAAGTCGATATGGCCCTCGATCAGCGCGTCGAGCAGGGCGTGCGGGGAACCGTCCTCGCAGGCCGCGTCCTCCGACACGCGCAGCTGCCCGCCCGCCAGCAGGCGCTCACTGATACCGACCAGCAGCTCGGCGAGCATCGCGTCCTTGCCGGGGAAGTGTCGGTAGAGGCCGGGGCCGCTGATACCGACGGCGGCACCTATCTCGTCGACCCCGACACCGTGGAAGCCGCGCTCGGCAAAGAGGCGGGCAGCCTCCTTGAGGATCTGCTCGCGGCGGGTGGGGGCGTCCGTCCTGGTGGTCATGGATTCGATTCTAGACAGCCTTGTTAGCGAACGTTAACTTCGCCGCCGGGTGTCAACACTCATTGACCGGGTCGAGGGGTGACCGACCGTCTCGCCGCGCGGATGACGCGCACGCGCCGCGGACCGTGCGGAACATCGTGTACACCCCGCCGCGACCATCCGATCGGCATCGTCGCCGGCATCGTCGCCCCTTGCGTCGGACGTGCAACCACCAGGGACGCGGAGTGTTCAGCCGGCGTCCATCGCACTCCACGCTCACAACGCCCTGTGCGATGCCCCGTTCAGCGGCCTCCCGCCGCCTTCGTGGGCCGCGCCCACAGCGTCACCGCGCGCAGCAGCCACTCCACGGGCCCGAGCCGGTGGCGCCGCATCAGCCACCCACTGAGCGCGAGCTGGCAGGCGTAGAGCACGAGCGCCCCGCCGACCGCCGCCGCCGCGCCCGTGCGTCCGTACAGCCCCAGGCCGTACCCGGAGAAGACGAGGGCCATGACGAGGGACTGGGTCAGGTAGTTGGTCAGCGCCATCCGCCCGGCGGGCGCGAGGACCCGGGCCGTCGCGGCGCCGCTCGGCGTGGTGAACCACAGCAGCAGCCCCGTGGCGTACGCGGCCGAGAGCGCCGGGGCCGCGGCCAGACCGACTGCCAGGCCGAACAGTTCCCAGCGCTCCGGCAGCGGCCCCGCCATCCCGGCCGCGGAGAAGACCGCCCCAGGGACCCCGATGGCGAGACCTGTCAGAAAGATGCGGCGCAGCCGCGCCCGGTCGGCGAGCGCGGCTGCGCCGAGCCACTGCCGCCGGCCGGCCACGAACCCCACGAGGAAGGCGGCGACGACATAACCGCCCATCAGCGGAAGGGCTGCCACGATGTCGGGCAGTGCCCTGATGTTGGCGCCGACGACCTCGGTGAAGCCGCCCCTGTAGGCGGCGGTCAGCTCGGCCTTCACTGCGGCGGATTCGCTCAGGTCACCGGGATCGAACAGCGCGGCGCCCAGACCGACCAGCAGCAGGAACCCGCCGGCGGCGCCGTACACCCAGAGTGCCGCCCGCCAGGCCTTCGCGGGCCCGGCGTTCCGGGCGGCCAACAGGACCAGTCCGCACAGGGCGTACATCATGAGGATGTCGCCGGTGTAGAGCAGCACCGCGTGCGCGAGCCCGAGCACGGACAGTCCGGCCAGCCGCCGTGACATCCGGGGCACGAAGCGTGCCCCGGCACGGGCGGCCGAGTCCATCTGAAGGGTGAAGCTGTAGCCGAAGAGGAAGGAGAAGAGCAGGTAGAACTTCGACTGCGCGAGGAGAACGACCAGCCATTCCACGGCCCCGTCCGCCGCGTGCACATGCGCGAGCCCGCCCCTGGCACCCGGGGGCCCGGCCGTCGTCAGGACGTTCACGACCAGGATTCCGGCGAGCGCGAACCCGCGCAGGGCGTCCACTTCGAGAATGCGCGGCCTCTCCGTCACTCCCCTGGCCGTTCCCCGGCCCGCCCCTCGCACCGACTGCGACTGCTGCGTCATCTGCTGGTTCCCCCCACCCGATCGGCCGTCGGCCGTTACACGCCCCCGGCCATGACGACCGGAGCCCCCACACACGCCAGGCAACTCGCTCGGTCACGGCCCTCGTCGGACCGCGACCGGTGCCGCTCCGGGTCGGGGAGCGACGCGGGTCATTATCCCGGGCCCACCGCGCGCCCTGCGCTCTGCGGGGCGTACGTGACCGATACCTGCCGGAACCACTGCTAGCACCGGCAGAGCGGCCTGGACAAGGCTGTTAGCGGTCGTTAACCTGAAGTCGGACGTTAACGTTCATTAACCACTGCGGTACGGGCAAGGGGGCTCGACACGATGCAGCAGGCACCGGTGCTGGCGAGCGCGGCCGATCCCGCCTCCGAGGCCTGGCAGGCCAACGAGGCGGCGCATCACGCGCTCGCCGACGAGCTGCGCAAGCGGCTCGCCACGGCCAGGCTCGGCGGGGGTGAGAAGGCCCGCGCCCGGCATGTGGCGCGCGGCAAGCTGCTGCCCCGGGACCGGGTGGACACATTGCTGGACCCCGGGTCGCCCTTCCTGGAGCTGGCGCCGCTGGCAGCCGAGGGGCTGTACGGGGGCGCCGCCCCGGCGGCCGGGGTGATCGCCGGGATCGGCCGGGTCAGCGGCCGGGAGTGCGTGATCGTCGCCAATGACGCGACCGTCAAGGGCGGCACGTACTACCCGATGACCGTGAAGAAGCACCTCCGCGCCCAGGAAGTGGCGCTGGAGAACCGGCTCCCCTGCCTGTATCTCGTCGACTCGGGCGGGGCGTTCCTGCCGATGCAGGACGAGGTCTTCCCGGACCGGGAGCACTTCGGGCGGATCTTCTTCAATCAGGCCCGGATGTCGGGGGCCGGGATTCCGCAGATCGCTGCGGTGCTGGGCTCGTGCACGGCGGGCGGGGCGTACGTCCCCGCGATGAGCGACGAGGCCGTGATCGTCCGCAATCAGGGCACGATCTTCCTGGGCGGTCCGCCGCTGGTGAAGGCCGCCACCGGCGAGGTCGTGACGGCCGAGGAGCTGGGCGGCGGCGAGGTGCACTCCCGTACGTCGGGGGTGACCGACTATCTCGCCGAGGACGACGCGCACGCACTGCGGATCGTGCGGAACATCGTCGCCACACTGCCGGAGCGCGGCGCGCTTCCGTGGTCGGTGCAGCCGGTCGAGGAGCCGAAGGTCGATCCCGCCGGGCTGTACGGGGCCGTCCCGGTCGATTCCCGGACGCCGTACGACGTACGGGAGGTGATCGCCCGGGTGGTGGACGCCTCCCGGTTCGCCGAGTTCAAGGCGGAGTACGGGACGACGCTGATCACCGGCTTCGCCCGTATCCACGGCCACCCGGTCGGGATCGTCGCCAACAACGGCATCCTGTTCTCCGAGTCCGCCCAGAAGGGCGCCCACTTCATCGAGCTGTGCGACCAGCGCGGTATCCCGCTGGTCTTTCTGCAGAACATCTCGGGCTTCATGGTGGGGCGGGACTACGAGGCCGGCGGCATCGCGAAGCACGGCGCGAAGATGGTCACGGCCGTCGCCTGCACCCGTGTGCCGAAGCTGACCGTCGTGGTCGGCGGGTCGTACGGGGCGGGCAACTACTCGATGTGCGGGCGGGCCTACTCACCGCGCTTCCTGTGGATGTGGCCCAACGCGAAGATCTCCGTCATGGGCGGTGAGCAGGCCGCATCCGTCCTCGCGACGGTCAAGCGCGATCAGCTGGGCGACGACTGGAGCGCGGCGGACGAGGAGGCCTTCAAGGCCCCGATCCGCGAGCAGTACGAGACCCAGGGCAATGCGTACTACGCCACGGCCCGGCTCTGGGACGACGGCGTGATCGACCCGATGGAGACCCGGCAGGTGCTGGGGCTCGCTCTGACCGCTTGCGCCAACGCTCCACTTTCCCAAAGGGACCCCGCAGCACCCGGCTTCGGCGTCTTCCGGATGTGAGGAACAGATGACGATGTTCGACACCGTTCTTGTCGCCAACCGCGGCGAGATCGCGGTACGTGTCATCCGCACGCTGCGCGAGCTCGGCGTCCGCTCGGTAGCCGTCTTCAGCGACGCGGACGCGGAGGCCCGGCATGTACGGGAGGCCGACACGGCGGTACGGATCGGGCCCGCGCCCGCCTCGATGAGCTATCTGAGCGTGCCCGCGCTGCTGGACGCGGCCCGCCGCACCGGCGCGCAGGCCGTCCACCCCGGGTACGGATTCCTCGCCGAGAACGCGGGCTTCGCGCGGGCGTGCGCGGAGGCGGGGCTGGCCTTCATCGGTCCGCCCGCCCAGGCCATCTCGCTGATGGGCGACAAGATCCGGGCCAAGGAGACGGTCGCGGCGGCCGGGGTCCCGGTGGTGCCGGGCTCGTCCGGGAGCGGGCTCACCGATGCCCAGCTGGACACCGCAGCCCGCGAGATCGGTACGCCCGTACTGCTGAAGCCCTCGGCGGGCGGCGGCGGCAAGGGCATGCGGCTGGTACGCGACGAGGCCCTGCTCGCGGACGAGATCGCGGCCGCCCGGCGCGAGGCACGGGCCTCGTTCGGCGACGACACGCTGCTCGTGGAGCGGTGGATCGACCGGCCCCGGCACATCGAGATCCAGGTGCTGGCGGACGCCCACGGCAACGTGGTCCACCTCGGTGAGCGCGAGTGCTCGCTCCAGCGCCGCCACCAGAAGATCATCGAGGAGGCGCCGTCCGTCCTGCTCGACGAGGAGACCCGGGCGGCGATGGGCGAGGCGGCCGTCCAGGCGGCCCGCAGTTGCGGATATGTGGGCGCGGGCACGGTGGAGTTCATCGTCCCGGGCAACGACCCCGCCTCGTACTACTTCATGGAGATGAACACCCGCCTCCAGGTCGAACACCCGGTCACCGAGCTGATCACCGGCCTGGACCTGGTGGAGTGGCAGCTGAGGGTCGCGGCGGGCGAGCAACTCCCTTACGAGCAGCAGGACATAAAGCTCACCGGCCATGCGATCGAGGCCCGGATCTGTGCGGAGGACCCGTTCCGCGGCTTCCTGCCGTCCGGTGGCACGGTGCTCGCGCTGCACGAGCCGCAGGGCAACGGCGTACGGACGGACTCCGGGCTCGGCACGGGTGGCGAGGTCGGCAGCCTGTACGACCCGATGCTGTCGAAGGTCATCGCGTACGGCCCCGACCGCGCCGCCGCCCTGCGCCGGCTGCGTGCGGCGCTCGCGGACACGGTGATCCTCGGCGTCCCGACGAACGCGGGCTTCCTGCGCCGGCTGCTCGCCCACCCGGCGGTGGTGGCGGGTGATCTGGACACCGGTCTGGTCGAGCGCGAGGTGGCCGGGCTGGTGCCGGAGGGGGTGCCGGAGGAGGTGTACGCGGCGGCGGCGCTGCTGCGGCAGCCCTCCCCGGTGAGCACCTCCCCCGTGGACGGCTCGGGCTGGGTGGACCCGTTCTCCGTGGCGAGCGGCTGGCGGCTGGGCGGCACCCCGGCCCGGACGGTGCGCCACTTCCGGCTGCCGGGCCACGACCCGGTACAGGTGTCACTGCGCTCCTGCCCGGCGGGCACCGAGCTGACGTTCGGCCATGTCGGGGAGGGCGCACAGCCGCCGGAGCCCGCGACGGGCGCCTGCGGCCCGCTGGCCCCGATGCCCGGCGGCAAGGAGACGGCCGGGCTGATCGAGCTGTCCCCGCATCACCTCACGCTCGAACTCGCCGGTGTCACCCACACGTTCACCCATGCCGCGTCCCCCGAGGGGACCTGGCTGGGCCGCGACGGCGACACCTGGCACGTACAGGATCACGATCCCGTGGAGGCGTCGCTGGCCGGCGCCGCCCGCACCGGGGCGGACACGCTCGCCGCGCCCATGCCCGGGACCGTCACCGTCGTGAAGGTGGAGGTCGGGGACGAGGTCGTGGCCGGTCAGAGCCTGCTCGTCGTCGAGGCGATGAAGATGGAGCACGTCATCTCCGCCCCGCACGCCGGGATCGTGACCGAGCTGGATGTCGCCGCCGGCGCCACGGTCGCCATGGACCAGATCCTGGCCGTGGTGACCCCCACCGAAGTCCCCGGGGAGGACGCATGACACCCCGCACCCTGCCCATGACCGTGCCCGCCCAGGATCTGCCCCCGCGGGTACGCATCCACGAGGTCGGCGCCCGCGACGGGCTGCAGAACGAGAAGGCCGTCGTACCGACCGAGGTGAAGGCGGAGTTCATCCACCGTCTGGCCGCGTCGGGCCTGACCAGCATCGAGGCGACCAGCTTCGTGCACCCGAAGTGGGTGCCCCAACTGGCCGACGCGGAAGACCTGTTCCCCCGCCTCGACGACATCGAGGGCGTCGCCCTGCCGGTACTCGTACCGAACGAACGCGGCCTGGACCGGGCCCTGGCGCTCGGCGCCCGCCGCATCGCCGTGTTCGGCTCGGCGACCGAGACGTTCGCCGCCCGCAATCTCAACCGCACCGTCGACGAGTCGCTCGCCATGTTCGAGCCGGTCGTCGCCCGGGCCAAGGCCGACAAGGTGCATGTCCGTGGCTATTTGTCGATGTGCTTCGGCGACCCGTGGGAGGGGCCCGTCCCCGTCCACCAGGTCGTCCGCGTGGCCAAGGCACTGATGGACCTCGGCTGCGACGAACTCTCCCTCGGCGACACCATCGGCGTCGCCACGCCCGGCCATGTGCAGGACCTGCTCTCCGAGCTGAACGAGGAGGGCGTGCACACCGACACCATCGGCGTGCACTTCCACGACACATACGGCCAGGCCCTCTCCAACACCCTCGCCGCGCTCCAGCACGGTGTCACCACCGTGGACGCCTCCGCGGGCGGCCTCGGCGGCTGCCCGTACGCGAAGAGCGCGACCGGAAATCTCGCCACCGAAGACCTCGTGTGGATGCTCGACGGCCTCGGCATCGAAACCGGGGTCGACCTCGACGCGCTCACCGCCACCAGCGTGTGGCTCGCCGAACAACTGGGCCGACCCAGCCCGTCCCGTACCGTCCGCGCGCTCTCGGTTCAATAAACACAGTCCCACAAGGAGTGACATCCACCATGTCCCTGGACCACCGGCTGACCGCCGAGCACGAGGAACTGCGTCGCACCGTCGAGGAGTTCGCGCACGATGTGGTCGCCCCGAAGATCGGCGACTTCTACGAGCGTCATGAGTTCCCGTACGAGATCGTGCGCGAGATGGGACGGATGGGCCTGTTCGGGCTGCCGTTCCCGGAGGAGTACGGCGGGATGGGCGGCGACTATCTCGCGCTCGGGATCGCCCTGGAGGAGCTGGCCCGGGTCGACTCGTCCGTGGCGATCACGCTGGAGGCCGGGGTCTCGCTCGGCGCGATGCCGGTCTACCACTTCGGTACGCAGGAGCAGAAGCAGCAGTGGCTGCCGAAGCTCTGCTCGGGCGAGGCGCTCGGCGCGTTCGGCCTGACCGAGCCGGACGCCGGTTCGGACGCGGGCGGCACCCGCACGACGGCGGTGCGCGACGAGGCGACGGGCGAGTGGGTGATCAACGGCTCCAAGTGCTTCATCACCAACTCCGGTACGGACATCACGGAACTGGTCACGGTCACGGCGGTGACCGGCCACAAGGAGAACGGCGCCCCGCTCATCTCCTCGATCATCGTGCCGTCCGGCACCCCCGGCTTCACGGTCGCCGCCCCGTACTCCAAGGTCGGCTGGAACGCCTCGGACACACGCGAACTGTCCTTCGCCGACGTCCGCGTGCCCCTGGAGAACCTGCTGGGGCAGGAGGGCCGCGGCTACGCCCAGTTCCTGCGCATCCTGGACGAGGGCCGGATCGCCATCGCCGCGCTGTCCACGGGCCTGGCACAGGGCTGTGTGGACGAGTCGGTGAAGTACGCCAAGGAGCGCCAGGCCTTCGGCCGGCCGATCGGCGCCAACCAGGCCATCCAGTTCAAGATCGCGGACATGGAGATGCGGGCCCACATGGCCCGCATCGGCTGGCGCGACGCGGCGTCGCGCCTGGTGGCGGGCGAACCCTTCAAGAAGGAGGCCGCGATCGCGAAGCTGTACTCGTCGACGGTCGCGGTGGACAACGCCCGCGAGGCGACCCAGATCCACGGCGGCTACGGCTTCATGAACGAGTACCCGGTGGCCAGGATGTGGCGCGACTCCAAGATCCTGGAGATCGGCGAAGGCACGAGCGAGGTGCAGCGGATACTGATCGCGAGGGAGCTGGGGCTGCCGGCCTGACGGTCACCGGGCATGGGCCGGGTGGGCGATCAACTCGTCGCGCCCGGCCACTCCTCGCGAAGCAATCCGAACAGCACGGTGTCGTACCGCTTGCCCGCCACCAGCACGGTGGCCCGGCGTCGGCCCTCCTCGCGGAAGCCCGCCTCGGTGAAGGCGCGGACGGCCCGTTCGTCGCCGCTCCAGGTGTCCAGCTCGATCCGGTGCAGCCCGAAGACCCCGAACAGGTGCCCCACCAGCCAGCCGCAGTGTGTCGGAGCCGTGGCCGCGGCCCCAGCGGTTCCGGGCGCCGATGGTGACGCCCACGGTGGCCAGCCCGGCGAACGGGTCCAGGTCCCGGTAGTCCACCATGCCGATCACTGCGCCGTCGGCGAGGTCCTCGACCGTGAAGACGGCGGACTCCCTCGGGTTCAGCCGCAGCATCGTCTCGAAGCCGAGCTCGACGGCCTCCGCCGTGACCGGGCCGAAGCACGGGTTGTCGCCGGTGGCCCAGTGCACCACCTCCGGATCGTTACGCCACCGGAGGTGATGCTCCGCGTCCTTGGCGCGCAGTGCGCGAAGCCGTACCAACTCGCCGTCGATCACGTGCAGATCATAGGTCCAGGGTGGTCGGCGGTGATCTCGGAGCCGGTCGCGCAATTCGTTCGACAGCGCGCGGGCCCGAGCGGCAGAGTCCGTATATGAAGCCGCAGCACTGGCCCCTGTACGGGCTCCGCCTCCGCACGCCGCGCCTGGAACTCCGTCTTCCGGACCTGGAGTTGCTGGACGATCTCGCGTCGGTCGCTGCGGACGGGGTGCACCCGCCGGCCGATATGCCGTTCACGGTCCCCTGGACCGACGCGCCGCCCGCCGAGTGCGGCAAGGCCGTGTTCCAGCATGTGCTGGCCACCGTCGCCAACTGGTCCGTACGGGACTGGGCACTGAGCCTCGTCGTGCTGCACGAGGGCAAGGTGGTCGGGCGGCAGGACGTGACGGCGAAAGACTTCGCCGTGACCCGTGAGGTCAGCACCGGGTCGTGGCTGGGGCTTGCCCACCAGGGGCAGGGCATCGGCACCGAGATGCGGGCCGCCGCCCTGCACCTCGCCTTCGCCGGACTCGGGGCCCGGACCGCGGTCTCGGCCGCCATGACCGACAACCCGCGCTCGCTGGGTGTCTCGCGCCGGCTCGGATATCTGCCGGACGGACTGGAGATCGCCGCCGTACGGGGCGCGCCCGTCACCCTTCAGCGGCTGCGGCTGGACCGTGCCCGCTGGGATGAGTACCGGGCCGTCGAGGTGACGGTCGAGGGGCTCGACGGCTGCCGGGAGGAGTTCGGGGCATGACGCTGACGGTGCATACGTTCATCTACGACGAGGGCTGCCGGTCGCATCTCCTCGACGACCCCGAGGACGGCAGCGACACGGCCGGGTTCGAGAACTGCCGGACCGGGCTGTGGGGGTCGGAGCACGCACAGGCGCTCGGGGCCCGGTTCTTCCCGGAGCTGGCCACCGGCGATCTGTAGTGGAGCCGGAGAATAGCGGGGACTTCCTCACCGAGTGCGAGCTGTTCCGCCGTCATACGGCAGCGCTCGCCGCCCGCAGCGAATACCGGGCGGACTACGTGACGGCCCGGCTGGCCAACATCACCGCCGCGGCCCTGCGGGCCCGGGCCGTGGGCGGCGGGGGCCTCGTCTGGTGAGCGGCCCGGGGCACCCTCGAATGCCCAATGAGGTTAGGCTAACCTTCCTTCGAACATACCGGCGGCCGGTTCCCGGCTTCGCTTCCGGTTCCTGGGAGGACCCCCCGTATGACGACGTCCGTCGCACCCCCCATCACCCCCTTCCGGTTCTTCGGCCTGACCGTCCTGCGGACCCGGCGACTCGGACCCTCCATGCTCCGGGTCACCTTCGGCGGCCCGGGACTCGACGGCTTCGCCGCCGGAGGACGCGACCAGAGCCTGTCGCTGTTCCTGCCGCACCCCGGCCAGCCGGAACCAGTCGTTCCGGTCGATGAAGACGGCAATTGGTTCACCGCCTGGCGCACCCTTCCGGACAACGTACGGGCCGTCATGCGCTCGTACACCGTGCGCACCCAGCGCCGCACACCCGACGGGGCGACCGAGATCGACATCGACTTCGCGCTGCACGAGGACGGCGGCCCTGCGTGCCGCTGGGCCGCCGCCGCCTCCCCCGGCGATCCGCTCAAGGCACTGGGCCCGGCCGTCGAGGACAACACCGCCGTCCGCTTCCGCCCTCCGCAGGACACCGACTGGGTACTGATCTGGGCCGACGAGACCGCACTGCCCGCCGCATCCGCCGCCCTGGAGTGGCTGCCTGCCGGCATGAAGGCCCGGGCCTGGCTGGAGGTCCAGCACACCGAGGACCGCCAGGCCCTCAACACCGCGGCCAAGGCCCGGATCACCTGGCTCGTACGGGACGAAGGCGCACCCGCCGGCCTGGAGGCCGTTCGGGCGGCCGAGTTGCCCGAGGGGACGCCGTACGTCTGGATCGCGGGCGAGTCGTCACAGGTGCGGGCACTGCGCCGCCATCTCGTGCAGGAGCGCCGATTCGACCGCAGGCGCGTGACGTTCGTCGGGTACTGGCGTCGCGGGATGAGCGAGGAGCAGTTGCGCGAGGCGGCGGCCACCGCGGACGCTTAGCCGGAAGGCGGCAGGGTGCGGACCGCACGTCGCACACCCCGCACACCCCGCCCGTAGGCCGGAAGCAGCCACCCCGTACGCGTAAATCGGACAACCTCTGCGTCCCCCGGAGGCGAGGAACAACTCAATGTAAAGTTAGGTTAGGCTCACCTAACTTAGACATCGAGCCCTCGCCCCCTCCTTCTGCCCTGAGGGCCGATGAAGTTTCCCCGCATCCGGGAGGACCCCTTCATGCGTTCGCACCTGCTCAACGACACGACCGCGGAGCACTACCGGCGCTCCGTGACCGCAGGAGTCGAACGGGTCGCAGCCAAACTCGCCGCCACCGACCGGCCGTTCACCGGAATCTCCGTCGACGAGCTCACTCCCGTCGTTGACGCGATCGATCTGGACCGGCCGCTGGGCGATGCGTCCGCCGCCCTCGACGAGCTCGACAGCGTCTATCTCCGTGACGCCGTCTACTTCCACCACCCCCGCTACCTGGGCCACCTCAACTGCCCGGTCGTCATCCCCGCCGTCCTCGGCGAAGCCGTGCTCTCGGCCGTCAACTCCTCCCTGGACACCTGGGACCAGAGCGCCGGCGGCACCCTGATCGAGCGCCGCCTGATCGACTGGACCGCGGCCCGGATCGGCCTCGGACCGGCCGCGGACGGCATCTTCACCAGCGGCGGTACGCAGTCCAATCTGCAGGCCCTGCTGCTCGCCCGGGAAGAGGCCAAGACGTCGCCTCACCACTCCACCCGGCTACGCATCTTCACCTCCGAATGCAGCCACTTCAGTGTCCAGAAGTCGGCGAAACTCCTCGGTCTGGGACCGGACTCGGTCATCGCCGTCCCCGTCGACCACAACAAGCGCATGCAGACCGTGGCGCTGGCCCGCGCCCTGGAGCAGTGTGTCGCCGAAGGCGCCGTACCGATGGCCGTCGTCGCCACCGCGGGCACCACCGACTTCGGTTCCATCGACCCGTTGCCCGAAATCGCCGCGCTCTGCCAGCAGTTCTCCACCTGGCTGCATGTCGACGCCGCGTACGGCTGCGGTCTGCTGGCCTCCCGTGAGCGCCGCCACCTCCTCGACGGCATCGAGCACGCCGACTCGGTCACCGTGGATTACCACAAGTCCTTCTTCCAACCGGTGAGTTCCTCGGCCGTGCTGGTCCGGGACCGGGCGACGCTGCGCCACGCCACGTACCACGCCGAGTACCTCAACCCGCAGCGAATGGCCGCCGAGCGCATCCCCAACCAGGTGGACAAGTCGCTGCAGACCACCCGCAGATTCGACGCCCTGAAACTGTGGATGACGCTGCGTGTCATGGGCGCCGACGGCATCGGCGAGCTCTTCGACGAGGTCTGCGACCTGGCCGCCGAGGGCTGGCGGCTGCTCGCCGCCGACCCGCGGTTCGACGTCGTCGTCGAGCCCCGGCTGTCCACGCTGGTGTTCCGCTACATCCCGTCCGGCGTCACCGCGCCCAGCGAGATCGACCGGGCCAATCTCCATGCCCGCAAGGCGCTCTTCGCCTCCGGCGAGGCCGTCGTCGCCGGTACGAAGGTCGGCGGCCGTCAATACCTGAAGTTCACCCTGCTCAACCCCGAAACGACCGCGCAGGACATCGCCGCGGTACTCGACCTGATCTCCGGCCACGCCGAGCAGTACCTGGGAGACTCCCTTGACCGCGCTTCCTGAACCCCATGACTTCATCGGTATCGGGCTCGGCCCGTTCAATCTCGGGCTCGCCTGTCTGACCGAGCCGATCGACGAACTGAACGGCGTGTTCCTGGAGTCCAAGCCGGACTTCGAATGGCACTCCGGGATGTTCCTCGAAGGGGCCCATCTCCAGACGCCGTTCATGTCGGACCTGGTCACGATGGCCGACCCGACCTCTCCGTACTCCTTCCTGAACTATCTGAAGGAACGCGGGCGGCTGTACTCCTTCTACATCCGGGAGAACTTCTACCCGCTGCGGACCGAGTACAACGACTACTGCCGCTGGGCCGCCGCAAAACTGAGCAGCATCCGCTTCGACACCACCGCCGAGTCGGTCACGTACGACGAGGGAACCGCGCTCTACACCGTCCACACCGCCACCGGCGGTGCCTTCCGGGCCCCGCGGCTCGTGCTCGGCACCGGCACTCCCCCGTACGTACCGGATGCCTGCCAGGGCCTGGGCGGCGACTATCTGCACAACTCCCGTTACCTGGAAGGGAAAACGGCTCTCCAGGCAAAGGCGTCCATCACCCTCGTCGGCAGTGGGCAGAGCGCGGCCGAGATCTATTACGACCTGCTCTCCGAGATCGATGTGCACGGCTACCGGCTGAACTGGGTGACGCGCTCGCCGCGTTTCTTCCCGCTGGAGTACACCAAGCTGACGCTGGAGATGACCTCCCCGGAGTACATCGACTACTTCCACGCGCTGCCCGAGGAGACCCGCTACCGGCTGGAGTCCGGGCAGAAGGGCCTCTTCAAGGGCATCGACGGAGAGCTGATCGACGCGATCTTCGATCTGCTCTACCAGAAGAACCTGCCCGGTCCCGTCCCGACCCGGCTCCTCACCAACTCCTCGCTGGACAGCGCGAGCTACGAGGAGAGCAGCGGTACGTACACGCTTTCCCTGCACCAGGAGGAGCAGGGCAAGGACTACACCCTCACCACCGAGGGCCTGATCCTCGCCACCGGCTACCACTACCGCCCACCCGCGTTCCTCGAGGACATCCACGACCGGCTGCGCCGGGACGGCCACGGCCGCTTCGACGTGGCCCGCAACTACTCCATCGACACCACCGGGCACGGCGTCTTCCTGCAGAACGCGGGCACGCACACCCACTCGATCACCTCACCCGACCTGGGCATGGGCGCCTACCGCAACGCGTACATCATCGGCGAACTGCTCGGCCGTGAGTACTACCCGGTCGAGAAGTCCATCGCCTTCCAGGAGTTCGCCGTATGACCCACGCCCTCAGCACCTTCACCACCCGCCCGCTGAACCCCCTCGCCGACGCCGAACTGGTGCACGGCTGGGTCACCCACCCCAAGGCCTCCTTCTGGCTGATGGGCGACGCGAAACTCCAGGACGTCGAGCGGGAGTACATGGCGATCGCCGCCCACCCGCACCACGACGCCTTCATCGGGCTGTACGACGGGGAGCCCGCCTTCCTGATGGAGCGGTACGACCCCACCGAGGTCGAGCTCAAGGGGCTGTACGACGCCGAGCCCGGCGACATCGGGATGCACTTCCTGGTCGCCCCGACCGACACCCCGCTGCACGGCTTCACGCTCGGTGTGATCACCGCCGTGATGCAGGCGATGTTCGCCGACCCGTCCGTACGCCGGGTCGTCGTCGAACCCGATGTACGCAACAGCGCGGTGCACGCCCTCAACAAGGCGGTCGGCTTCGAAGTGCTGGGCGAGGTGGCCAAGCCGGAGAAGAACGCCCTGCTCAGCGCCTGCACACGGGAACAGTTCGCCGCGGCGACCGGGGGTGGCGTCTGATGTCCCCCGTCATCGACAGCGTCGCCCATCTCACCCCTGAGCGCTGGGCCACCGCCAACCGGCTGCTGATCCGCAAGGCGCTCGCCGAGTTCAGCCACGAGCGGCTGCTGACCCCCGCACCGCTCGGCGACGACCGCTACTCGGTGCGCAGCGACGACGCGGCGACCGAGTACCGCTTCACCGCGCGGATCTACGCCCTCGACCACTGGCAGGTCGAGGCCGGCTCGATCACCCGCCACCGACACGGCTCCGAACTGACGCTGGACGCAGCCGAGTTCTTCGTCGAGCTGCGCTCCACGCTCGGCCTCTCCGCGGAGATCCTCCCGGTCTACCTGGAGGAGATCTCCTCCACCCTGGCCGGCACCGCGTACAAGCTGACCAAGCCGCCCGTCACCTCCGCCGAGCTGGTCCGTGCCGGCTTCCAGGCGATCGAGACCGGCATGACCGAGGGCCACCCCTGCTTCGTCGCCAACAACGGGCGGCTCGGCTTCGGTGTGGACGAGTACCGGGCGTACGCCCCCGAGGCGGCAGCCGGGATCCGTCTGGTCTGGCTCGCCGCCCGCCGCGACCGCGCCACCTTCACCGCGGGCACCGGCCTCGACTACGGGACGCTGATCGCGGGCGAGCTGGGCGAGGAGACCCTGACCCGGTTCGCGGCCACGATGACCGGCCTCGGGCTCGACCTCGACGACTACCTGCTGATCCCGGTCCACCCCTGGCAGTGGTGGAACAAGCTGGCCGTCACCTTCGCCGGAGAACTCGCTCAGCATCATCTGGTCTGCCTCGGAGAGGGCGACGACAGCTACCTCGCCCAGCAGTCGATCCGCACGTTCTTCAACGCCGGCAACCCGGACAAGCACTACGTCAAAACGGCGCTGTCCGTCCTCAACATGGGCTTCATGCGCGGACTCTCCGCCGCGTACATGGAGGCCACCCCCGCGATCAACGACTGGCTGGCCGAGCTGATCGAGCGCGACGAGCTGCTGCGTGAGGCCCGCTTCTCGATCATCCGGGAGCGGGCGGCCATCGGCTATCACCACCGGACGTACGAGGCGGCCACTGCCAAGGGCTCCCCCTACCTGAAAATGCTCGCCGCGCTGTGGCGGGAGAGCCCGGTCCCCGGGCTGGCCCCCGGCGAGCGGGTCGCGACCATGGCCTCGCTGCTCCACACCGACCACGAGGGCAACTCCGTCGCCGGTGCGCTGATCGCCGAGTCGGGGCTGGACCCCGCGGTGTGGCTGCGCCACTACCTGGACGCGTACCTGGTGCCGGTGCTGCACAGCTTCTACGCGTACGACCTGGTGTTCATGCCGCACGGCGAGAACGTCATCCTGGTCGTCGAGGGCGGGGTCGTACGGCGCACGGTGTTCAAGGACATCGCCGAGGAGATCGCGGTCATGGACCCCGACGCGGTGCTGCCGCCGAAGGTCGAGCGGATCCGCGCCGAGGTTCCCGAGGACATGAAACTGCTCTCGGTCCTCACCGATGTCTTCGACTGCTTTCTGCGCTTCCTGGGCGCGGGGCTGGCGAGCGAGGGCATGCTCGCCGAGGAGACGTTCTGGCGGACGGTCGCCCAGTGCGTCACCGGCTACCAGGAGTCGGTGCCGTATCTCGCCGGGAAGTTCAAGCAGTACGACATGTTCGCGGAGGAGTTCGCGCTGTCCTGCCTGAACCGGCTGCAGCTGCGGAACAACAAGCAGATGGTCGACCTGACCGATCCGTCGGGGGCGCTGCAGCTGATCGGCACGCTGAAGAACCCGATCGCCGGACAGGCGTGAAACCGGGCCCGTCCGGCACTTGAGGACATCTACCGAGCCCGTCCGGCGATCGAGAACACAGCGGTCGCCGGACGGCCCCGGTCACCTCACCGGTCGGCCCAGGGAACCTGCGGCGCCCGGTAGTAGTCGACGCCGAGAGCCGAGAGCCTCGGCCCCTGCGCACCCAGCCGCACCTTGTACGCGTCCCAGTCGTGCGTGGACGCGGGCGACCATCCCAGCTCCGCCACCCCGGGCAGCCTGGGGAACGCCATCTGTTCGATCTCGTCGCTGTTGGTCAGGGTCTCCGACCAGAGCGGCGCCTCGACGCCGAGGATCGAACTCTCCGGGGCACCGTCCAGGTACGTCGCCGGGTTCCAGTCGTACGAGCGCTGGACGGAGACGTAACCGGCCCAGGCCAGACCCAGCTTGGTGTCCTTGTCGTACTTCATGTCGAGGTAGCTCCGGTCGGCCGGGGACAGCACCAGCTTCGTGCCGTTCACGGCGGCGTCCGCCACCTGCTTGCGCTCGGCCGCGCCCGTCCGGTCGTAACCCCAGTACTGGGCGACCGCGCCCTTCACCGGTGTGCCCCCGGTCAGCTGGTGCCAGCCGATCACGGTCTTGCCGTACTTGCCGACGATGGCCTGCGCCTTGTCCATGAAGGCCACATAGTCCTCGTGGCTGGTGGAGTGTGCCTCGTCGCCGCCGATGTGGAGGTACTTGCCGGGGGTGAGCGCGGCCAGCTCACGGACCACGTCGTCCACGAAGTCGTACGTGACGGCCTTCGGGACGCAGAGCGAGCTGAAGCCGACATTGGTGCCGGTGTAGAGCGGCGGCGCGACGCCGTTGCAGTTCAGCTCCGCGTACGAGGCGAGGGCCGCGTT
Source organism: Streptomyces sp. NPDC037301 (assembly GCF_055602785.1). Classification (NCBI taxonomy): domain Bacteria; kingdom Bacillati; phylum Actinomycetota; class Actinomycetes; order Kitasatosporales; family Streptomycetaceae; genus Streptomyces; species Streptomyces sp. NPDC037301. Next base: position 695,909 of record NZ_JBVJWD010000001.1, read on the forward strand.
GGTGTGACCGGGCAGGTCGATCTCCGGCACGACCTCCAGATAGCGGGAGGAGGCGTACCGCACGATCTCCTTGTAGTCGCCCTTCGTGTAGTAGCCGCCGACTCCCCCGCCCACCTCCGTCTGCCCGCCGTACGTGGCGAGCCGCGGCCAGGAGTCGATGGCGATCCGCCAGCCCTGGTCGTCGGAGAGATGCAGATGGAGCTTGTTCATCTTGTAGAGGGCGAGCTGGTCGATGTAGCGCTTGACCTCGGCGACGGAGAAGAAGTGCCGGGAGACGTCCAGCATCGCGCTCCGGTACGCATAGCGCGGCGCGTCCTTGACCATGCCTCCCGCGACCTTCCACGGGCCCTTCTGACGGCTGTTCTTCTCCACGTCGGCCGGGAGCAGCTGACGCAGCGTCTGGACGCCGTGGAAGAGCCCTGCCGGGCCGCGCGCCGTGATCGTGACGGAGCCGCGGGTCGACTTCAGGGTGTAGCCCTCGGCACCCGACGCGCTGTCGTGGGAGTCGATCCGGAGCCGGATACCGTCGCCGCCGCGACCGGTGACCGGCAGGGCGTAACCGGTGGACGGACGCAGCACGCCCGCCAGATAGTCGCCGATCTTCCGGGCCTCGCGGGAGCCGTCCTCGACGCGGATCCTGGTGTCCGTGGTGATGGTGTACGGAGAGCCGCCGGGCTTCGCCTCGGCGGGGGCGGGCACTATCTGCCCGAGCGGACGGGGCGCGGCGGCAGTGGCCGGGCCGCTGCCGGCCGCCTGTCCTCCCGGCGCAGCGCCGACACTGGAGATGCCGGCCGCTGTGACGAGCAGCAGCGAGCCGAGAAGACGGGGAAGGGCGGTGCGCTGTGTCCTGTGCAGTCTCACAAGCCGGGTCCCTTTCGACGGGTTCACACCTGTGGATCTCCTGAGCAACGAACCATCACCATGCGTATCGCCTGTCCCACGCACGGTCAAGGTGTAGACCACTTCCCCGTTATGGGGCTGAGAGAATCTGCCCCATGACAGAAATAATCCAGCGCGACGGCACGTGGACCTTCGACGGCGAGACGGTACGGATCGTGCCCGGCCGGGGGAAGGGTATTCATCCGCTCCGGCAGGAGCTGGGTGAGTGCGTGGTCCCGCTCCGGGCACTGGCGGGCATCGCCTTCGAACCGGACCGCAAGGGCGGCCGGCTTCGGCTGAGGCTGCGCGACGGCGCCTGTCCGGTCCTGCGCGCTGCGGACGGCAGGCTCAAGGACGCCGCGGATCCGTACCAGCTGACGGTGGAAAAGGACCGGAGTGGAGCAGCGGAGTACTTCGTCGGCGAGGTGCGCAGCGCCCTGCTGATCGAGCAGGTGCCCGCCGGGCCGGTGGACGGCTTTCTGTTGCCGGGGCCCGCGGTGCCGGTCGCCGGGGGCGGCGGGGACGGCACGGCCTCGTTCGACGGAGAGGTCATCCGCCTCACCTGGAACTGGAAGGCCAAGGAGGTCAAGAGCTCGGGTGGCCCGGTCGCCTTCCCGGTGTCGGAGGTGACCGGGGTGCACTGGTTGCCCGCCATCGGTCTGGAGAACGGGCATCTGCGCTTCGTACGGGGCAGGGGCGGGGACATGGGCACGGCTCCGGCTCCGGCGGCCGAGTTCGATCCGTACTCGCTGGATCTGTGGGGGCTGTCCAAGAAGGAGTACACGGCGGTACTGGTCGCGGCGGCGGTACTGGTCCGGCTGCCGGGTGCGGCGGGGGCGGAGACAGTGGACGCCGCCGAAGGCGCTCGGCCCGCACAGATCCCGGCCCCGGCCGCACCAGCGGCACCCGTCCCCGCGCCGCCCGCCGACGATCACGATGCGCTGCTGCGCCGGCTGCGCGAGCTCGGCGAGCTGCATCGGGCCGGGATTCTCACCGACGACGAGTTCACCGCCGCCAAACAGGCCGTCCTGAAGCGTCTCTGAGCGCGTCCCCATGCCCTCCCTGACCACCTCCAGGCCCGCCCGAGAGCACAATCACACCCACTCCTGCCCGATATCGGGCAGAATTGTTGCGTACGCGCTCCATCCACCGCAATATCAACGAGTGCTCGAACGCCGCCCGTCGCATGACGACCTCATTGATCACCTGGTGCGCAGCACCGCGCTCCAGCGCGGTGAAGCCGCCCGGGTGGTTCTTGACGTGCTGGCGTACTTCGACGAGACGACCGACGACTTCGTCCGCCGCCGTCACCGCGAACTGCAGTCCGGCGGCCTGGTGAACACGGAGATCTTCGAGCGGATCGCGGCCGAGCTGCCGCACCGGGCGGTCGCGCCGCCGGAGCTCTCGCTCCGCCAGCTGCGCCGCATCGTCTACGGCTGAGCAACGGGCACCACAGATACGTCGATGGAGGGGCAGAAACTTTATGTGCGGAATCGTCGGATATATCGGGAAGCGTGATGTGGCTCCGCTGCTGCTGGAAGGGCTGCAGCGGCTGGAGTACCGGGGTTACGACTCCGCGGGCATCGTCATCACCGGCAAGGCGTCGGCCGGGAAGCCCGCCGCCCTGAAGATGGTCAAGGCGAAGGGCCGGGTCCGCGAGCTCGAGGCCCGTGTTCCCAAGCGTTTCACCGGCACCACCGGTATAGCCCACACCCGCTGGGCCACCCACGGTGCCCCGAGCGACGAGAACGCGCACCCCCACCTGGACGCCGACAACAAGGTCGCCGTCGTCCACAACGGCATCATCGACAACGCCTCCGAGCTCCGTGCGAAGCTCGTCGCCGACGGCATCGTCTTCCTCTCCGAGACCGACACCGAGGTGCTGGTCCACCTGATCGCCCGCGCCCAGGCGGAGACTCTGGAGGAGAAGGTCCGCGAGGCGCTGCGGTCGGTCGAGGGCACGTACGGCATCGCCGTCATGCACGCCGACTTCAACGACCGCATCGTGGTCGCCCGCAACGGCTCCCCGGTCGTGCTCGGCATCGGCGAGAAGGAGATGTTCGTCGCCTCCGACGTCGCCGCGCTGGTCGCCCACACCCGCCAGGTCGTCACCCTCGACGACGGTGAGATGGCCACCCTCAAGGCCGACGACTTCCGTACGTACACGACGGAGGGCTCGTCCACGACGGCCACGCCGACCACCGTGGAGTGGGAGGCCGAGTCGTACGACATGGGCGGCCACGACACGTACATGCACAAGGAGATCTCCGAGCAGGCGGACGCCGTCGACCGGGTGCTCCGCGGCCGGATCGACGACCGTTTCTCCACCGTGCACCTCGGCGGTCTCAACCTGGACGCCCGCGAGGCGCGCGGGGTCCGCCGGATCAAGATCCTGGGCTGCGGCACCTCGTACCACGCGGGCCAGATCGGTGCGCAGCTGATCGAGGAGCTGGCCCGTATCCCCGCGGACGCCGAGCCCGCCTCCGAGTTCCGCTACCGCAACCCGGTCGTCGACCCCGACACCCTGTACGTGGCCGTCTCCCAGTCCGGTGAGACCTACGACGTGCTGGCCGCCGTCCAGGAGCTCAAGCGCAAGGGCGCCCGGGTGCTCGGTGTGGTCAACGTGGTGGGTTCGGCAATCGCCCGGGAAGCCGACGGCGGTACGTACGTCCACGCCGGTCCCGAGGTCTGCGTCGTCTCCACCAAGTGCTTCACCAACACCGTGGTCGCGTTCGCGCTGCTCGCCCTGCACCTGGGCCGCATCCGCGACCTGTCGGTCGCCGACGGCAAGCGGATCATCGAGGGACTGCGCAGGCTGCCCGCGCAGATCACCGAGATCCTCGAGAACGAGGACGAGATCAAGAAGCTGGCCGCGGAGTACGCGGACGCCAAGTCGATGATGTTCATCGGCCGGGTGCGCGGCTACCCCGTCGCCCGTGAGGCCTCGCTGAAGCTCAAGGAGGTCTCGTACATCCACGCGGAGGCGTACCCCGCCTCCGAGCTGAAGCACGGGCCGCTGGCGCTGATCGAGCCCTCGATGCCGACGGTCGCGATCGTGCCGGACGACGATCTGCTGGAGAAGAACCGCGCCGCGATGGAGGAGATCAAGGCCCGCAGCGGCCGCATCCTCGCCGTCGCGCACCAGGTGCAGGAGAAGGCCGACCACACCATCGTCGTACCGAAGAACGAGAACGAGCTGGACCCGATCCTGATGGGCATCCCGCTCCAGCTCTTCGCGTACCACACGGCGCTGGCCATGGGCCGTGACATCGACAAGCCGCGCAACCTGGCGAAGTCCGTCACCGTCGAGTAGCCATCCCCGCACGGGCTGCGCCCGGAGCAGAGGGGGGCCCGGCCCCCCCCCCCCCCCCGTGCAGGGGCAATCCCCCCGGGGCCGGTTGTCCTTTCCCCTTCCTCCCCCGCCCCGTCTATGTCTCCGCCGGTGGGCCTCCCCCCCCCGACGGAAG
>NZ_JBVJWD010000002.1:0-23627 GCF_055602785.1 Streptomyces sp. NPDC037301
CTGGGCGGCCGCCCGATCGGTCACCTCCACAGTGGGAACGATCGGCGGTCCACCCGTACTTCTGGTACTGGCAGCGCTGGGACTGACCGTGCTCACCGGACTCGCAGCCGCCATCCTGCCGGCCCGACGGGTCGGACGGATGACCGTCATCGCCGCGCTCCGCACGACGTAGCGCCTCAAGGGCAACCCAGGACAGCGGTCAACCTCCGGGGTGCGGTGGGTGCGCGCGGTGGCCGCGGGCTGGGTACAGGGGCAAGCCCGCCGCCACGACGGCTTTGGCCCACCCCGGCGGTGGCGGCCGGCTGACGCCGTCCGACCTCGGGCCAGCCACTGCACCGGGAAGGCAGGTCCGCTACGAGCAGGCCCGGCCCGTGGCGGGTGGGCCCACCCGCTGCGGAGATAATCGGCAGCATGCCCGACGACGATCCGGCCGCTCAGGCCACCGCCCCCGCACAGCAGCTCGTGCGGCAGCCCAGCCGCCGACCGCAGCCGCGACCGCCGCATCCCCCCGTCCGAGGCCGCCTCGCCACGGCCCTCGCGGCGGCGGCACCGGCCCTCGGGGCGTACGCGGCCGTGCGTCTGATCGGTCTCGTCGTCTTCGCCGCCGCCGCGGCAGGCGCCGACAAGAGCGCCTTCCACCTCCTCGCCGAGCGCTGGGACTCCGTCTGGTACCAGCGGATCGCCGAGAACGGCTACGGCTACACCGTCACCCTCCCGAACGGCGACATCCACTCCGACCTGGCCTTCTTCCCCCTGCTGCCCGCTCTGGAACGCGGCATCGCCGAGCTGACCCCGCTCTCCCTCGCGGGCGCCGGACTGCTGGTCGCCTGGGTCGCCGCGCTCTTCGCCGCCTGGGGGATCCACTCCGTCGGGGCGCATCTGTACGGGCGTCGGGCAGGGGTGGTGCTGGCCGCGCTGTGGGGCGTGTACCCGACGGCGTTCGTCCAGTCGATGGCGTACACCGAAACACTGTTCACCGCGTTCGCCGCCTGGACGCTCTACGCCGTACTGACCCGGCGCTGGATCGTGGCGGGCGCCCTGTGCGTACTCGCCGGGCTGACCAGGCCCTCCGCGGCTGCGCTCATCGCCGCCCTCGCGATCACCGCCGCGGTCACGCTCGTACGGGAGTACCGGGCCGGCCGGACGGACGGCATCGTCCGCCGCAACGCACGGATGCTGACCGGTACCGCACTCGCGCCGCTGGGCTGGCTCGCGTACGTGGTGTTCGTCGCCGTACGGGAGGGCAGCCCGTTCGCGTACTTCGACGTCCAGGCACAGTGGGGCAACAGCATCGACGGAGGCGTGGCGCTCGCCTCGTTCATCCTCGGGCTGCCACTGCCCGGCGCGCTCGGGCTGTGCGCGGCGCTGGCGGGCCTGGGATGGGTGGTGTTCCTGTGCGTACGGCAGCGCCAGCCGCTCCCCGTACTCGCCTACTGCATCGCCGTCGTCGTCATCGCGCTGATCGGCTCCGGGTACTTCGGGTCCAGGCCGCGGCTGATGATGCCCGCGTTCCCGCTGCTCCTGCCGCCCGCCGTCGCGCTGCTGCGGCTGCGCACCACGGCCCGTACGGTGACGGTCGTCGCCGTGCTCGCGGTGGCTTCGGCGGCCTACGGGGCGTGGACGCTGCTCGGCTCCGGCCCGCCGTGAGCGCGAGCCGGTGTGTGAGCCCGGTCAGGGCCGGGGCGGGGCCAGGGGGATGCGGCGGGTCGCGCGGCCCTGGGTGTCCAGGAGCCAGCCCATGCGCTTGGGGGAATGCAGCGCCACCGTGCGGTCCTTGACCTCCAGCGTCGGGAAGCGTTCCGCCAGCAGCATCTCGAACGGGCCGATGGCGTTCAGGCCATGGAGCCAGACGATGACCAGGAGGTTGTGCGGTCCGCTGACGGAGACGCACATCCGGACCTGCTCCATGCGGGCCAGCATGTTTCCGGTGTGTTCGAGGTGGGCGTGCGGGACGGCGGCCCGGTAGATCACCATGGTCGACAGACCGGCCAGGGGGTGGGCGATGTCGCAGCGGAAATTGACGTCGCCGTGGTGGATCAGGCGCTGGACCCGGCGCCGGGCGGTGTGCTCGCTCATCCCCGTCGCGGCGCCGAGCCACAACGACGGCATGTGCTCACCCACCGACCCGCTCGCCTCCGTCGCCACCGCCCTCACCCGCCGCACCCCGGCCAGCGGCCGCGTCCACGGCACCACCGAGCGCCTGACCATCGACGAGGCGCTGCGCGCGGTGACCACCAACCCGGCGTGGCAACTGCACCTGGAGGACGAGATCGGCATGCTGCGCCCCGGGATGCGGGCCGACCTGGCGGTCCTGACCCAGGACCCGTACGCGGTACCCGCCGAGCGCTACGAACGTTTCCAGGAGGAGGTCGCCGTTTCGGCCACCTACCTCGGCGGCCGCCCCACCTGGACGGCGTGAACGAGGTGTCGTACGTGTGAGAGCGGCCCGGCTGCCCGGTACGTGAGGGCAGCCCGGCCGCCCACGCCTCAGCCCCGGCTCTCCTCGGCCTGGACGATCCGCACCCGCGCCCCCGGCCGCAGTCCCCACTTCTCCATCGCCCCGGCCTCCGACTCGATCACATGACGGGCCCGCAGCCGCGGCATCCCGAGCCGGCCCGGCTTCATCGTGTGGACGGCGACCACGTTGAACTTCCGGTCCAGGTACGCCACATCGATGGTGAACCGCATCCGGAAGGTGTGCACACTCCCGCACGGGGTGATCAGCAGGGCGCCGTCGATCCCGTCCTGCCCGAGCAGCCCTCGGCTCCTGGTCCGGTACGTGGCCGCGATCCGCAGCGGTATCCCCGGCTCCTGCCCTCCCTGTGGATCGGTGACCGTCAACGTCCCATTCCCATTGCGCCATTGAGCCATGGCCAAGACGGTAGCGTCCGGTGACGGCCGCTGGGTCCACAACGGTGCGCAGTGGGCCCCAGGACCCATGACCCGTGCCCGGCACCCGCCTAGGGTCTGCTCTGTGTACGTCATGCTGACAGTGCTCGCCGCACTCTGGGGCGCAGCGGCCGGACTGCTGGTCCCGCGCGCCGCCTACCGGTTCTCCGTCGAACCGGAGGACGCCTGGCGGGACACCTGCCCCGCGGGCCACGCCCTGACCGGTGCCGCCCGCGGCTGGCTCGGCTCCACCCGGTGCGCCATGTGCGCGGCGGCGGTGCCGGTCCCCACCGCTCCGGGCGCCGAGCCGGGAGACCGGGGCGGCGGGGAAGACCCCGGGCAGCCCGCGGCGCGCTACGCCCCCGGTGTCCTCGTCCCCGCCGTCACCGCGCTCGGCTGCGCCGCGCTCGCAGCGGCCACCGGACTCCGGCCCGAGCTCGCCGTCTGGCTGCTGCTGGCCCCCGTCGGCGTACTCCTCGCGACCATCGACCGCCGCGTCCACCGCTTGCCCGACCGGCTGACCCTGCCCGCCGCGGGGGCGGTCACCGTACTTCTGGGTGTTGCGGCGCTGCTCCCGGAGCACGGCGGATCCTGGCTGTCCGCCCTGCTCGGCGGTGCGGCCCTCGGCGCCTTCTACTTCCTGCTCTTCCTCATCAACCCGAACGGGATGGGCTTCGGAGACGTCAAGCTCGCCCTGTCGCTGGGCGTGGCCCTCGGCTGGTACGGCTGGGCCGTGGTGTTCGCCGGGGGCTTCGCCGGGTTCCTGCTCGGTGCGGTGTACGGGTTCGGACTGATGGTCCTGAAACGGGCCGGGCGCAAGACCGGCATTCCGTTCGGACCTTTCATGATCACGGGCGCGCTGCTGGGCATACTGCTCGGCGGACTGGCCGCCTGAGCACTGCTCTGCCTGCAGCCCGCCCCGCTGTATTCAGGTCGCACGGGCCACCGCCCGGCTGGCACCATTCCCGTATGGCCGGAACACCCGCGGAAGCAGCAGAACACGCACGGTTCGACGCCCTCGTCGCGGAGGCCGCCGCCGTCTCCGTCGACGGCTGGGACTTCTCCTGGCTCGACGGCCGGGCCACCGAACAGCGCCCCTCCTGGGGCTACGCCCGCGCCATGGCGGACCGGATGGGACGGGCCGGGGCCGCGCTCGACATCCAGACCGGTGGCGGCGAGGTTCTCGCCTCCGTGCCGAAGCTGCCGCCGCTCACCGTCGCCACCGAGTCCTGGCCGCCGAACATCGCCCGCGCCACCGCACTCCTGCACCCGCTCGGTGCGGCCGTGGTCGCCGATGCGGACGAGCCGCCGCTGCCGTTCGGCGACAACGCCTTCGACCTGGTGGTCAGCCGGCATCCGGTGACCACCTGGTGGGCGGAGATCGCGCGGGTGCTGACCCCCGGGGGCACGTACTTCTCGCAGCAGGTCGGCCCGGCGAGCGTCTTCGAACTCGTCGAGTACTTCCTCGGCCCGCAGCCGCCCGAGGTGCGCGGCGCCCGTGACCCGGAGAAGGCACGGGCCGAAGCCGAGGCGGCCGGGCTCGAAGTCGTCGATCTGCGGATGGAGACGCTGCGCACCGAATTCTTCGACATCGGCGCCGTCGTCTACTTCCTGCGGAAAGTGATCTGGATGGTGCCGGGCTTCATCGTCGAGGAGTACCTGCCGAAACTGGCCGCGCTGCACCACCGGATCGAGACCGAGGGGCCGTTCGTGGCCCACACCACCCGATTCCTGATCGAGGCCCGCAAGGCCGAGGCCCGTAAACCGGAATAGGCAGTGCCCTCTGCTTTCGTCCGGAGGATGCGACCCTGGACGGTGAGCGCATGGGAGGGAACCGGCCATGAGGGTGGGGAACGAAGGGGAAGCACCGCGTGTCCCGCGGCAGGGGAAGGCCGACTGGCTCAGAGGCGCACGGATCGTCGGAGTACTCGGCGTCTTCTACCGGCCGGAGGGGCGGATGGGGGAGCCGGAAGCCGTCGAATTCCTGCTGGCCGACGGCCAGTCGGTGCTCCTGACCTGCGCCTCCGACTGGACCCTGCAGGTCGGCCCCGGCGCCTGGCCGAGGCTGCCCGACTGGTGCGTACCGTCGGGACAGTGGGAGTTCGCCGCCGTGTCGAACCTGCCGCAGCCGCCCGACGGCGGCTGGACCGTCACCCGCACCGAGGAGCGCAGGGACGAGAAGGGGGAGGTGCACGAGGCCGTCATCCGGTGCGAGGGCGGGCGCTTCGTGGTGATCGGCGGTGACACCGTGTCGATCCGCTTCACCCGCGGCCACCGGGGCGCACCGGCGAGGGGCTGATTTGCTGATTCCCAGCCCGTCCGTGATCGTGGACGAAACGGCGACCGGACGGGCCCGGTGAACCAATGCTGTCGCAGCACCGGCCGCCGGCAGGCGCTACGCGTGCGGTCCCACCATCACCTTCCCCACCGTCAGTTCCGGCTGGCCCTCGAGTACTTCGCCGACCCGCGCCACCTGCTCCTCCAGCCCCCGCAGCTGCCCGGCCGTGAGCGGTGACAGCGGCTCCACCGTCACCGCGATCCTGCGGCCCGACCGGCGCTGGTGCCACACCCCGGCCACGGTCCCGTCGATCAGCAGCACCGGGAAGTTCCCCGCCTGGCCACCCGCCAGCGCACGGGTGTACGCCACCCCGGGGAAGAGCTTCTCGCGCGGCTGGGACGCTATGAGATACGCGTCGAAGTAGGGGAGCAGCCGCACCCCGCGCACCGGCTCCACCGGAAACGCGGTGTCGCCCGCCACCAGCCAGGCCGGCTCCCCCTCGTACGCCACCTCCTCGATCTCCCCGCGCGCGGCCATCCCCGCGAACAGTTCCGCCGCCCAACGCTTCGGCGCCGCGAGCCACTTCGCGAAGTGCTGGGGCGTGGCCGGACCGTACGCGTACAGATAGCGGTGTATGAGACGGGCGAGCGCCTCCGGGCCGTCGAGCGGGACGGCGTCCGGGCGGGTGTAGGTGACCTTGCGGCCGCGACCGGGCGCGAAGCACAGCGCGCCGCGGTGACCCGCAAGATGCATCACCTGCCGCCAGCGCGGCCACATGTCCTGGAACGCGGGCATCACCCGGTCCCCGGCCCATGCCCCGGCACGTTCCACCACCGCCTCCGAGAGCTCGTCGATGGTCAGCTCGGCCCCGGTCAGCGCGTCCGCGATCGCGGCGAGCACGGCCTCGGTCTGCGCCGGCGTCATCCGGACATCCTCGGGCAACGGATTGCGTCCGGCCGGTACGGCGGACAACGCACCGGTCCACATGGGCAGTTCGGCCATCGGCAGCAGGTGGACGGTGCCGCGCGGCCCGTGCGTCTTGACCAGGGCGCGCTCGGTCCACAGCGCCTCGCGCACATCGGTACGGGTCGCCCCCGCTGTCCGCAGCCCGACGGAGAGCTCGGCGGCCGACAGCACCTGGGCGTGCGCGGCCGGCAGCGCGCCGACCACATCGGCCGGGGTGAGGTGCACCGGGGCGGCGAGCCCCTGACGTTCCATCCGGCGAGCGTTCGCCCCGGCCCAGGTCACGGTCGCGGTTCGTGTCGTCATGATTCGGAAACTAGCAGCCCATCAGGTCAGGGCCTGTCCCATACTCGGCCCATGACCTCTGCGAGACGTACAGCCAAGGCTCTCGCCACCGCGTCGGTGCTCCTCCTGACGCCCGCCCTCGCGGGCTGCGGCACGGAGCGGGCGGGGGACGCCGGACCCGGTGCGGGATACAGCCCCCGGGCCGTGGGCGCCTCCCCCTACGTCGAACCGGACGCCGGCGACGGCGCGCCGCACTACCGGGAGAACCACGCCTTCCAGTCCGCCGCCGAGCTGTCCCCGGACGACCGGGCCAAGGGTGCTGCCGAAGTGAAGAAGGTCGAGGCGGGCCTGGCCGGCATCGCGGAGGGCCGCAAGACCACCGAGCCCCAGCTCCATGAGGCACTCGCCGGTCTGGGATACGGCCCCGAGACCATCTCCACCGGCACCTTCGGCCCCCACCGCAACACGTTCATCATCGACCTCGGCCCGATCTGCGTGGAGGGGGCCCTGGACGGCATGGTCAACGGGCTCGTCAAGGCCGAGGCCCACGGCCGCTACCTCGAGGGAACCGGCTGCGCAAAGCCGGTCGGCGGCCACTGAGACCCCACCGGATGCCGTGCTCGCACCGGAGTCCGGCGAATTCGGAGAGTAATTATGGAGTGGCGTGGCACGCAGCATCACTTACGAAGGGTTATGGTGGAAACCCCCCCTCGGGCCGGTCCGTATCCCCCCCCACGGACCGGCCCGTTTTTTTGTGGGCCCGCTGTGCGCACCGTGTGGCGGCCGCGTGCCGACTGCGTATCGGCCCCGCGAAGGCCGCCCCCGGTCAGCTCCGTCCGGCCCAGATGTTGGTGCCCGCGGTGTCCACGGCGAAGGTGTCGATCTCCTTCAGCTCCTCGGCGGACAGCGGCGCCCCGGCAAGCGCCGCGACGTTCTCCTCCAGCTGCTTCACGCTCGAAGCGCCGATCAGCGCCGACGTCATACGGCTGTCCCGCAGCACCCAGTCGAGTGCCAGCTGGGCGAGTGACTGCCCGCGCCGCCGGGCGATGTCGTTCAGCCCGTTCAGCCGGCGCAGCACCTCGTCGGAGAGCAGGCCCGGGTCCAGGGACTTGCCCTGGGTGGCGCGCGAACCCTCCGGGATGCCTGTCAGGTACTTGTTCGTGAGCAGGCCCTGGGCGAGCGGCACGAAGGAGATGCAGCCCATGCCGGCCGTCTCCAGGGTGTCGAGCAGCCCGTCGTCCTCGATCCAGCGGTTGATCATCGAGTAGGACGGCTGGTGGATCAGTGCCGGTACACCCATCTCCTTGAGCAGCCGGGCCGCCTCGGCGGTCTGCTCCGCGTTGTACGAGGACACACCCGCGTACAGCGCCTTGCCCTGCTGTACGGCGGAGGCCAGCGCCCCCATCGTCTCCTCCAGCGGAGTGTCCGGGTCGAAGCGGTGGGAGTAGAAGATGTCGACGTAGTCGAGCCCCATCCGCTTCAGCGAGGCGTCGAGCGACGACAGCAGGTACTTGCGGGAGCCCCACTCGCCGTAGGGGCCGGGGTGCATGTCGTAGCCGGCCTTGGTGGAGATGATCAGCTCGTCCCGGTACGGGGCGAAGTCCTGCCGGAACATCTTGCCGAAATTGAGCTCGGCGGAGCCGGGCGGCGGCCCGTAGTTGTTGGCCAGATCGAAGTGGGTCACCCCGAGATCGAAGGCGCGGCGCAGGATCGCCCGCTGGGAGTCCAGCGTGCGGTCGTCGCCGAAGTTGTGCCAGAGGCCGAGGGAGATGGCCGGGAGCTTGAGACCGCTGCGGCCGGTGCGGCGGTATTCCATGGAGTCGTAGCGTGAACCGGCGGCCCGGTAGAAGAGAGGAGAATCAGTCACGTTTCTCTCCTTATCACGGACTTGTGACAGGCCGGGTTGGGCCGGTACGCCGCCTGCGCAGTAATGTGGCGGCTTCGGGGACTGCCACGGCACGGCGGGGCTATGGACTCTGCGGAGTAGTGCGGCGATCCCCAGGGGGACGACCCCGGGCCCCGGGCAATGGGGCGGGCGGGCCCGCACGGAACCGAGAGGTGAACTCAGTGAACTTGCGCGACCTGGTGTATGGGCTCTACGCGCGCCGGGTGGAGGCCCGCCTCGACCACACCCAGGTGCCCAAGCACATCGGCGTCATCCTCGACGGCAACCGGCGCTGGGCGAAGGCGTCCGGCGGCACGGCCGCGCAGGGGCACCAGGCCGGCGCGGACAAGATCCAGGAGCTGCTCGGCTGGTGCAGTGAGACCGATGTGGAAGTCGTCACACTCTGGCTGCTCTCCACGGACAACTTCGACCGGCCCGAGTCCGAGCTGACGCCGCTTCTCGGCATCATCGAGAACACCGTGCGCGACCTCGCGGCGGACGGGCGCTGGCGGGTCCACCACGTCGGCACGCTCGATCTGCTGCCCGCCCACACCCAGACCGTGCTCAAGGAGGCCGAGCAGGCCACGGCCGGCATCGACGGGATACTGGTCAATGTCGCCGTCGGCTACGGCGGGCGTCAGGAGATCGCGGACGCGGTGCGCTCGCTGCTGCTGGACCACTCCGCCAAGGGGACGTCCTTCGAGGACCTGGCGGAGATCGTCTCCACCGACCTGATCTCCGAGCACCTCTACACCCGGGGCCAGCCCGACCCGGACCTGGTGATCCGCACCAGCGGCGAGCAGCGGCTGTCCGGTTTCATGCTCTGGCAGAGCGCGCACTCCGAGTACTACTTCTGCGAGGTCTTCTGGCCGGCGTTCCGCCGCGTCGACTTCCTGCGAGCCCTGCGCGACTACGCAGCCCGCCACCGCCGCTACGGCGGCTGACACCGCCGCCAGGCTCCCGCCGCCTGGCTCATGGGGCGCACTGTCCCCCCGGCAGGGCGCCGCTCCCGGCGGCACCGGTTCCGTCCTCGATCGCCGGACGGGCTCGAGTGGTGCCGCCCGTCCGGACGGGCCCGGCTGACAACCCTGGCCCGCCACTCCCAGCCCGTCGGGGACGACAATCCCAGCTGGTCCGGCATTTCCAGCCCGTCCGAGGCGGCAATCCCAGCCTGTCCGGCGTTTGAGGACGGAACCGTCGAGGCGGTGGTCCCGCACCTGACGTGCCCGGACGCACCGACCAAGCTCACCCGTCCGCCCCAGGGCGGCATGGCTTCGCGTGTTCGAGGGAATACCCCTGACAGGTCGATGTCCAGTCACAAACCAGGCGGACGTCGTGTCCAAGTGAGCGGCATGGAGTCCGCTCGCCCGGGAGGCCTCTTGCACACGAAGGACCGTACATACAGTGCGGCCGACGCGGAGGGCCGGCGCTCGGCCCGTGCATCGGGGCCGCAGCCCGGTCCGTCCTATCCCATTGGGATGCTCCGCGACGCCGTCGCACCCCAACCTCGTCCGAGGGGGTACGTCCTTCCGTGGTGACCAGCTCAAAGCGCCGCATGTCCGACAGGCGCACCTATGTTCTCGACACCAGCGTCCTGCTGGCCGATCCGAACGCCATGGCCCGGTTCGACGAGCACGAAGTCGTGCTCCCGATCGTCGTGGTCACGGAACTGGAGGCCAAACGGCACCACCCGGAGCTGGGGTACTTCGCCCGGCAGGCCCTGCGCCTGCTGGACGACTTCCGGACCCGGTACGGCCGGCTGGATGCCCCGATCCCGCTCGGGGATCTGGGCGGGACGCTGCGCGTCGAACTCAACCACTCCGACCCCGGCGTACTGCCCGCCGGCTACCGGTTGGGGGACAACGACTCACGGATCCTCGCGGTCGCGCGCAACCTCCAGGCCGAGGGGTACGACGTCACGGTCGTCTCCAAGGACCTGCCGCTGCGTATCAAGGCGTCCTCGGTCGGCCTCCTCGCCGAGGAGTACCGCGCCGAACTCGCCATCACCGACTCCGGCTGGACGGGAATGTCGGAACTGCCCCTCGCCGCCGAGCAGGTGGATCTGCTCTACGGGGAGGAGACGCTGTACGTACCCGAAGCCGCCGAACTGCCCGTGCACACCGGACTGGTCCTCCAGTCCGAGCGCGGCAAGGCGCTCGGCCGGGTCACCGCCGAGGGAAATGTGCGCCTGGTGCGCGGCGACCGGGAGGTCTTCGGCATCCACGGCCGCAGCGCCGAGCAGCGCATCGCGCTCGATCTGCTCCTCGACCAGGACGTCGGCATCGTGTCGCTGGGCGGCAGGGCCGGCACCGGCAAGTCGGCGCTGGCGCTCTGTGCCGGTCTCGAAGCCGTCCTGGAACGCAGGCAGCACCAGAAGGTGATGGTCTTCCGCCCGCTGTACGCGGTCGGCGGGCAGGAACTGGGCTATCTCCCCGGCACCGAGGCCGAGAAGATGAGCCCCTGGGCGCAGGCCGTCTTCGACACGCTCTCGGCGGTTGCCGGACGCGAGGTGATCGAGGAGGTGCTGGGGCGCGGCATGCTGGAGATCCTGCCGCTCACCCACATCCGGGGCCGCTCGCTCCACGACGCCTTCGTGATCGTCGACGAGGCGCAGTCCCTCGAACGGAACGTACTGCTGACCGTGTTGTCCCGGATCGGGGCGAATTCTCGGGTGGTGCTCACACATGACGTGGCCCAGCGGGACAACCTCAGGGTCGGCCGGTACGACGGAGTCGTCGCCGTGGTCGAGAAACTGAAGGGCCATCCGCTTTTCGCGCATGTCACGCTCAGCCGCTCCGAGCGTTCGCAGATCGCCGCGCTGGTGACCGAAATGCTGGAGGAAGGCCAGATCTGATACGGGATACGACAGTTGGTGCCGCCCGGCGAGCGAAGCAGCTTAGCCGGGCGGCATCATGTTGCGGCGGCATTTCCGAAAAACACTTGCTCCGAACGAGGTGTGAGCTTTCACACGCAACGGAGAATTGCCTACCGGCGTGCCGTTCCGGCAGAGTCTTGCTTCCGTCAGGCCCCGCATACGGCACACCCGCACCTCCAGAGGTGCCACGCACCACACAACTCAACAATCGACGTCCGTATGCCGCCCGCGAGCACCACGCGGCACTCCCTCAGGGGAGTTGCCCACCGGGCCCGTGCCTCCCGTGACCCAAGCAGTAGGGAGGCCAGTGCCAGGGGCACGATTGCGTCCGCGAGGTCACCTAAGCGGGCGATGCTGGAAGGACACCGTGTGAGCCGGATCTCGGTCCGGGGGTTCGCCGTGGCATCTGCCACAGCCGTAACCACCGTTGGCGCCGTCGTAGGCGTTGCCTCGGGCAGCACTCCCGCTGCCGATGACAACAACTTCGAGGCGACCGCAGCCGACACCACGCTGCTCGCAGACATCCCCGCGGGCCAGCAGGCCCAGGTGCAGACCGCCTCGCTGACTCAGCAGGCCGACGCCCAGGCATCCGCGGCCGACGCGGCGGCGAAGAAGTCCGTGGAGGAAGCGGCCCGCATCCAGGCCGCCAAGGACGCCAAGTCGAAGAAGCAGGCGGCCGAGGACAAGCTGGAGCAGGAGCGCCAGGACAAGAAGGACGCGGCAGAGCGCGCCAGCCGTTCCGAGATCCGCAGCGCCTCCTCGTTCGCGCAGCAGGGCTCGTACACCGTGGCCGAAATCAAGGCGATCGCGCGGCAGATCGTTCCCGCCGACCAGTTCCAGTGCTTCAGCAACATCGTGAACGTCGAGTCGACCTGGAACTACCGGGCGACCAACCAGTCCTCCGGTGCCTACGGCCTCGTCCAGGCGCTGCCGGGCTCGAAGATGGCATCCGCCGGCGCCGACTGGCAGACCAACCCGGCCACGCAGATCAAGTGGGGCCTCAGCTACATGAACGGCGCCAAGTACGGCAGCCCGTGCGGTGCCTGGGCCTTCTGGCAGGCGAACCACTGGTACTAGAACCTTCCGAGGTTCCGGTCTCAACCTCTCGAAGCCCCTCACCGTCCTACGGTGAGGGGCTTCGCGCGTGTACGGTCGTTCCGGCCGGTTCGGCGGGGGAGCGGTGGGGAGAGGAAACGGGGGAAAGGGACGATCATGTCGAAGCTTCCGGGGTGGCTCGGTCGTCTGGGCGCCGAGCTCGCCGAACTGGGCGAGCGGCTGGAACAGCGCAGGGCCGAGGCCGAGGGGGTCGAGGGCGAGGGGGGCGAGGGCGAGGGGGGCGAGGCCGCGCCGATCGAGCCGCCGGAGACCGCCGCCGTACCCGCCGCTGCCGTACCCTCTGCCGTGCCTGCCGGAGCCGTACCGGCCGAGGCGGGCCGGCATGACCCATTGGCCGACCGTGTGCCGCCGCCTCCCGCGTACGCCCCCTCCGTGGCGGCCCGGCCCGATCCGGTCGCGGCGATCCCCTGGGGCATGCGCGTCGCGGCCGAAGCGGGCTGGCGGCTGCTCGTCCTGGCGGGCACGCTCTATGTGCTGATGAAGGTCATCAGCGCCGTACAGCTGGTGGTTCTGGCCTTCGTCGCCGCGCTGCTCGTCACCGCGATGCTGCAGCCGACCGTCGCCCGGCTGAGGCGGTACGGTCTGCCGCGCGGACTGGCCACCGCGGTCACGGCGATCCTGGGCTTCGTCATCATGGGTCTGGTCGGCTGGTTCGTGGTCTGGCAGGTGATGGACAACATCGACACTCTCTCCGACAAGGTGCGGACGGGTATCGACGACCTGAAGAACTGGCTGCTCGACAGCCCCTTCCATGTCACCGAGCAGCAGATCAACGACGTCGCGAAGAACCTCAGCGACACCATCGGCACCAACACCGAACAGATCACCTCCGCCGGGCTGCAGGGCGTCACCGTGATGGTGGAGGTCCTCACCGGGATGCTGCTGGCCATGTTCTCGACGCTCTTCCTCCTGTACGACGGGAAGCGCATCTGGCACTGGGTGCTGAAGCTGGTACCCGCGCAGGCCCGGCCGGGTGTCGCGGGCGCCGGGCCGCGCGCCTGGCGGACCCTGACCGCCTACGTGCGGGGCACGGTCCTGGTGGCGCTGATCGACGCGATCTTCATCGGGCTCGGGATCTGGTTCCTCAAGGTGCCGATGGCGGTGCCGCTCGCCGTCTTCATCTTCCTCTTCGCCTTCATCCCGCTGGTCGGCGCGGTGATCTCCGGAGCGCTCGCGGTGGTCGTCGCCCTGGTCACCGAGGGCGTGTTCACCGCGCTCATGGTGCTGCTCGTGGTGCTCGCCGTGCAGCAGATCGAGGGCCATGTGCTGCAGCCGTTCATCCTGGGACGCGCGGTGCGGGTGCATCCGCTCGCCGTCGTCCTCTCGGTCGCCGCGGGTGGCATGGTCGCGGGCATCGGCGGAGCGGTCGTCGCGGTGCCGCTGGTCGCGGTCACCAATACGGTGGTCGGCTATCTGCGGTCGTACGGGCAGGAGGAAGCCCTGCGGCACGCGCCGTCCCCGCGGGGGGCGACCGCGATCGACGTCGCCCCGACGCCCGCACCGGGATCGCCGCCCGAGGACAGCGGCGGCACGAAAACCAAGTGAACAGAAGAAGGGCCCCGGGGACGGTCGGTCGTCCTCGGGGCCCTTCTCGTACAAGGGGTACTGCTGGTCCTACTCGGCGAGCACGGCCTCGGCATCGAGGGTCACGCCGACCGCCTGGATCACCGAGGCAATCTTGACGGCTTCCTGAATGGTCTCACGGTCCACGCCGGCCTTGCGCAGCACCTGCTCGTGGGAGTCCAGGCACTGGCCGCAGCCGTTGATCGCGGAGACGGCGAGCGACCACAGTTCGAAGTCGATCTTCTCCACGCCGGGCTTGCCGATGACGTTCATCCGCAGGCCCGCACGGAGCGTCCCGTACTCGGGGTCCGACAGCAGGTGCCGGGTCCGGTAGAAGACGTTGTTCATCGCCATGATGGCGGCGGCCGACTTCGCGGCGGTGTACGCCTCCGCGGAGAGGTTGGCCTTCGCCTCCGGCTCCAGCTCGCGCAGCACCTTCGGCGAGCGCGAGGCGATCGCGCAGGCGAGGACGGTGCCCCACAGCTGCTGCTGCGGAAGTTCGCTGTTCCCGATGACCGAACCGAGGTTCAGCTTCAGGTCCTTGGCGAAGTCCGGAACGGCGGCCTTCAGTTCGTCGAGTGCCATGTCGCTGTCAGCTCACTCGCCCGAGAGGAGCGCGACCGGGTCGAGGGTGTTCTCGCCCTTGGTCCAGTTGCAGGGGCACAGCTCGTCGGTCTGCAGGGCGTCCAGGACCCGCAGGACCTCCTTGGGGTTACGGCCCACGGAACCGGCGGTCACCATCGTGAACTGGATCTCGTTGTTCTGGTCGACGATGAAGACGGCGCGCTGGGCGAAGCCGTCCTCGCCCTCGATGCCGAGGTCACGCATGAGCTCGTGCTTCGAGTCGGCCATCATCGGGAAGGGCAGGTCGGTCAGGTCCGGGTGGTCCTTGCGCCAGGCGTGGTGCACGAACTCGGAGTCACCGGAGAAGCCGAGGATCTGGGCGTCACGGTCGGCGAACTCGTCGTTCAGCTTGCCGAAGGCGGCGATCTCGGTGGGGCACACGAAGGTGAAGTCCTTCGGCCACGCGAAGACGATCTTCCACTTGCCCTCGTAGGTCTTGTGGTTGATCTGCTCGAACTCCTTGCCGCTCTCCAGCGAGACACAAGCAGTCAGGTCGAACTCGGGGAACTTGTCACCGACAGTGAGCACGCGCTCTCCTTGTAGCGTAGGAATTCCCTTTTGCGGGAGTTCCTGAGGGTTGGACGATCTCCACCTTGGCACAGAGTGCATTGATCACGGAAATAGCTACACTCGGTCGTGATGATCGGAGGTGCCTATCAGTGGCGCGGAGTAATCAGGGCAATCGGACCAAACAGCCCAGCCTGTCGCAGCTGCGCGCCTTCGCGGCCGTTGCCGAATATCTGCACTTCAGGGACGCCGCGGCAGCAATCGGGATGAGTCAGCCGGCGCTGTCCGGAGCCGTGTCGGCGCTGGAGGAGGCACTGGGTGTCCAGCTCATCGAGCGTACGACGCGCAAGGTGCTGCTCTCGCCGGCCGGGGAGCGGCTCGCGGTCCGGGCCCGGGTGGTGCTGGAGGCCGTGGGTGAGCTGATGGAGGAGGCCGAGGCGGTCCGGGCGCCGTTCACCGGAGTGCTCAGGCTCGGCGTGATCCCGACCGTCGCGCCGTATCTGCTGCCGACCGTGCTGCGGCTGGTCCACGAGCGCTACCCGGAGCTGGACCTCCAGGTGCACGAGGAACAGACCTCCTCGCTGCTGGAGGGGCTGGCCGCGGGAAGGCTGGACCTGCTGCTGCTGGCCGTGCCGCTCGGGGTGCCCGGAGTGACCGAACTTCCGCTCTTCGACGAGGACTTCGTGCTGGTGATGGAGCGGGACCACTGGCTGGGCGGGCGCACCGACATTCCGCGCGAGGCCCTGCGGGAGCTGCCGCTGCTGCTCCTCGACGAGGGGCACTGCCTGCGTGACCAGGCGCTCGACATATGCAGGGAGGCAGGGCGTACGGAGGGTGCGCCGGTGACCACGACCGCGGCCGGGCTCTCCACGCTGGTGCAGCTGGTCGCCGGCGGGCTCGGGGTGACGCTGCTGCCGCGTACCGCGGTGACGGTCGAGACCGGTCGCAACGATGCGCTGGCCACCGGGTATTTCACGGAACCCGCACCGTCGCGGCGGGTGGCGCTGGCGATGCGGACGGGGGCGGCGCGGCGCGAGGAGTTCGAGGAGTTCGCGGCGGCGCTGCGGGAGGCGATGAAGGCGCTGCCGGTGCGGGTGACGGCGGGCGCGTAGAGCAGGCGCAAGGGGTGCGGTCCCCCGGGGGACCGCACCCCTTGCGGCTACCGTGCCATCACTCCGTGCGCAGGCCGTCCGGCCGCATCAGGCGCCACAGCGATGGCAGCGAGACCAGAGTGACCAGCAGGATCAGTGCCGCTCCCGCGCCCGTCATCGGCAGGAACAGCCACCAGTCGGTCACCTTCTTGGCGATCATCCAGATCATCACCGCACCCAGGCCGAGACCGCCCACGACGGCCACCACCAGGCCGATGACCACGGGTACGGCGGTCTGCCAGAGCACCGACCAGCCGAGCGTGCTGCGCCGGGTGCCGAAGGCGACCAGGACCGAGAGCAGGCGCTTGCGCTCACGCAACTGTTCCAGCTGCGAGACCAGCATCGCGGCGGCGATCAGCAGCAGGGTCGCGGTCGCGCCGACCTGGAGACCGGTCTGCACACTGGCGTACTGCCGGTCGCGGGCCACCGAGCTCAGGGTGACGACCCGCATCCCCGGGTCGAGCCGGGCCGCCGTGTTCCGTACGTACTCGGCGACGTCCTTCACGCTCCGGTCAACCCGGATCTCTGCGTTGGTCTGCGCGTGCGGCAGGGTGCTCGGGTCGATCGCGCCGACCGTCGCCATGATGCCCCAGCGGTCCTGGCCCATCGGATCGCGGCGGGTGAGAACGGTCGGGGTGTCGGCGGGCAGGGTCCACAGCTTCGACTTCTCGCCGGGCTCCGATCCCGCCTGGTAGTTGAGTTCGACCGCCTCGCCCTTGCGGGCGGTCTCGTCCACCCACTCGGCCATGCCCTTGTCCTTGGGGTGGACGACGAACGCGTCGCCCTCCTTGCAGGAGCCGATCCGGGCGATCTCGCGCAGGGTCGCGCAGTCGCCTACGGTCAGCGAGGTGATGGGCTGGATGTCGTCGCCCTTGTACGTGCCCGGCTTGGCGGCGTTCGACTCGACCGTGCCGATGACCGCCGTCACGCCCTCGGTGGCCCGGAACTCCTTGATGGTCCGGGTGGCCGCTTCACCGGTGACGTTCTCGGAGAACGTGTGGAACTGGGCGCGTGTCGGGTCCTGGCCCGTCATCCGGTTGAAGTCGTCGCCCACCGCGGCGAACAGCATCTGCAGCGCCACCGCGCCGGCGACCGCGACCGTGATGCCGCTGACCGCGCGGGAGGCCGCGCCGCTGCTCAGCTGGAGCCTGCGGGTGGCGAGCTGCCAGGGCACGGGGCCGCCGCGCAGCCGGTTCACGCACGCCTCGACCAGCCAGGGCAGCAGCAGCGCGAGCCCGACCAGGACCAGCACGGCGCCGCCCGCGATCGGATACGGGTTGACCGGTGAGTACTCGTCGACCTTGCCGGTCAGCCCGAGCACCGCAAGGCCCGCGACCGGCATCAGCAGCCGCCACCACAGCCGGCGCCTGTGGCTGTGGCCGTTGCGTACGACGCCGAGCGGTTCGATCACCACCGAACGCAGGGCGGTCACCGTGACGAGCACCGCCGACACCGGAACCGCGACGGCGATCAGGGCGGCCAGCAGGGGATCCGGGACCAGGTCCGACGGGAAGGCGCTGACGTCCCACACCTCGACGTAACCCATGAACTGACGCCCCACCAGGAAGAACACCAGGCCGGTCAGCAGGCCGAGCACCGCCCCGAAGAACGCCTCGCCGGCCGCGATCCGGCGGGTCATCCGGATGTCCGCACCGACCAGTCGCAGTGCGGCGAGCCGACGGTCGCGGCGGTCGCCGCCGAAGCGCACGGCCGTCGCGATGAAGATCGCGACCGGCACCAGCAGCACCACGCAGATCATGATGATCAGCACGATGAGGATGGGCGGTATCTCCTTGGCCGGGCCCGGATCGCCGTAAGCGGCGACCCGGTGGCCGCCGCCCGCGGGGGTCAGGGTGTCGCTGCCCGCGTAGAAGAGCAGCTCGCGCGGGGAGACCAGGCCCGCGTCGGCGATCGTGCCGGTGATCCGGTACGGCAGACGCTCCTTGAGGAGGCTGCCCTCCGAGGAGCCCAGCAGCTCCTTCAGGGCGGGGGAGACCACCATCTCGTCCGCGGCGGGGAAGCTTGCCACGCCCGGCGGGACGACCGGGTGAGCACCGTCCGCGCGCATCAGGAAGCCGCCGATGGAGCGGCCGCGGTACTCCGTCTCCGCGTTGATCCGGAGCACGGAGGTGTCCGACTTCTTCGCCACGGCTTCGGGCCATTGGGGGATCTTGGTCTCGGCGCGGGCCTGATCACGTGCGGAACGTTCGTCGAGCAGATGGGGTGCGGAGGCGGCGACCAGCAGCAGTGTCACGCCGAGGCCGACGCCGACGGCGGTCAGCAGGGTGCGGGTCCAGCCCTCGCGCCCGCCGGAGACGGCGAACCGGATGCCGAGACCGAGATCGCGCAGCAGGGCGGCGATGCCGGTGGGCCCGGTGGGCCGGGGCGGTGCGTCGGCCGGGGCGTTCTTCTGGTCGAGCAGGGTCATATTGCGTGCTCCAGGTCGCGGGCCCGGCCGTCGCGCACGGTGACGTCGCGGTCGGAGTACGCGGCGACCCGGGCCTCGTGCGTCACCAGGACCACGGCGACATTGTCGGACCTGGCCGCCTCGGTGAGCAGCTCCATGACCCGCTCGCCGTTGAGGGAGTCCAGGGCGCCGGTCGGCTCGTCGGCGAAGATCACCTTCGGCGACGCGGCCAGTGCACGGGCCACGGCGACGCGCTGGCCCTGGCCGCCGGAGACCTCGCCGGGGCGCTTGGCGCCGACGGTGTCGACCTCCAGGCGCTCCAGCCAGTGACGGGCGGTGCGCTCGGCATCCTTGCGCCTGGCGCCGCTCAGGCGGAGCGGCAGGGCGACGTTCTCCACGCAGGTCAGCTCGGGGACGAGCCGGCCGAACTGGAAGACGAAGCCGAACTCGGTGCGGCGCAGGGCGCTGCGTTCGGCGTCCGACATCGCGGAGAGCTCGCGGCCCGCGTAGGTGATCGTGCCCTTGTCGGGGGTGACGATTCCGGCGAGGCAGTGCAGCAGGGTCGACTTGCCGGAGCCGGACGGGCCCAGCACGGCGACGACCTCGCCCGGGTGGATGGAGAACGAGGCACCGTCGAGCGCGGGCGTGGACCCGTACGACTTGTACAGGCTGTCGGCGCTGAGCAGGGAGCCGGCGGGGGTCATGCGCGCACCTCCGCGGCGAACTGGTCCAGTCGGGCGGCGGTCAGTTCCAGCCAGCGCAGATCGGCTTCGAGGTGGAAGAGCGCGTGGTCACAGATCAGCTGATCGGCAAGGTCGCCCTTGCGCTTGCGGTCGGTGAGGATGCGCATGAGGCGCAGGTGTTCGGCGCGCTGGGTGTCCAGCAGGGCCTCGGCGCTGCGGCCGGTGAGCAGGGCTAGGACGACCTTGGTGTACAGCGTCGACTGGAGGTACGGCTCGGGCTTCTCCGGCTGCGCGAGCCAGGCGCCGACATCGGTGATGCCTGCCTCGGTGATGGCGTACCGCTTGCGCTCGGGGCCGCCGCCGCTCTCGATGCCGTCGACCTCGACGAGGCCGTTCTTCAGGAGCCGGGACATGGTCGAGTAGACCTGGCCGTAATGCAGGGGGCGGTCGTGGCCGAACTTCTCGTCGAACGTTCGCTTGAGGTCGTAGCCGTGGCGGGGGCCGGACTCCAGGAGTCCGAGCAGGGTGTGGCCGATAGACATGCGCAGCACTATACATGGCATGTATACCTCGGGTGTATACCCGGGGGTTCCGCCCCTGGACCCCCGGTCCTCAATCGCCGGACGAGCTTGGCTTGTCCTTCGGGGGACGCCCCCGGCGGGGGATCGGGCGGGCCGTGCCCGGCAGGCGGCCCGCCTCCGCCAGCGCCCTGCGCAGCAGGAACTCGATCTGGGCGTTCGCGCTGCGCAGCTCGTCGGAGGCCCAGCGGGCCAGCGCATCGTGCACCGCGGGATCCAGCCGCAGCAGCATCTGCTTGCGCTGCTGCGGCTGCCTGCGCCCGGGGGTCTCTTCCGTCACTGGTAAAGAGTGCCCGTATTGAGGACCGGCTGCGCGGCGCGGTCACCGCACAGCACCACCATCAGATTGCTGACCATGGCCGCCTTCCGCTCCGAGTCCAGCTCGACGATGTCCTGCTCGGCAATCCGGGTCAGCGCCATCTCGACCATGCCGACCGCTCCCTCGACGATCTGCTGCCGGGCCGCGACCACCGCACCGGCCTGCTGGCGCTGAAGCATCGCGGAGGCGATCTCGGGGGCGTACGCGAGGTGGCTGAAGCGAGATTCGATGATCCGCACGCCGGCGGCCTGCACCCGGGCGGTGAGCTCCACGGCCAGCTTCTCGGTGATCTCCTCCGCGTTGCCGCGCAGGGAGAGGCCGCCCTCCTCATGGGCGTCGTACGGGTACTCGATCGCGATGTGGCGGACGGCCGCCTCGGTCTGGGTGGCGACGAATTCCAGGAAGTCGTCGACCTCGAAGAGTGCCTGCGCGGTGTCCTCGACCTTCCAGACGACGATCGCGGCGAGCTCGATCGGGTTGCCGTAGGCGTCGTTCACCTTCAGGACCGCGGTCTCGTGGTTGCGGACCCGGGTGGAGATCTTCCGGCTGCTGGTGAGCGGGTTGATCCAGCGCAGCCCGTCGGTACGGATCGTGCCGACGTACCGGCCGAAGAGCTGGATCACCCGCGCCTCGCCCGGTGCGACCATCTTCACACCCGTCATACAGAAGAACGAGGCGATGACGAGCAGGACCCCGAGGATCAGGACCGGGACGCCCACGCCGTTGTTCCCGTTCGAGCCGACTATGCCGCCGACGATGGCGAGACCGATGCCGGCGATCACTCCGACCACGGTCAGCAGCAGGCCGAGGCCGCCGGGAATGCTGTGCGCCGTCACCTCCCTCACCTGCGGCTCGGGCATCTGAGGGGCGTCGGGCGTGAGATCGGCGGCCAGGGTGGCCACGGCGTGCGGATCGTGTTGGTCGGACATGGGATCCCCCGTTTCGAAAGACGTGCGTGGTGCTAGCAATGTGATTACACATTACCCGGATTCGCAACCTTGAGTGCCTCTCATGAGTCGGTTCCCTAGAGAGCGGGTGCTGATTGTCACGTCCGGAAAAGGCTGCATCGCTTGCTTTTTGTCCCAGCCGACAGTGTTAGCTGGCTGGGCTGAGCTGATCTGGTCGAGCAGAGAAACAGGAGCAACACAGCAATGGGTCGAGCGGATGCGCGACGAGCCCAGCGGCGCGGAGCGCGGCGGGCTGCGAAGAGCGGCGGCATACGCAGACTCTTCACCTGGCGGAAGATGCTGGGCACGTTCTTCGGGTTCTGCCTGCTGATCATGGGCGCCTTCGTGGCGCTCTACCTGTACGTGGACATACCGAAGGCCAACGCCATGGCCGAGCGGCAGAGCAACGTCTACCAGTACAGCGACGGCACCGTGCTGACCCGTACCGGTAACGGGGTCAACCGCCAGATCGTGGATCTCGCCGAGGTTCCCAAGGAGGTGCAGCACACCTTCGTCGCCGCCGAGAACAAGACGTTCTACAAGGACCAGGGCGTCGACCTGAAGGGCACCGCTCGCGGTCTCCTCAACACGCTCTCCGGCAAGGGCAAGCAGGGTGGCTCGACCATCACCCAGCAGTACGTGAAGAACTACTACCTCACGCAGGACCCGACGGTCAGCCGCAAGCTCAAAGAGCTGGTGATCTCGCTCAAGGTCGACCAGAAGAGGGACAAGGACTACATCCTCGCCGGGTACATCAACACCGCGTACTACGGACGCGGCGCGAGCGGGATCCAGGCCGCGGCGCAGGCCTACTACGGGGTCGACGCCAAGGACCTCAACGTCTCCCAGGGTGCCTATCTGGCCGCGCTGCTGCAGGCTCCCAGCCAGTACGACTGGGCGTCCGCGACAGAAACCGGCAAGAAGCTCGTCAAGGAGCGCTGGGGCTACACGCTCGACAACATGGTCGAGATGCACTGGCTCGACAAGTCCGAGCGCGACACCCTGAAGTTCCCCGTCCCGGACAAGCCCAAGCCCGCCCGCGGTATGGAGGGCCAGACCGGCTACCTCGTCGATGCCGCCAACAAGGAGCTGGACAAGCAGGGCATCACGGAGGACGTGCGGCGGGCCGGCGGCTGGACCTTCACGCTCAACATCGACAAGAAGCGGCAGAAGCAGCTGGAGAAGGCCGTCGACCGCCAGCTGGAGTCCAAGCTGGACCGCAAGGACAACAAGGTCGACGCGACCGTCCAGGCGGGTGCCACCTCCGTCGATCCCAAGACCGGCGCGGTCGTCGCGCTCTACGGCGGGGTGGACTACGTCAAGCACTACATTTCCAACGCCACGCGTCGGGACTACCAGCCCGCCTCCACCTTCAAGCCGCTGGTGCTCGCCTCCGCGCTGGAGAACGAGGCGAAAACCCAGGGCGGCGATCTGATCGGCGTCAACACCCGCTACGACGGCACCAGCAAGCGGCCGGTCGTGGGCAGCGACACGCCGTTCGCCCCGGAGAACGAGGACAACCAGAGCTACGGCAACGTCACCGTGCAGACCGCGATGAACAAGTCGATCAACTCGGTCTTCGCGCAGATGGTGGTCGACGTCGGCCCGCCCGCGGTGAAGGAGACCGCACTGTCGCTCGGCGTACCGGACCAGAACTTCCCCGAGCGCCCCGCCATCACGCTGGGCACGATGAACGCCTCGACCTGGGACATGGCGGGCGCGTACGCCACGCTCGACAACCACGGCAAGAAGGTCACCCCGTTCATCGTGAAGTCCGCCAAGAACCGCGACCGGACGGTCGAGCCGGCCAAGGGCATCGGCGGCCAGGTGATCAGCCGCAAGTCCGCCGACACCGTGACCTCCGTCCTGAAGGGCGTCGTGGACAGCGGATCGGGCCGGGCGGCCAACACCTCGGCCTACGAGGCGGCCGGCAAGACGGGCACCTCGGAGAACAACAAGGCCGCCCTGTTCGCGGGCTACACCCCGGAGCTCACCACGGTCGTGGCGCTCTTCGGTGAATCCCCCAAGGACGGCGGCGGCCAGGTCAGTCTGACCGGTACCGCCAACTCCGGCCGGGCCAACGGTGGCGGGTTCCCGGCGCAGATCTGGGCGGACTACACCCTCGGTGCGCTGAACGGCGGCTCCAGTGCCCAGTTCGACTTGCAGGACGTCGAGCGCGGCGAGGTCACCGTCCCGACGACCCCCTCGAACACCCCCTCGGCGCCGGAGAGTCCCACGCAGTCCCCGTCCCAGGAGCCGAGCCGGCCGGCGCAGAGCCCGAGCGACGGGCCCAGCCAGCCGACCAGCCAGTCGCCGGAGCCGCCGCCGAGCCAGTCCCCGGAGCCGCCGCCGAGCCAGTCCCCGGGTCTGCCGGGCGAGGGAGGGAACCCCGGACGGCCGGGCAACGGCAACAACGTCGCGAACAACCCGCCCGGACAGTGAGGCCGTGAGGACATGAGTGAGGGGGGGTGCCGACCGGCACCGCCCCCTGAGGTGCCGGCCGGAGCCCGGCGGAAGCTGTGGCCGTTACACGGCGACCGGGACGCTCACCGGCTCC
>NZ_JBVJWD010000002.1:23637-35896 GCF_055602785.1 Streptomyces sp. NPDC037301
GAGGGAGGGAACCCTGGACGGCCGGGCAACGGCAACAACGTCGCGAACACCCCCCCCGGACGGTGAGGCCGTGAGGACGTGGGGGGGGGGCGGTGCCGACCGCCACCCCCCCTCACTCATGTCAGCCGCGTATGACGGTGTCAGCCGCCGTTGACCTTCTTGGCGATCCGGTCGCCGAGGTCCTTGTCCACGTTGCGCCAGTACTGCAGCGCCCGCTCCAGGACCGGGGCGCTCACCCCGTCCAGCAGATGGCCGGAAATGTTGGACACCAGCCGATCACGCGCCGCGTCGTCCAGGACCTTGCGCACCATCGTGCCCGCCTGGCCCCAGTCGTCGTCCTCGCGGTGCAGCTTGTACGCCTCGTGCACCATCTCGCCCGCCGTGGCCCAGCCTGCCGGGTCGCCGTAGCGTTCGGTGTCCGCGGCCGGACCGCCGTACGAGTTCGGTGCGTAGACCGCTCCCGTACGAGCCGGCTCGTACCGCATCGGGCCGTCCTTCGCGTACGAGTTCCGGCCGAACCGCGGACGGTTCGGCGGCAGCTGCGCGTAGTTCGGGCCGATCCGGTACCGGTGGGTGTCCGGGTACGAGAAGAGCCGGCCGAGCAGCATCTTGTCGGGCGACGGACCGATGCCGGGCACCAGGTTCGACGGCTCGAAGGACGCCTGCTCGATGTGGACGAAGAAGTCCTCGGGGTTCTCGTTGAGCGTCATCCGGCCGACTTCGATCTCCGGGTAGTCGCCGTGCGGCCACACCTTCGTGAGGTCGAACGGGTTGAACCGGTAGTCCGGCGCATCGTCGAACGGCATGATCTGGACGTACAGCGTCCAGCTCGGGTGGTCACCGCGCCTGATCGACTCGAACAGGTCGCGGCGGTGGACGTCGCCGTCGCTGCCCGCGATCTCGTCGGCCTCGGCCTGGGGGTAGAAGTCGATGCCCTGGTCGGTCTTGAAGCGGTACTTGACCCAGAACCTCTCGCCGCCCGCGTTCACCCACATATAGGTGTGCGAGCTGTAGCCGTTCATGTTGCGGTACGACTTCGGGATGCCGCGGTCGCCCATCAGCCAGGTGACCATGTGCGCGGACTCGGGGGAGAGGGTCCAGAAGTCCCACTGCATGTCGTGGTCACGCAGGGCACTCTCCGGGCGGCGCTTCTGCGAGCGGATGAAGTCCTGGAACTTCATCGGGTCGCGCACGAAGAAGACCGGCGTGTTGTTGCCGACCATGTCGTAGTTGCCGTGCTCCGTGTAGAACTTCAGGGCGAACCCACGAGGGTCGCGCCAGGTGTCGGGAGAGCCCTGTTCACCGGCGACCGTGGAGAAGCGGGCGAGCATGGCGGTCTGCTTGCCCGGCTGGAAGAGGTCGGCCTTGGTGAACTGGCTGACGTCGTTGGTCACCTTGAAAATGCCGTAGGCACCGGAGCCCTTGGCGTGGACCACTCGCTCGGGTACCCGTTCCCGGTTGAACTGGGCCATCTTCTCGATGAGGTAGTGGTCCTGGAGCAGGATCGGACCGTCGGATCCGACAGTGAGCGAGTGCTCATCGCTCTCCACCGGGATTCCGGCGTTGTTCGTGGTGTAAGGGGTGTTCTTGGTCTTCGATTCCTCAGGCACGAGCGTCCTCCCGTCGGTGGGGGTTTCGGTCAGGTCGTCTCGTTCACGACTGAAGTCAACTCCGCCGACAGGAGGTCGGCAACATTTGGCTACCGCCCGTGCAGGGCTCTTGTCCGCCCCGGCCCGGCCTCCCCTACTGGCCCCGGGTCGGCATCTCGAACCAGACCACCTTGCCGGTCGAAAGACGCGTCGCCCCCCACCGTCTGGCCAGCCGGTTCACGAGGAACAGGCCGCGGCCGCCCTCGTCCATGTCCCGGGCCCGGCGCTGCCGGGGCAGCTGCGGCGCGTCGTCGCCGACCTCGCAGCGCAGGATGTCGGTGCGCAGCAGCCGCAGCGTCACCGGCCGCTCCGCATAGCGCACCGCGTTGGTGACCACCTCGCTGACCAGCAGCTCCACCGAGTCGGAGAGATCGTCGAGCCCCCAACGGTTCAGCGCCCGGCGGGCCAGCCTGCGGGCCCGTCCCGGAGCTGTCTCCTCCGGTTCCAGGTGCCAGTACGCGACATCACTTGGCGCGATCCCGCCGAACCGGGCGGCCAGCAGCGCGATGTCGTCGTCCCGGTCGCCGGGGCCGAGCATGTCGAGCACGTCGTCGCAGAGGGCCTCCAGCGGCGGCGAATGATCCGGGCCGGTGAGCCGCGCGGTGGCGGCGAGACGTTCGCGCAGCTGCTCGATCCCGGTCCAGACGTCCCGCAGCCGGGACTCCACCAGACCGTCGGTGTAAAGGAGCAGCGTGGCGCCCGCGGGAGCGTCCAGCTCGACGGCCTCGAAGTCCACACCGCCGACGCCGATCGGAGCGCCGGGCGGCACCCGCAGCACCTCCGCGCGGCCGCCCAGATGGAGCAGGACGGGCGGCGGATGTCCGGCGTTGGCGATGGTGATGCGGTGCGCGACGGGGTCGTACACCGCGTACAGGCAGGTCGCCATGCGGTCGCTGCCGAGCCGCTGCGCCTGCTCGTCGAGGTGGTGCAGCACCTCCTGCGGCGGCAGGTCGAGCCCGGCGAGGGTCTGCGCGGTGGTGCGCAGCTGCCCCATGATCGCCGCGGACGTCATGGAGTGGCCCATGACGTCGCCGACGACCAGGGCGACCCTGCTCCCGGGCAGCGGGATCGCGTCGTACCAGTCGCCGCCGACCCGGGCCGTCTCGGCGGCCGGGAGATAGCGGGAGGCGAGCCGGACACCGGTCGGCTGCGGCAGCGAGTCGGGCAGCATGGTGCGCTGCAGCTCGTCGGCGATGTACGCCTCGCGTCCGTACAGCACGGCCTTGTCGATACCGAGCGCGGTGTGCGTCGCCAGCTGGGCAGCGACCAGCAGGTCATTGGCCTCGAAGGGCGGCCGTTCGGTCCCGCGCAGGAAGACGGCGGCGCCGATCACCCGTCGCCGTCCGCGCAGCGGGGCGAGGATCGCACGGTGCCCGGTGGGCACGGTCCGTCCGGTACCGAGCAGTTCGGGCAGCGCGGCGCGGGCCGCTGCGGAGTCCCCGAAGACCGGCCGTACACCGCGCAGCACCTCGGCGAGCGCGCCGCCCGAGCGGACCTCGCACAGCTCGGCAGCCGGGGGCAGATCGCCGTGCGGATCGATGGCGGGCAGCCGCAGTCGTTCGATCTCCGACGAGGTCTCGGTCTCCTCCTCGTTTAAACGCAGCCGGTCGGACCGGCGCAGCCGCAGTACGAACGGGGAGACCGGCCGCTCGTCGCCGACCGGGAGCGGGTCGCGGAGGTAGACCAGTATGGCGTCGGAGAACGTCGGCACGCTGGCCCGGCACAGGCCCAGCACGATCTCGTCCAGGTCTATGCCGCGGGCGATCCGCCGGGTGGCGGCCCCCACGAAACGCAGCCGGTCGCCCTCGCGACGGGCCGCGGCCTGTGGGTCGAGTCCTGGGGGGCCGGGGTTCGCCGCGGAAGCCGCCGGATTCGCTCCCGCGCCCGGCGCCGTGGCCGGGCCGGGGATCGCGGCGGTGGCAGGGGAAGCGGCCGGCGCGGCATCCTGCTGCCGCGGCCGGGTTCGTTCCTGCGACCGGGCGGCAAGAGGCTGCCGGCCTTCGTGGGAGGTGGGATGCTCCGTCACGCGTGGGGTTCCGTCCGTCCGGGCCGGTTGTATGAGGCAATCACCTCGTGGGGCGCTACTGTGCCCCGGCAAGAGCGGCGATCACAACGGCTGTCACCGGATGCCCCCGAACGAGGGGCCGAAACCGGATGCCCGACGCGTGGTTCGGTGACAACGTTTCCGGCGACGGGGCGGGCGAAAGCGAGCACGTCTCCACCCCCTCGTAGTGGCTCATGCGACTCATACGACTGATGCTGCTCATACAGCTCATGCAGTGAGTGGTGCTCGTGCGATGACTTGCGGTCAGGTCCGGTGCCGCGTCCGCCGGTTGGAGCGGAGCGGCCTTCCGGAGGACGATCCTACGTTTGCCCCCCTGGGGTGCATCAAGGGTCTCACGACGGCATATGCGAGGGGGTACGGTCCCAGTCATCCGGGAGCGCGGGAACCCGCCAGCGCGGATCGGGCCGCCAGTCCTCCCAGCCGTCCCGGAACGGCGCGCCCCAGTTCCGGATCACCTCGACGGCCGCGAGGCCCGCCCCGCGTACCCGCTGCGCGGTCTGCGGGGCCATCAGTCCGACCCGCTGGGCCTGGGCGAACTCGTCCTCGTCGCGCCAGACCCAGCTGCGGTCCGGGTATACGGAGATGTCGAGAAAGTGATCCTCGGAGTCGATGCCGCCCGCCCAGCGGGTGCGCGGTTCCTCCAGGTTCACGTACCAGCTGCGGAACTGCCAGCCGGGCTCCCAGAACAGCCAGACCGACCAGGGTTCACCGGGACGGGCGAGCTTCAGCACGCCGTTGCCCAGCCATGTCGAGCGGGCGGTGGTGCGCGCGGCGGTGTAGCGGGTGGCGAGCGGCTCGTCGTGCACCTCGGTGCCGTTCGCCAGCACCGGCTTCACGCACTCGGTGCCGGGTGCCACCCATACGGCGAGCAGCTCGTCGGTGTCCTGGACGACGGTGACGGGGCGGCAGATGTGGACCGGGCCCAGGGCATGATCCGGCGCGGCGTCCCGCCGCAGCGGGCCGTTGTCGCGGTAGCGCCACAGGATCTGATCGCCCGGCGCCCAGTGCTCGATGTATCCACTACCTGCCATGGGCAGATCTTAGAGGGGCCGGTAATCGGGGGGCGGCGTCACGGGGCCGGGCACGCACTCCCCCAAGGCCTTAAGGGCCAGGGGGGACCCCCTCCGGCGCTGTCGTCAATCACCATGGCTCCTTCCCCAAGCTCTCGGCTGCGCTCGAGCAGGGGAGACCCCATCTGCATCGATCCTCCGCCTTGCAGCTGCACGCACCCAGCCCCGCTCCTTCTCCCACCCCCCGATTACCGGCCCCTCTCAGAGGTGCCGTGGCCCGGTTGCCGCGACGCATGTCACGGGCGGGTCATACGCAACACGTCCAGCGCCTCGTCGAGCTGCTCCACCGTGAGATCGCCGCGCTCGACATATCCCGAATCCAGCACCACCTCGCGGATCGTCCTGCGCTCGGCCAGGGACTTCTTGGCGACCTTCGCCGCCTCCTCGTAACCGATGTACTTGTTCAGCGGGGTGACGACGGACGGCGAGGACTCCGCGTACTCCCTGGCCCGCTCCACGTTCGCGGTGATCCCGTCGACCGTACGGTCCGCGAGCAGCCGGGAGACATTGGCCAGCAGCCGCACCGACTCCAGCAGATTCTTCGCGATGACCGGAAGCATCACATTCAGTTCGAAATTGCCCGCCGCGCCCGCGACGGCGACCGTCTGGTCGTTCCCCATCACCTGGGCCGCGACCATCAGAACGGCCTCGGGAATGACCGGATTCACCTTCCCCGGCATGATCGACGAGCCCGGCTGGAGGTCGGGAAGGCTGATCTCGGCCAAACCGGTGCGCGGCCCGGACGCCATCCAGCGCAGATCGTTGGAGATCTTGGTGAGCGAGACGGCGAGGGTACGGAGCTGGCCGGACGTCTCCACGAGCCCGTCCCGCGCGCCCTGTGCCTCGAAGTGGTCCCTGGCCTCGGTGAGCGGCAGCCCGGTGGCGCGGGCGACCTCGGCGATGACGGCGGCGGAGAAGCCGGGCGGGGTGTTGATGCCGGTGCCGACGGCCGTGCCGCCCAGCGGCAGCTCGGCGAGGCGGGGGAGGGAGGCGCCCAGCCGCTCGACGCCGTACCGGACCTGTGCCGCGTAGCCGCCGAACTCCTGGCCCAGAGTGACGGGCGTGGCGTCCATCAGATGCGTACGTCCCGACTTCACGACCGTCGCGAACTCGGCGGACTTGCGTTCCAGGGCGGCAGCCAGATGGTCCAGCGCAGGGATCAGTTCGCCGGTGACGGCCGCGGTCGCGGCGATGTGGATGGAGGACGGGAAGACGTCGTTGGACGACTGCGAGGCGTTGACGTGGTCGTTGGGGTGGACCTCGCGGCCCAGGCGCTCGGTGGCGAGGGTGGCCACGACCTCATTGGTGTTCATGTTGGACGAGGTGCCGGACCCGGTCTGGAAGACATCGATCGGGAAGTGTGCGTCCCAGCGCCCCTCGGCGACCTCCTCGGCGGCCTCCTGGATGGCCAGGGCGATGTCCGGGTCGAGCACCTTCAGCTCGGCGTTCACCTTGGCCGCGGCCGCCTTGATCCGGGCCAGGGCCTCGATGTGGGCCCGCTCCAGGCGCTGGCCGGAGATCGGGAAGTTCTCCACCGCGCGCTGTGTCTGGGCCCGCCACCTGGCGTCCTTCGGCACCCTCACCTCGCCCATCGAATCGTGCTCGATGCGGAAATCCGTGCCGCCCGCGGGGGTCTGTGCGGTGGCCTGTGCGTCGTCCATGGGGTTCAACCTCCTGGAAAAGTTGAGCACTTGTCTTGTTCTGTGTATTCCCAAGTCGCCTACCGACCAGTAAATACCGGGGGTAACCACAACCAGGGGAGGCGCAATGAGGCGCACCAGACACAGACTTCGCCGTACGGTCGCGGCCGCCGCGGTCATGGCGGCGGCATTGGGCGGCATGGCCGCCGCCGCAGGACTGGCGGTCGCGGCAGACCGGTCCGGTATCACCAGTACCGCATCCACCCCCCTGTCGCCCGAACTGGAGGCCATCCGAGCCGCCGAAGCCACCCGGCTGTACGGCGACCCGGCCGAGCGCCCGCTCGCCGACCGCAAGACCGGGCTGATCTCGCTCGGCGACAGCGAGATCTCCGGCGAGGGCGTCGGCACGTACGAGGCGGGCACGAACGGCCCCGACAACTGGTGCCACCGCTCGCCCGACTCGGCCATCCACCGGACCGGGATCCCGGCCGACGTCACGTACAACGTCTCCTGCTCCGGCGCGTACACCGGCAACATCGTGATCGGCGGATCGAAGCAGTACGCCGACGAACTCGTGCAGAGCGACAACCTCGCCATCAAGGCCCGCAACACCCGCATCAAGATGATCGTGCTGGTCGCCGGCGCCAATGACGACCTCCAGTTCGGCCCGGTCATGACGGACTGCGTCCAGCGCTGGGTGCTGTCCCAGGGGACCTGCCAGCCGAAGTACGAGGGCGGCTGGCAGGCGCGCGTCGACGGACTCGTCCCCAAGGTCGAGAAGACGGTGCGCGATCTGAAGACCGTCATGTCCGACGCCGGATACGGCAACAGTGACTACAAGCTCGTGGTCATGGGCTACCCGAGCCCCATCGGCCCGGACTTCTACGACAACCCGGACTTCCCCGGCAAGCTTCCCGGCGGCTGCGCCGGATACGACTCCGACGCCGCCTGGGGCCGTGACGTCGCGGTCCCCGCCTTCGAACGCGGCATGCGCAAGGCCGCCGCCGACACCGGAGCCGTCTACCTGGACAACTCCCGGCTCTTCCACGGCCACGAAGTCTGCAGCGAGAACACCTGGGCCCGCGGCCTTTTCATCGACCTGTCGCACTTCCCGCCGGACTCCAACTCCGTACGGCAGTCCTTCCACCCGAACGCGCGCGGCCACGCCGCCTTCGCCTCCTGCCTGACCCAGATCTACAACTCGTCCCTGCGCGAGGCGAGCTGCGCAGACCCGGCGAGCACCGGATCGCCCGTCCTGCAGGCCGCGGCGTGGGACGACGTCTTCAAGCCCCTGAAGAACGAGGCCACGGGCACCTGCGTGGACGTCCCCGCCTCGGTGACCCGCAACGACACCGGGATCGGCGGCTGGGACTGCCACGGCGGCCGCAATCAGGGCTGGTGGTACGACTCCGGCACGAAGAGCATCGTGACGGAGCTGAGCCACGACCGGTGCCTCGATGTGCCGGGCGCCGACTACAAGGCGGGCGCCACGCTCGTCGTGTGGAACTGCTCGGGCGCGGCCAACCAGCAGTTCGTCAAGCAGTCGGGCACCTTGCGCCCGGCGGCCTCGACCGGGCTGTGCCTGACGCTCGCGGCGGCCAAGGACCCGCTGAAGCTGCAGAGCTGCGACGGCAGTGCGAAGCAGCGGTTCGCGTAACTTTTTCCCGCGGTGCAGGGAGGGGCGGGGCGGCCTCGGCCACCCCGCCCCGGCCGGTGTGTCAGCCGGACGTCACGAACGCGCCCAGGACGGCTGCCAGATGACCGGGGTCGTCGGCCCCGCACAGCTCGCGCGCCGAGTGCATGGACAGCCCCGGCACTCCCACGTCGACCGTCGGGACACCCAGCCGGGCCGCGGTGAGCGGGCCGATCGACGTGCCGCACGGCATCGCGTTGTTGGAGACGAACGGCTGCCACGGCGCACCCGCCCGCTCGCACGCCGCCGCGAACACCGCCATGCCGGTGCTGTCGGTGGCGTAACGCTGATTGACGTTGACCTTGACCGAGGGGCCGCCGTTGGGCAGCGGATGATGGCCCGGATCGTGCCGTTCCACGTAGTTGGGGTGCACCGCATGCGTCATGTCCGCGGAGATGCAGAAGGCGCCGGACAGGGCGCGGGCGAAGTCCTCGGAGCTGCCGCCGCGCGCGGTGACCGAACGGCCGAGGACCCGTTCCAGCAGGGGGCTCTGCGCGCCCGTCTCCGAACCGCTGCCGACCTCCTCGTGGTCGAAGGCTGCCAGGACGGGGATGTACGAGGGACCGTCGTCAGCGGTCGCCGCACCTGCCAGGGCCGTGACGCCCGCATGCACCGACACCAGGTTGTCCAGCCGCGCGGACACCACGAACTCCCGGTCCGCGCCGAGATATCCGGGCGGCTGGATGTCATGGAGCATCAGATCCCAGCCTAGGACGTCGTCCCGGTCCACTTCCCCGGCCGCCGCGACCCGGCGCAGCAGCGAGCCCTCCTCGGGCGCCCCGAGCGCCCACAGCGGGGCGAGATGGCGCTGCCGGTCGAGGGCGAGCCCCTCATTGACCGTACGGTCCAGATGGATGGCCAACTGGGGGACCCGCAAAAGCGGTTCGTCGATCTGGACGAGCCGGGACTCGACCCCGCCGCCGGGGCCGCGCAGCGCGAGCCGCCCCGAGATGCCCAGATCGCGGTCGAGCCAGGTGTTCAGCGGAACGCCGCCGTAGATCTCCACGGCGATCTGCCGCCAGCCCGCCGACCCGGTGTCGGGGGTGGGCTTGACCCGCAGATTCGGGGAGTCCGTGTGTGTGCCGACGATCCGGAAGGGTGTGTGCGCGGGGGCGCCCTCGGGGACGTACCAGGCGATCAGGGCACCGCCGCGGGCGACGAAGCTGCCGCCGGTCGTGCCCGTCCAGTCGTCCGTGCCGCGCAGTTCGCGGAAGCCGGCCTTCTCCAGGCGCTGGGCGGCACTCGCCACCGCGTGATACGGGGAGGGGCTGGCCCTGATGAAGGACAGCAGGTCGTCGGCGTGGCTGCGGTGGGGAAGCGGCGTCATACGGCGTCCGCCTTTCCGGTGTTCGACGGTGAGGTGAGGGTGGGCGAACCCGCGCCGAGCCGCTGGGCGCGGAGCGGTGTCCGGGGTGTGTGGGGGGTGGCGGCTGTTTCCTGGTTCCCCAGGACTGCTTCCTGATGCCCCGGGTCGGCGGAGCGCTGCAGGAACGTCCGACAACCCACCGCAGCGGTCCGGCAAGGCGCAAGTCCGCGGCGCGGCCCGCTGCGTGAAATCGGCGGTGCCGGACCGGCCGCCCCGGCGCGGGGGGTCCGAGGTGACCGGGGGTGTACGGGGCCCGTGCCGGGGGCGTCCGGGAAGACGCCGCGGAGGGCCGGGACACGCGGCACCCCGTTCTCCGGCACCGCCCGTGCCCGACGGCCACGCACGAGTGCGCCTCAAGATTGGCTGAATTCCGTCGTACGCGAACCCTCACCGCACCTGCTCACCGCGATCGGCACCGGAGCGGGGCGCGAGGACGCGATCTCGCCTCCGTGGCCCCGCCACCCTGATCAGGAACACCACGGCGATCACGATGGCCACCCCGTGCGACCAGGCGACGACGGTCAGCGGGCTGTGGCCGTCGAGTGCCGCCGCGACCAGGATCATGCCGACGCCGAACCCGAGATTCTCCACCGTCGCGGAGAGCCCGAACGCATGACCACGCAGATCGGCGGGGAGCGTCTGCAGATGCGAGGTGTACGAGACCTCGGTGAGCCCGTCGGCCGCCCCTGCGACAAGTGCGATCACGGCGGTCGCCGCCGACGGGAACCCGGCGAACGCCAGAATGAACGCCCCGGACATCAGACACGTGCCGTACCCGAACCCCGGTGCACCCACCGCCCGCCCGGTGCGCTTGATGTACCACTGGATCAACTGCTGCGCGACGACGTTCCCCAGCGCCCACAGACACCAGAACGCGCTGACGAACACGGCAGGGTGCGAGGCGTCGAGCCCGGCGGAGTAGACCGGCAGCGCGGCGTTGTGGGAGGACGAACCGAAGGCGTCCGCACCCCGCAGCACCACCATCAGACCGAGACCGGGCGCGGCGGCCGACCTGAGGAACGCCCCCGGCATCCGCCGCCGCCCCGTCCAGGTCCCCCGCCTACCCTCCTGGGTACGTCCGCCGGAATCCCCCTCCGATTCCGGCCGGGCGTCCTTCCCCCTGCCCCCGCCCGCGATCGGCAGCAGGGCCACCGTCACGGCGCAGACCACAAAGGTGGCCATGTCCACCACGAACGCGGCGGTGTAGCCGACCAGCGAGACCACCACACCCGCCGAAGCGAAACCGGCCACCATGGCCAGCGAACGTCCTGTGATGGAAAGGGAGTTGGCCCATGACCGCCGCTCGTCGCCGACCATCTCGGGAATGGAGCTGCGCAGCGACACCATGAAAAGTGTTCCGCAGGCACCCACCACCACGGAAACGGCTATCAGCGCGGCCGTCCGCATCCCCTCCGGCGCGAAGACCAGCAACAGCATCACCGCCGCCTGCGCCGCATTCGTCCACAGCATGATGCTCTTGGCCGTGAATCGGGCGAGGAGACCGCCGGCAGCGAGTCCGGC
Organism: Streptomyces sp. NPDC037301; assembly: GCF_055602785.1. Taxonomy (NCBI): domain Bacteria; kingdom Bacillati; phylum Actinomycetota; class Actinomycetes; order Kitasatosporales; family Streptomycetaceae; genus Streptomyces; species Streptomyces sp. NPDC037301. Next base: position 34,642 of record NZ_JBVJWD010000002.1, read on the forward strand.
GAGAAATCCGGATCCCAGCCGCACGGCCATGAACAGGCCCATCGCAAGCGCTCTGCCCGTCGTCTCGTAGACGAACAGATTGAGCGCCACCATATTCAGGAAGGTGCCGTACGAAGAGAGGGAGTATCCGGCGACGAGGAATCGATAACGGCGCTCGCCGCGCGCCGTGCCGGCCGGATCGATGTCCGGTGCCGGGTCCGGCCGGTCGTCCGCCTGTTCGACGTCTTGTGTCACCGGCCCTCGACCGCCAGCGCGTCGTGGTCGCGGACCACGGCCTTGGCCCACTTGCGGGCAGTGTCCTGCCGCTGCCGGGCCACCTTCTTGTGCAGCTTGGCGGCCTGCCGCTGCGCTTCGCGGTAGCCCTTCGACTGGGCCTTGCCCCGGGGCGCACGGCGTCGGGCCGTCATCCGCTGGTAGCGCGCGAGGCCGCCGACGGCTTTCTTCCCGTACTCGGCGTGGGGCAGGCCATGGTCATCGGACGTGGTGGTGGCCGTCTCCTTCACGCCCCAGTCGATCCCGATCACCGCACCTGTGGAGGGCAGCGTCTCTGTGGCGGTGGGGACGACGAAACCGGCGTACCAATGCCCGAGGCTGTCCCGGTACACGCGCACCGACGACGGCGGCTTGGGCAGATCGCGCGACCACACCACGGTCAAGCTGATGCCCCCGGCCAGGTGCAGGCGACCGTCCTTCAACCGGAAGCCGCGCTGCGTGTAGTTGAGCGTGGGGTCCGTCTCGTGCTTCTTCTTGTACTTCGGCATCCCGGCACGCTGTCGCATCGGCAACCGGGCCTTGATGTCCTTGAGCGCCTTGGCCCGGGACTTGCCGAAGTCGCGGATCAACTGCTGCTGCGGAACGCTGCTGCCCTCACGCAGCCAGGACATCGCGGTCCGGGCCTCGGTCAGCATCTTGTCCAGCCTGGCCGGGCCGCACTTCTCATCCTCGGCATGGGCCTTCTTCGACCGGGCGCAGTTCTCGTTCCAGATCCACCGGCACCGCGCCCACTCCGCTTCCAGCGCGGCGGCTGCGGTGGACGACACACGAAGCCGGTAGGCGTACCGGGCACGCCCGGCGTTCTCCCCGCTCTGCGCTCCTGTCGTCATGATCCCCAACCTAACCGCCCCCACTGACAACGCCCGCTGGGGTGGGAACGGCCCGGGGGGGGGGGGGGGAGGGGGGGGGGGGGGGGGGGGGGGGGCGGGGGGGGGGGGGGGGGCATGGGGGGTGTTTTTTTTTTTTTTTGTTTTTTTTCTGG
>NZ_JBVJWD010000002.1:35904-102703 GCF_055602785.1 Streptomyces sp. NPDC037301
CCACCCCCCCCCCCCCCCCCTCCCCCTCCCCCCCCCCCCCCCCCCCCCCCCCCCCCCCCCCCCCCCCCCCCCCCCCCCCCCCCCCCCCGGGACCGTACCCGTCGTGCCTCGGCACGCCTCAGCTCATCAGGCGAGGCCCGGACCCCGCACCGGAATGCTGGTGAACGTCGGTGCCGGGGCGGGCTCGGTGAAGAAGTCGTTGCCCTTGTCGTCGACGACGACGAACGCGGGGAAGTCCTCGACCTCGATCTTCCAGACCGCTTCCATGCCGAGCTCCTCGTACTCGACGACCTCGACCTTCTTGATGCAGTCCTGAGCGAGGCGCGCCGCCGGTCCGCCGATCGAGCCGAGGTAGAAACCACCATGCGCGTCGCACGCGTCAGTGACCTGCTTGGACCGGTTGCCCTTGGCCAGCATCACCTTGGAGCCGCCCGCCGCCTGGAACTGCGCGACATAGCTGTCCATACGGCCGGCCGTCGTCGGGCCGAAGGAGCCGGAGGCGTATCCCTCGGGCGTCTTCGCCGGGCCCGCGTAGTAGACCGGGTGGTCCTTCAGGTACTGCGGCATCTCCTCGCCCGCGTCCAGCCGCTCCTTGATCTTGGCGTGCGCGATGTCGCGGGCCACGACCAGCGGACCGGTCAGCGAGAGCCGGGTCTTGACCGGGTACTTGGTCAGCTCGGCGAGGATGTCGTCCATCGGCCGGTTCAGGTCGATCCTGACGACGTCACCCGCCTCGTCCAGGTGCTCGTCCGTGGTGTCCGGCAGGAAGCGGGCCGGGTCCTTCTCCAACTGCTCCAGGAACACACCCTCGGCGGTGATCTTCGCGGTGGCCTGACGGTCCGCCGAGCACGACACGGCGATCGCGACAGGCAGCGAGGCACCGTGGCGGGGGAGGCGGACGACACGCACGTCGTGGCAGAAGTACTTGCCGCCGAACTGGGCGCCGATGCCGATCTTCTGCGTCAGCTCGAAGACCTTCTCCTCCAGCTCCTTGTCCCGGAAGCCGTGACCGGTGGGGGAGCCCTTTGCGGGCAGCTCGTCCAGGTAGTGCGCGGAGGCGTACTTCGCGGTCTTCAGCGCGAACTCGGCCGACGTACCGCCGACGACGATCGCCAGGTGGTACGGCGGGCAGGCGGCCGTACCCAGCGAACGGATCTTCTCCTCCAGGAACTTCATCATGGAGGCCTCGTTCAGCACGGCCTTCGTCTCCTGGAAGAGGAACGACTTGTTGGCCGAGCCGCCGCCCTTCGCCATGAAGAGGAATTTGTAGGCGCCGCCGTCGGTGGCGTACAGCTCGATCTGCGCGGGCAGATTCGAGCCGGTGTTCTTCTCCTCCCACATGGTGAGCGGAGCCATCTGCGAATAGCGGAGGTTGAGCTTGGTGTACGCGTCGAAGATGCCGTGCGACAGGGCCGCTTCGTCACCGCCCTCGGTGAGTACGTTCTGCCCGCGCTTGCCCATGACGATCGCGGTACCGGTGTCCTGGCACATCGGCAGGACGCCCGCGGCGGCGATGTTCGCGTTCTTCAGCAGGTCGAGTGCGACGAACTTGTCGTTGGACGACGCCTCGGGGTCGTCCACGATCCGCCGCAGCTGCGCCAGGTGGGCGGGGCGCAGGTAGTGCGAGATGTCGTGCATGGCCTCGGCGGCCAGGGTGCGCAGCGCCTCCGGGGCGACCTTGAGGAACGTACGGCCGTCGGCCTCGAAGGTGGATACACCCTCGGAGGTCACCAGACGATACGGCGTGGTGTCCTCTCCCAGAGGGAGCAGATCGGAGTACGCAAACTCTGGCATTACGGCCATTCCTCACTCGGCAGACAGCGGCTGGCCTCCCTTGGGCAGCGCACCCACCAGGGTAGAACGCCGCGCGGACACCGAAGCTGTGAGGTAAGGCTCAGTCCGGCATCCGCGCGGGAGCGGTGCGGGGGCGACACGGCGGAGGCGCGGCGGGGGCTAGTCGCGATCTATCGCGTTTGGGTACGCTGGGCCGGTGGACCTCGAAAAGCACCCCCAGCAGCCCGTAGCTCCGGCGGAGCCGGCCGGTATCCGCGCCTCCGACGCGGACCGTGACCGGATCGCGGACATCCTGCGCGAGGCGATGGCCGAGGGCCGGCTCACCGCCGAGGAGCACGCCGAGCGGGTCGATGCGGTCTACCGCGCCAAGACCATCGGCGAGCTGGAGCCGCTGGTACGGGATCTGCCTGCCCCCGGGGGCGCCTCCCGCTCGGCCGCCGAGCCCGGCTCGTTCGGCCACGAGAGCCCCACGGGCCCGGCCGAGAACCTGGTGGCGATCTTCAGCAGTTCGACCCGCAAAGGCCGTTGGCGGGTCGGCGGCCGTACGAACGCCTTCGCGCTCTTCGGCAGCGTGGAGATCGATCTGACCGAGGCGCTTTTCGGTCAGAGGCTCACGGTGATCAATGCGACCGCCATCTTCGGAAGTGTCGAGATCAAGGTCCCCGAGAACATCTCGCTGCGTGGCAGCGGCACGGGCGTCTTCGGTAATTTCGAAGTCGCCACACTGGAATCCGCGGACCCCGAAGCGCCAGTGGTGGTCGTCAACGGCTATTCGGTGTTCGGCAGCGTCGAGGCGAAGCCCAAGCGCGGGAAGTTCATTGCGGATCTCCAGGACCGGCTGCGCAAATACCTCGGCTAGGACCCGGCTAGGACCCGGCTGGGAACGGCGTGGTCCGTCCTGCTGCGAACTCTTCCGAACTGCTCTGAACTCCTTCAAGAACAAGCCATATTCCTGACCGGCCGCAATTCCGCAGCCCGGAACCAAGTGCCACTCAGTGCATAGGCGCGCGCACAGCGGGTAGGGAGTGCTGCATCGTCTCTCGCTCGCGAAGCCGCCGTCAGGAGTAGACCGTGCTGCAACTGCCGCATCAGCCCCTGCAGGTCGCCGCCCTCCCTCCCCAGCGCACCCCCGCGCGGGAGGACCAGGCCGGCCCCTGGCACTCGGAGGCGGTGTGCCGCCGGGATGAAGCCGGGCTGTTCTTCGCCCCGTCGAAGGAGCCGACTGCTGCCAGACTCGCGCGCGAGGAGTCCGCGAAGCGGGTCTGCGCGCGCTGCCCGGTGATGGTCGAATGCCAGGAACACGCACTCATGCAGCCGGAGCCGTACGGGGTGTGGGGCGGCCTCACCGCCGCCGAACGCCGCGTGGTGCTCGCCCGTCGCAGACGGCGCGAGATGGAACTCAAGGCATCATCCGCGTCCTCCGCCGCGACGGGCCGCATAGCCGCGGCGGGGTGACCGGCCGACGGGCTGCCGGGGGCCTGAACCGGTGCCCCGCGTCCGTACCGCGAAGAGGCGCCCCCACCGCACACGGGGGGCGCCTCTTCGTGTTCTGCTCCCCGAACCTCGGGGACGGGACCTACTTCGCGCGGTCGAAGTCGATCGCGCTGTAGGCACGCAGCTTCGACAGCCGGTGGGTCGAGTCGATCTTCCGGATGGTTCCGGACTTGGACCGCATGACGATCGACTCGGTGGTCGCCGTCTCCGCGCGGTACCGCACACCGCGCATCAGCTCACCGTCCGTGATGCCGGTCGCGACGAAGAACACGTTGTCGCCGCTGACCAGATCGTCGGTGGACAGGACCCGGTCCAGGTCGTGCCCGGCGTCCAGCGCGCGCTGCCGCTCGGCCTCGTCCTTCGGCCAGAGCTTGCCCTGGATGACACCGCCGAGGCACTTTATGGCGCAGGCCGAGATGATGCCCTCGGGGGTGCCGCCGATGCCCATGAGCAGGTCGACGCCGGTCCCCTCGCGGGCGGCCATGATCGAGCCCGCGACATCGCCGTCGGAGATGAACTTGATCCGGGCGCCGGTCTCCCGGATCTCCTTGACGATGCCGTCGTGGCGGGGGCGGTCGAGGATGACGACGGTGACGTCCTCGGGGGCGGAGTTCTTCGCCTTCGCGACCCGGCGGATGTTCACCGAGACGGGCGCATCGATGTCGACGAAGTCGGCGGCCTCGGGGCCGGTGACCAGCTTGTCCATGTAGAAGACCGCGGACGGGTCGAACATGGCGCCGCGGTCGGCGGCGGCCAGTACGGCGATCGCGTTCGGCATGCCCTTGGCGTTCAGGGTCGTACCGTCGATCGGGTCAACGGCGATGTCGACCTCGGGACCGGTGCCGTCACCGACGCGCTCGCCGTTGAACAGCATGGGGGCCTCGTCCTTCTCACCCTCGCCGATGACGACGACGCCGTTCATCGAGACGGTGGAGACGAGGGTCCGCATGGCCTTCACGGCGGCGCCGTCGGCGCCGATCTTGTCGCCGCGGCCGACCCAGCGCCCTGCTGCCATGGCGGCGGCCTCGGTGACCCGGACCAACTCCAGGGCGAGGTTACGGTCGGGGGCCTCCGGAGAGACCTCTAGCTGAGACGGCAGATGATGCTCGGACATCGGAGCGCACCTTTCTGTACGGCGACGACCGGAAGAGGGTGCTCTGACTCTATCGCCAGGTCGACAGAATGAGCAGACCGGGTCACGTATGAGCGGGCTGCCCCCGGGTCGGGCCCGTCAGGCCCAATGCGAACATGGACCCGTGGCTAGCAAGCGAGGCAAGCAGACAGTGCGGGACATGTTCCTGTCGATGGCGGTGATCTCCGCTGTGGCGGGGCTCGTTTACATCTTCATTCCGCACGACGAGAACGCCAACCCGGTCAAGGCGGTCGACTACCGGGTGGAGCTCCTGACGGCGCGGCGCGCGGCACCGTACCCGGTGGCCGCCCCGGACGGACTGGCCAAGGAGTGGAAGCCGACATCGGTCAGTTACGACCGCCGGGCGGGCAACAGCTGGCACCTGGGCTTCCTGGACCCGGAGGGCAAGTACGTCGCGGTGGAGCAGTCCACGTCCCCGGCGGAGAAGTATGTGACCGAGGTCAGCCAGGACGCCAAGAACACCGGGCGTACGCGGCAGGTCGCGGGCGAGACCTGGCAGCACTGGAAGGGCGAGAAGTACGACGCCCTCGTGCGCCAGGACAAGGGTGCGACCACGGTGGTCACGGGTTCCGCCTCGCCGGAGCGGCTGGCGGAGATGGCCGCCGCACTCAAGTCGTCCTGATGTCCTGTACGGGGCATCTGCCTCGTACAAGGCGTACGGAGGAGGCCCTGGAGCGCTTGATGCTCCAGGGCCTCCTCCGTACGCGTGGCGACGGTCAGACGGTCGTGACGACCTCGTCGTAGGCGAGGCGCGGCAGACGCGGGAACCAGGCGTCCTCGCCCGGCTTGCCGATGTTGACGACCATCAGCACCTTGTGGTCGCCGTCCAGGAACTCCTTCTCGATGCCCGCGGCGTCGTAACCGGTCATCGGGCCCGCGGCGAGGCCGGCGGCGCGGACGCCGATGACGAAGTACGCGGCCTGCAGCGCACCATTGAGCGCGGCGGACGACTCGCGGACCGGGCGCTCGGAGAAGAACGCGTCCTTGGCCTGCGGGAAGTGCGGCATCAGGGCCGGGAGCTCCTCGTGGAACTCGTTGTCGGCGACCAGGATGGCGACCAGCGGGGCGGTCGAGGTCTTCGGCTGGTTGCCCTCGGCCATGTGCTTGACGAGGCGCGCACGGGCGTCGTCGGAGCGGACCAGGACGACGCGCAGCGGCGACTGGTTGAACGCGGTGGGGCCGTACTTGACCAGGTCGTAGATCGCCTGGACCTGCTCCTCGGTCACCGGCTCGTCGGTGAAGGTGTTGGCGGTGCGGGCCTCGCGGAAGAGGAGGTCCTGGGCGGCGGGGTCAAGAACGAGGGACATCTGGCGTTTTACCTTCCGGGCGTACATGTGGATCAAGCAACGCAGGCCACGGTACGGGAGAGGTAGGTTAACTTTCAACTAAAGCTGGAACGGAGTGATCCGTTCCACAGTGAGGGCCTCTTATGCCATTCGCCGACAGGGGATCCGATCGCGGGCGCCCGCCTGCCTCGCGCCCACCTCGCCGTGGCCGGCCTCATCCGAAAAGCCGGGACAACCGGGAAGCCGGGCGAGCGGGGGAGCCGGAAGCCGGGCCGGCCGGGGGAGTCGGAAGTCGGGGAGGCCTCAGCCATTGTCGGCTGTCGTGCCGCCGCCGCTCTCCTGGGGGTCGGCCGGCCCCGCCAGGGCCGCGTCCAGCCGTGCGCGCGCGCCTTCCAGCCAGCGTCGGCACACCTTCGCCAGCTCCTCGCCCCGCTCCCACAGCGCGAGGGACTCCTCCAGCGTCGTACCGCCCGCCTCCAGGCGGCGCACCACCTCGATCAGCTCGTCACGGGCCTGCTCGTATCCGAGCGTGCCCGCGGCATCAGCCGTCGTAGTCCCGTCGTCCGTCATGCGCCCCACCCTACGTTCCGGCCCATCAGGAGCCTCCTACCTCGCCCGTCATCGCTTTCGAGCCGCCTCGGCGCCCGTCCGCCCCCGCACCGAACCCCCGCTCACTCACTCACCCGAACCACGAACTCGCCCCCCGAAACCCGCGCCCGAAGCAGATCGCCCGGCGCCCCCGCGTCCGTGGGAGCCCGCACCACATGGCCGTCCGTCCGCTGCAGCACCGCATACCCGCGCTCCAGCGTCGCCGCGGGCGACAACGCGACCACCCGCGCCCGGGTATGGGCGAGCTCCGAGTCCGCCCGGTCCAGCAGATGCCCCAGCACCCGCCGGCCCCGCCCGATCAGTGCATCGATCTCCGACGCCCGCTCGTCCACCATCCGCTGGGGATGCTCCATCGCGGGCCGACCCAGCGCATGGGCCAGCCCCCGCTCCTCCCGGTCCAGCAGCCCCCGTACCGTCCGCAGCGTACGGTCCCGCAGCTGCTGCACCCGGTCCAGCTCCTCGCCCACATCGGGCACGACCTTCTTCGCCGCATCCGTCGGAGTGGAGGCGCGCAGATCCGCGACCAGGTCGAGCAGCGGGGAGTCCGGCTCATGACCGATCGCCGACACCACCGGCGTACGGCACGCGGCGACCGTACGGATCAGCTGCTCGTCCGAGAACGGCAGCAGATCCTCCACGCTGCCGCCACCCCGCGCCACCACGATCACGTCGACGTCCGGGAGGTCGTCCAGCTCCTTCACGGCCTGGACGACCTGATTCACCGCGTGCACCCCCTGCACCGCCGTGTTACGCACCTCGAACCGCACCGCGGGCCACCGCCGCCGCGCGTTCTCCAGAACGTCGCGCTCGGCCGCCGAGGCCCGGCCGCAGACCAGCCCGATCAGCTGCGGCAGGAACGGCAGCGGCTTCTTCCGGTCGAGTGCGAAGAGCCCCTCCGAGGCCAGCGACTTCTTGAGCTGCTCAAGCCGGACCAGCAGCTCACCGATGCCGACCGGCCGTATCTCCGTGGCCCGCAGGGACAGCTGGCCGCGCGGCGCGTACCACTCGGGCTTGGCGAGCACGACGACCCGCGCTCCCTCCGTCACGACATCCGCGATCCGGTCGAAGACCTGGCGGAAGCACGTCACGCTCACCGAGATGTCCTGCGACGGGTCGCGCAGCGTCAGAAACACCACGCCGGCGCCCGGCCGCCGTGACAGCTGGGTGATCTGACCCTCGACCCAGACGGCGCCGAGCCGGTCGATCCATCCCCCGATGAGCCGCGACACATCACCGACGGGCAGCGGAGCTTCCGCGGACGTTTGGAGAGCCATGCGAGCGAGCGTATCCGCCCCCACCGACAATCAGCCGCCCCCGACAACAGCCACTCCGACTCGCCCCCGCCTCAGGCTGTGCGCCGCCCCCACTGCAGCGCCAGGACCACCAGCCCCACCGCCAGCCAGCACACCCCCACCACCTGAGCGCTCGCGGTCGCCTCCACGATCACCGCGATCAGCACCCCCGCACCCACCACCGGCACCAGCACATGCCGCCACCAGCTGGGCGGCCCCTCCATCCGGCGTACGGCGAACCAGCCGACCACCGACGCGTGCAGCAGCACGAACGCCGTCAGCGCACCGATGTCGACGACCGACACCAGATGGTCGAGACCGTCGGCGCGCCGGGCCGCCCACACCGCCGCCACCATCGTCACCGTCGCGGCGAGCAGGATCGCGACCCGCGGTACCCCGGACCGCGGGTCGACCTTGGACAGCAGCAAGGGCAGCCGCCGCTCCCTGGCCATCGCGAACAGCAGCCGCCCCGCGGCCGCCTGCCCGGCCAGTGCCGCGAAGGCTGCCCCGATCGCCTTGCTGACCGCCACCAGATCGTGCAACCAGGTCCCGACCGCAAAGTCCACCGTGTCGTAGAACGCCGACGCCTGCGCGGCCGGATCGGCGGCCAGCTCCGCCGACGTCATCGGCTCCAGCAGCGCTGCCAGATAGCCCTGCGCCACGAACAGCACACCCGCGAGCACCAGACAGAACAGCACCGCCCGCGCCACCTTCGACGAGCCCCCCGTCACCTCCTCCGCGAACGAGGCGATCGCGTCGAAGCCCAGATACGACAGCACGGCCACCGACACCGCCCCCAGCACCGCCGAAGCGGAGAAGCCGGAATCGCCGGTGAGCGGGGTCAGCCAGCCGCGCTGCGCACCGCCCCGTACAAGAGCCACCACCGCTGACACCAGGAACACCAGCAGTACCGCGATCTCCATCGCGAGCACCGCGAAGCCGACCCGGGCGGCAGCCCGTACACCCCAGAGATTCAGCAGCGTGGTGACGACGACCGCGAGCGCCGTCCACACCCACCGCGACACCGACGGCACGAGCGAGTTCAGCGCGATCCCGGAGAAGAGGTAGGCGACCGCGGGGATCAGCAGATAGTCGAGCATCGCCATCCACCCGGCGATGAATCCCGGTCCTTCCCCGAGCCCCTTGCGGGCGTACGCGAAGACCGAGCCCGCCAGCGGGGCGACCCGCACCATCTGGGCGTAGCTGAAGGCCGTGAACGCCATCACGACCGTCGCCGCGACATAGACCAGCGCGACCGCACCGTCCGATTTCGCATCGAGTGTGCCGAATACGCCGACAGGTGCCATCGGAGCGATGAAGAGGAGCCCGTAGACCACCAGATCCCGGAAGCCGAGTGTCCGCCGCAGCCTGCCTTTCTCCTGGTGCGCCCCCTCCGCCTCCGCGACCCCGCCGCCGCTGCCGCTGCCCGTCCCCGACATGAGCCCTCCGTCGATCGCGTACGCATCAGTCTCGCGACCCCGCCGATCTTCCGCGCGTTCGGCTCGGCCTTACGATGGGACGCATGACTGCTACGACACCCCGCCGCGTCCTGCTCGCCGCTCCCCGTGGCTACTGCGCGGGCGTGGACCGTGCCGTGATCGCCGTGGAGAAAGCCCTGGAGCAGTACGGCTCCCCGGTGTACGTGCGCCACGAGATCGTCCACAACAAGTACGTCGTACAGACCCTGGAGAAGAAGGGCGCGATCTTCGTCGAGGAGACGGCGGAGGTCCCCGAGGGCTCGATCGTGATGTTCTCCGCGCACGGCGTCGCGCCGACCGTGCACGAGGAGGCGGCCGAGCGGAAGCTCGCCACGATCGACGCGACCTGCCCCCTGGTCACCAAGGTCCACAAGGAAGCCGTCCGCTTCGCGCAGGACGACTTCGACATCCTCCTGATCGGCCACGAGGGCCACGAGGAGGTCATCGGCACCTCCGGCGAGGCCCCCGAGCACATCACGCTGGTCGACGGCCCCGAGGACGTCGCGGGTGTCGAGGTGCGCGACCCGTCGAAGGTCGTCTGGCTCTCCCAGACCACGCTCTCCGTCGACGAGACGATGGAGACGGTCGGCGCGCTGAAGGAGAAGTTCCCGCTCCTTGTCTCGCCGCCCAGCGACGACATCTGCTACGCCACGCAGAACCGCCAGATCGCCGTGAAGCAGATGGGCGCGGACGCCGACCTCGTGATCGTCGTCGGCTCCAAGAACTCCTCGAACTCGGTCCGCCTGGTCGAGGTCGCCCTCGGCGCCGGTGCGAACGACGCGCATCTGGTCGACTTCGCCGACGAAATCGACGAGGCCTGGCTGGAGGGTGTCTCCACGGTCGGCGTCACCTCGGGCGCGTCCGTTCCCGAGGTCCTGGTCGACGGTGTCCTGGCGTGGCTCTCGGAGCGCGGTTTCGAGGACGTGGAGATCGTGAAGGCGGCCGAGGAGTCCATCACGTTCTCGCTGCCCAAGGAACTCCGCCGCGACCTGCGCGCCGAGGCCGCGGCGCTCGTGGAGAAGTGACGGCTTCGCGTCGACGGCTTCCCGTTCCGGGAAGTGAGCCGGGCCACCTGCCCGTACCGTGGATTGCATGCAGATCTTCGGCGTGGACATCGGCGGATCCGGGATCAAGGGCGCTCCCGTGGACCTGGACCGCGGAGACCTGGCGCAGGAGCGCCACAAAGTACTGACACCGCACCCGGCCACGCCCAAGGACGTGGCCGATTGCGTGGCCGAGGTGGTCGGTCACTTCGACTGGTCGGGCCCGGTGGGCATCACGTTCCCGGGCGTCGTCACGGGCGGCTGCACACGCACCGCGGCCAATGTCGACGAGAGCTGGATCGACACGGACGCCCGCGGACTGCTCGGCGACAGACTCGGCCTTCCCGTCACCGTCCTGAACGACGCCGACGCGGCCGGCATCGCGGAGATGGCGTTCGGCGCGGGGCGCGGACGCAAGGGGACGGTGATCGTACTGACGCTCGGTACGGGAATCGGCAGCGCACTCTTCATCGACGGCAGGCTCGTCCCCAACACCGAGCTGGGCCACCTGGAGCTGAACGGCCACGACGCGGAGAAGCACGCCTCCACCAAGGCCAAGGAGGACGAGCAGCTGAGCTGGCACCACTGGGCGCACCGGGTGCAGAGGTACCTGACCCATGTGGAGATGCTGTTCTCGCCCGAGCTCTTCATCATCGGCGGCGGAGTCAGCCGCAAGGCCGACAAGTTCCTGCCGCTGATCGAACATGTACGGGCCGAGATGGTGCCGGCGGAGCTGCAGAACAACGCGGGCATCGTGGGAGCGGCGATGGCGGCGGCGAACACGGCGTAGGGCTCACCCGGCTGCCCCGCCCCGCCCTGCGGCCCCCGGCCACCGCTGGGGCGACGGGCCCGCCGTTTTATCGGCCCCGGTCAGCGCTGGGAGCGACGGGGCGGTTGGGCGGGCCGCGTCGTCTGCGAGGCGAGCAGCATCCGACGCTGACGTTGCCGCTGCCGCATCAGCCGCACCTTCCGTACGGTCGCGATGAGCCCGGCGATGAGTGTCCCGCCGTACAGCCACCCGGCATGTACGGCGAGCGCGGTGACGACCGCCATGGTCTGGCCGCCGAAGCCGCCCGTGCCGCCGGAGATCGGGATCACGCCGACGGCGAATGCGATCGGCACGATGATCGGCGCGGTCACCAGGTCCGCGGGCCGTACCCACAGCGCGGTCAGCGCGCTGACCGGCAGGAACAGCACCCCGAACACGGTCGATGAACCGTCGAGGACCAGCCGGTCGAGGCACGCCAGCAGGAACATGGAGGCGGCGGCGAAGAGCCCCGCGCCGATGCCGGTCAGCCGGGGATTCGGCAGCCTGCGCAGCGCGAGAACGGCGGGCGGCACCGGTCGGGACCGGCCCTCCGGCTTCGCGTCCATCACCCGATAGACGGCGGCGGCTTCGTCGATGGTGCCCTGCGGGGACAGCGAGGCCTGCCGAGACTGCCTGCGCTGCGGGGGACGTGTCCTGTGCTGCTCCACCGGGACAACGTAGGTCGACGGGCGGGAGGAAGCGGGTGCGGGACACGCGCTTTGGGCGACCTTAGGGGTGAGTTCGATGCCACACGGCCGAACGGGAACCGAATCGACGCCCGACCGGACCCGTGGTTACCCGGTCGCCCCCGCCCGTAAACTGGAGAATCGGCCCACCCGGGCCCGACGCATTTCCGCCCGTCCCACCAACTCCTCCTCCCCCTCCTCACTCCTCAGGAAGTCGCCAACGTGTCGCTCACGATCGGAATCGTCGGCCTGCCGAATGTCGGCAAGTCGACCCTGTTCAACGCCCTGACCAAGAACGACGTGCTGGCGGCCAACTACCCGTTCGCCACGATCGAGCCGAACGTGGGCGTCGTCGGTGTTCCCGACTCGCGCCTGAACAAGCTGGCGGAGATCTTCGGCTCCCAGAGGCTGCTCCCCGCGACGGTCGACTTCGTCGACATCGCCGGCATCGTCCGAGGTGCTTCGGAGGGTGAGGGCCTGGGCAACAAGTTCCTCGCGAACATCCGCGAGTCCGACGCGATCTGCCAGGTCATCCGCGCCTTCAAGGACGAGAATGTCGTCCACGTCGACGGCAAGGTCTCGCCCAAGGACGACATCGAGACGATCAACACCGAGCTGATCCTCGCCGACCTCCAGTCCGTCGAGAAGGCCGTCCCGCGCCTCACGAAGGAGTCCCGCCTCCAGAAGGAGAAGGTCGCGGTCCTCGCCGCGGTCGAGGAGGCCCAGAAGATCCTCGAGTCCGGCCAGACCCTCTTCGCCGCGGGCATCTCCGCGGGCACGGAGAAGGGCAAGCTCCTCCATGAGCTGCACCTCCTCACCACCAAGCCTTTCCTCTACGTCTTCAACGTCGACGAGGACGAGCTGGTCGACGAGGACTTCAAGAACGAGCAGCGCGCCCTGGTCGCTCCCGCCGAGGCGATCTTCCTCAACGCCAAGATCGAGTCCGAGCTGATCGAGCTCGACGACGACGAGGCCCTCGAACTCCTCCAGTCCATGGGGCAGGAAGAGCCCGGTCTCGCCACCCTCGGCCGCGTCGGCTTCGACACCCTGGGCCTGCAGACCTACCTCACGGCAGGCCCGAAGGAAGCCCGAGCCTGGACGATCAAGAAGGGCGCCACGGCCCCCGAGGCGGCCGGTGTGATCCACACCGACTTCCAGAAGGGCTTCATCAAGGCGGAGATCGTCTCCTTCGAGGACCTGGTCGAAATGGGTTCGGTCGCCGAGGCCCGCGCCAAGGGCAAGGCCCGCATGGAGGGCAAGGACTACGTGATGCAGGACGGGGACGTGGTGGAGTTCCGCTTCAACGTCTGATTGGACGTGAATAGCGGCCTGACCTGCGAGAAGGCAGGTCAGGCCGTTGTGCTGTCCGCAGTAGTCCGCAGAACCTGAAGCGGCTACGTGTCGTAGACCGTGGAGCGGTGTCCGACGTGTACGACCCACACCACTAGTTCCCCGTTGTCGATGGTGTAGAAGACGCGATAGTCGCCGACTCGTAGGCGGCGGCGCTCAGGCTGGGATACAAGTGCCGTGGTGTTGAAGCCGAAAGGGTCGCTCTCCAGCTCTGTCAGTTTGGCCAGGATACGAAGCGCCATGTCGCGAGGGATCTTGCGAAGCTCGGCCTGGGCCTCGGGTCGGAACACCGTGCGGTAGTCACTCACTGCGTGCCAGCGTCTCCCTCATCACGTCCTCGATCGGGACGCCGGCGGCCGGGCTCGCCATGCGTTCGTCGATGATGCGGTTGATCTCGCGCTCTTCCCACTCCTGGTACTTGCGCAGCACCTCGATCGAGACCACGGCGGCGACCTGCTTGCCGCGGCGGGTGATGACAGTGGGCATGTCGTCGCGGTCGGCCCGTTCGACGACTTCGGCCAAGTGAGCGCGTACGTCGCGGATGGACTCTATGGGCAGCGGCTGAGTCATGCCCCAAGGGTACCGAGTGTGCCATGTGTACACATGGGTGGCTGATTCCGGGACAGAGCTCCGGGAGCAGGGGCCCGTCATTTCGATGGGCGGGGACGGCTTGAGAAGCAGTGAACGTTCCTGGTCCAGGTTACGACCTCGATCATTCCGTGCGCGGGTACCGGTTCTGTCGGTACAGCGCCTCCGGTGTCACCTGCCCGTACGCGATGCGCACACGCGCGGTCTGCTCGAAACGACAACCCTGAGTGCACACTGGTGCGCAGACTGCCACCACGTCTTAAGGCTCGTTGACACGTCTGCCGAGGGTCACGAAGGCAATCACTAACCTCTATGTTGCTAACATTGTTGTTAGTGTCATGGGTGGAGGTCGACCAGACGTGGTGGATTTTGTAGGACGTCGCCAGGAGCTGGCGACGTTGGAGCGAGAGCTGCAGAAGGTGGCGGCAGGGATCGGCGGGGAGCGGCCCGGTCGGTGCGTGATGTTGCGTGGGCGGCGCCGGGTGGGCAAGTCGCGGCTGGTCGAGCGGTTTGCGGAGCGCTCCGGAGCCCCTTTCTTGTTCTTCGCTGCGACTGGTGCATCCCCCAGGGATGATCTGGCACGGCTGGCCAGGGACGCCCAAGTGTCGACGCTGCCGTTGGCGGGGCTGGTGGCCGCCGCGCGGCCGGAGAACTGGGATGCCGCGTTCGATGTGCTGGCCGCGGCGCTGCCTGCCGACCGGGCGAGCGTTCTGATCATCGACGAAGTGCCGTACCTGATGGATACCGACGGCGCCTTTGAAGGGATGCTGCAACGGGCCTGGGACCGGGTGCTGGAGATCAAGCCGGTGCTGCTGGTCCTCATCGGCTCCGATCTGTCGATGATGGAGGCACTGAACAGCTACGGACGCCCCTTCCATCAGCGCGGCCGGGAGATGGTGCTGGGACCGCTCAACCCCGCCGAGGTGGGGCAGATGCTTGGGCTGGATCCGGCGGAAGCCTTCGACGCCGCACTGGTCACCGGCGGGCTGCCGCTGATCTGCGCAGAGTGGCCGCGCGGCGCAGGGCTGTGGGACTTCCTCGGCGAGGCGCTGAGCGATCCGGTCTCGGCCCTGCTGGTGTCGGCCGAGCGTTCGCTGGCCGCCGAATTCCCCCCGCAGGTACAGGCGCGCAAGGTGCTGGCGGCCATCGGGAGTGGCGAGCGGACCTTCACCAATATCGCCCGTGCAGCCGGCGGGATCGGGGCCACGCCGCTGCAGCGAGCTCTGGAGCTGCTTACGGACAAACGGATCGTCGCCGGCGAGCTGCCTGTATCGCTGCGCCCGTCGAAGGACCGCCGCTACCGGGTGACAGATCCGTACCTGCGGTTCTGGCTGCACCTGCTCGGCCCGTCGATGGAGGAGATCGAGCGGGGGCGGGGCGATCTGACCTTGGCGCGCATCCGGGAGAACTGGACCAGCTGGCGTGGTCGGGCCGTCGAGCCTCTTGTCCGTGAGGCCCTGGCGCGGATACTGCCCGACGACCGGCTGCCCGCGGCCCCCGCAGTGGGCGGCTACTGGACCCGCACCAACGACATCGAGATCGATATCGTCGGGGCCGACCGCGCCCCCATCGCCAAGGAGCTGTTCTTCGTCGGCTCCATCAAGTGGCTGGAGCAGTCGCCCTTCGACCGGCATGACTTGGCCGCTCTGCATCGGCACCGGGCTGCCCTCACCGACGAACCTGTTCCAGTCGTGGCGGTTTCGCGTAGTGGAGTCGACTGTCCGGGGCTCGACGCCACCTACGGCCCCGGCGATTTGCTGACCGCCTGGCCGCTGTGAGTGGCGGATGGCAGGCGCGGCAAGGGAGTTGGGGAGCGCGATCAGGCTGAACAGGCGTTGCGGAGAAGTCCCTCGAACCTCGGCCCCTCGCTGGCGCTGTTGTGTAACGTTGGCGAACCTGAGCCCTCTCGTACTTTGTCGCGAATCCCGTGCTGGGATGGTGCTGGGATGGCGTCGCATTTCCGCAGGTCACGTGGGTTGTGGTGGAGTTCGCTTCAACGTCTAATACGTTCGGTGAAAGGCCGTCTGACCTGCGGCGGAGTGGGTCGGGCGGCCTTTGCGGTCCGCGCGGAGTCCGCAGCGTGCTGGACGGGTCCGGCACGCGGGGGAGCGGTTACGCCGCTTCGTCGACCTGTGGCTGGGCATCGGCGGACCGGTCCGCGTACGCCTTGTCGACGGCGGCCCGGGTCCGCTCTTCGGAGTCGGGCCACAGGTGGGTGTAGATGTTCAGCGTCATGGCCGCGTTGGTGTGGCCGAGGCGCTCGGAGACCGTCTTCACGGACTCGCCGTGCTTGATCAGCAGGCTGGCGTAGTGGTGCCGGAGGGCGTGGGGTCCGGTGCCCTTCGGTATGCCGGCCTTCGCGCAGGCGGGCCGCCAGGACCCGTCCATGAAGTGCGTGTAGACCACCGGCCCGCCTTGCGGCGCCTTGAAGATCCAGCTCTCGGGCCCATCGGCGGGGAAGTCCCGCAGGTGGGCCTTCATCGCCTCCACCGCTATGCGGGGGAGTGGGACCGTGCGGTGTGATCGAGCGGTCTTGGGCGGGCAGACGTACACGCCGTGCTTGGCGGTCTGCTGGACCTGCTGCTCGACCGAGACGGTGGCGTGCAGCAGGTCCACGTGTTGGAGCTGGAGGCCGAAGAGCTCGCCGGGGCGGAGCCCTGTGCAAGCGCCCAGCAGGACCAGGCCCCTGTAGCGGCCGGGTATCTCCTCGGCCAGCGTCCGCACTTGCTCGACGGCCAAGGGCACGACCTTTTTCCTCGGAACTGAGGGCAGCTTCGCGTCGGTGCAGGGGTTGTGCGGAATCATGCGGTCGCGGACCGCTGCCCGGAAGACGGCGTTGACCGTGTTGAAGACGGTGCGGGAGGTGCTCGCGGCGAGCTTGTGGGTGGTCGTCAGGCTGGTGATCCAGCTCTGCACGTCACCGGGCTTGATCGCGCCGAGTGCCCGCTTCTCCCATACGGGGTAGGCGTAGCAACGCAGGTGCTGGGCTACGGCCTTGGCCGTCGACGGCCGGTGCGGCTGGCTGGCTCGCCACTCCTCCGCGTACTCCTTGAAGGGCTTCTTCGCCGAGCGCGGGTCGACGTACTGACCGGTGACCACGCTGGTCGTGACTTCGTCGAGCCAGCGCTGGGCGTCGAGCTTCCGGTCGAAGTGGCGGGCGTGTTCCTTGCCGTCGAGATCGCGGTAGCGGGCGCGCCATTTGCCGTTGGGTCGCTTCTGGATGTTCGCCAAGTGGCTTCTCCTTCGTGCTGGTTGTCAGTAGTGGCCGCCGTCCTCGATATCGCTGGTGAGGGTGCGAGCGTCCCGCTCGTCGCCCATGAGGCGGAGGCACTGCTCGTTGATCGCGCGTGAGCTGTCGGGGTGGGTCTTGATGTGGTCGGCGACGGCGACCACGGCGCGATGCAGGCGGTCGCGGGCGTCGCGGGTTTCGTAGAACGCTTCGACGGCTTCCTGGACGAGCCGTCGGCTGTCGATGTCGAGCCCTTCCAAGGGCGGTGACATCAGCTCTTCGAGGGGGAGTTCGAAGACGCGGGAGAAGGCGAGCGCCTCATCGAGGTTGATCCGCCGGCGGGGCGAGCCGTTCTCGATGCGCCACACAGCTGTCTGGTTCATCTTCACGCCGGCTCTGGTCACCCGTTCGGCCAGCTCGGTCGTGCTCCACCCTCTGACCTCACGCTCCAGGGCCACGCGGCCCGCCACGTTGCCTTCGCTGTAGAGCAGCGGCACCTCGCTGCCCTCGGCCTTCTCGCCTGCCATCGAACCTCCATCACGACCATCGTTATCCAAATTGAAACATGAGCTTCCCGGTTTGGCTAACCGCCGATCATGGGGTACTGATTATGCAGATCGAATCGAAAGCTAGCCGAATGGGAACGCATGCGATACCTGACCACCTCCGAGGTCGCCGAGCGCTACCGCACCGCCGAGAGCACCGTCCGCTACTGGCGCCATCTGGAGAAGGGACCGCGCGGCATCAAGATCGGCAAGCGGGTGCTCTACCCCGAGGCCGAACTGCTGCGCTACGAGCGCGCGCTGATCGACGGCGGAGAGGACTGGGGCCTGGCCACATGAGCCGCCGACCCGTCCGGACACAGCTACGGCCCTCGGCGCGCCTACGCCGAGGGCCGGAGATTCCCCTGCACGTCGCCCATCCCTGAACGAACGAACCGGTGAGAGGCGAGGCTTTGCCCGTCTCGCCCTCCACCCGAGAGGAACGTCTATGAAGGACCCTACGTCCCCCGCAGCCTCGAACGCATCCGGTGTTGTCTGGCCACCGATCGCGGTCCCGGGCCAGGGTCTGCCTCGGAACCGCGAGCAGCGGACGGGACCACGCCCCGACACGGGAGGCGCGACCTCCGATGCTCAGAATCGGAGCACACCCGGTTCGCGACCTGCTCCGGTCAGCGCCCCGGCGACCGCGTCGGACAGCGCAGTCGATCCTGCTCCAAGCGGACCAGAAACCCAGGACGGCGGCGGGGCGGCAGGAGAAGGCACCGCGCTGCTGGACGACCTCCGCACGGCGATCGGGCGGTACGTCGTTCTGCCGAGCGACGAGGCCCTGACCGCCGTCACGCTCTGGGTCGCGGCCTCCCATATCCAGCCCGGCCTCCAGCACGCGCCGCGACTGGCGGTGGTCGGGCCGACCAAGGGGTGCGGCAAGTCCCGTCTTCTGGACGTTCTCTACGAGACCGTTCACCAGCCGATGATGACGGTGAACACCTCCCCGGCGGTCGTTTTCCGCGTCATCGGCAAGAACCCGCCGACGCTGCTGGTGGACGAGGCCGACACAATCTTCGGCCCCAAGGCGGGCGACAAGGAGGACCTGCGCGGCCTGCTGAACGCCGGGCACCAGCGCAACCGGCCCGCCTGGCGGATCTCCGGGCCGGAGCACAAGCCGACCGCGTTCCCTACCTTCGCGATGGCGGCGCTGGCCGGCATCGGTGACCTGCCGGACACGATCATGGACCGGGCGATCGTCATCCGCATGCAGAAGCGTAAGCCGGGTGAGCGAATCACCCCGTTCCGATCTCGGTACTCCGTGCCGGAACTGCACGCGCTTCGCGATCGGCTGGCCGACTGGCTGGTCCCGCAGCGCGGCATCGTCGCGGGCGCGGTGCCGAAGATGCCCGTCGAGGACCGCGCCGCCGACACATGGGAGCCGCTCGTCATCGTCGCCGATCTCGCCGGCGGGCACTGGCCCGCGCGGGCACGTGCGGCCTGTCTGGCGATGACGCGCAACGAGGTGGTCCAGGACGAGCAGACGACGCTGAAGACGCGGCTGCTGCGTGACATCCGCCGCGTCTTCGATCAGGAGGGCGGCAGGGAGGCTTTGCGCAGTCAGGACCTGCTCGCCGTGCTCATCCAGGACGCCGAGGCCCCGTGGGCGGAGTACGGCGAAGGGGCTCAACGCCTACCACCTGGCGAACTTGCTGCGCGACTTCGGTATCAGCCCGGCCAACTACCGTTTCGAGAAAGGCAGGCAGGCCAAGGCGTACGCCCGTAACCAGTTCGTGGACGCCTGGGCCCGATACTGCCCTGCCCCCGCCCCATCGGTACCCACCGCCGGGGTCCCGGCACGTCCGACCCAGGGCAGGCCGCTCGCCCCTCCGTCCGGGACGCTGCCCACCGGCACGCCGGGAGGGCCCGCAGGCCCCAGGCCCACGCGCTGACACCAGGTCCGCATCAATCCGTCGCATCCGTCCCCGCGCAGGTCAGCGCGGGGACGGATCTCCTCGGCGTTACGGATCACTCCGTACCTGCGGCTCTCTCCGTACCTGTGCTGACCAGCCACGCGACGGATGCGACGGATGCGACGACACCACCCCTCACGACTGACGGAGCACCACCATGCCCGAATCGAACGCTGACGACACCACCTCCCGCCGCCGCAGGAAGCTGTTCAGGCTCACCCGACGACCAGCAGCAAGCTGGAGCGAACGAGCCTCTAACGAGGCTTCGTCCGCGCTTGCCCCCACCCCAGGGGTGGCGGAGGACAAGGCCGAGCGCCAGGGGGCGCCCGAGCTGGAGGAGGGGGTGGCTGAGGGCTCCTGCCAGCCCGCAGCCGACTCCGTAGGTCCCCGCAATCCCCCGGCCGATGTCCCATCGCTCGTCGAGCAGCCCTCCTGGCGGGATCTCGACGCCCCCGTCCTGCCCGCGCAGATGAACCGCAAGCGCACCGTGGAGAAGCGCGACCAGGAGAAGACCATCCGCTTCACGCGCACCGCGGTCCAGGTGATCAGCGCCGCCGCTCACCAGCGCGGTCAGAGGTTCGCCGGGTTTGTCGGGGACGCGGCCCTGGCTGCTGCGCAGGGCAAGGCGGGGATGGTCGGCAGTCCGGAGGATGATCCTCTGCGCCCGCTGATCGAGGCCGTCGAGGCGCACACGGTCGCGCTGAACCGCATTGGCGGCAAACTCAACCAGATCACCGCAGCCATCAATCGAGGAACCGTGCCCGAGCATGCCGAGGCGGTTCTGGACCGCGTCGAGCAAGCAGCACAGAACAGTTTCCATCTCATCGACCAACTCCTGGCGGACGGCACGGCTCATGGTTCCTGACATCTCCACCGGTTCCGACAGCCGCGGGCTGATCGCCTACCTCTTCGGTCCCGGCCGCCGCGATGAGCACACCAATCCCCACATCGTCGCCGCCTGGGACATGGCCGGCGCCCCGGACCCCGGCCGCGACTCGGCAGCCACTTACTCCCAGCTCGCCAGGCGACTCGACCACCACGTCGAGCTCCGCACCCGCGAGCTGGGCGGCAAGAAGCCACCGCAGCACGTCTGGCACTGCCCGGTCCGCACCGCGCCCGGTGACCGCTACCTCACCGACGCCGAGTGGGCCGAGGTCGCCCGCCGCGTCGTGCACGCAACGGGCATCGCCCCCGAGGGTGACGAGAGGGCATGCCGATGGATCGCGGTCCGTCACGCCGACGACCACATCCACATCATGGCCACCACCGTCCGCGCCGACGGACGCCGCCCACGCACCCACCAGGACGGCCGTCGGGCCCAGGCGGAGTGCCGCAGGATCGAGACCGAGTTCGGCCTACGCCGTTTGAAGTCCGGTGACCTCACGGCCCCCCGAACCCCACCGGCGCCGAACGCGCCAAGGCCGAGCGCCAGGGCCAGACGGTGACCGCATGGCAGTGGCTGCGCGAGCGGGCGTACGCGGTCGCCGCCGCCGTGCACACCGAGGCCGACTACTTCACCGTGCTGCAGTCCCTCGGCATCAAGGTCAAGACGCGCCTCGGCCCCGAGAGCGGTGACGTGATCGGCTACAGCCTCGCCGCACCCGGCGACACGAACAGTGCCGGCGAACCGGTCTGGTACGGCGGCTCGAAGCTCGCACCCGATCTCTCGATCAACCGCCTCCGCGAACGCCTCCCCGACCAGGAGGTAGCCGACCACCCCCGGTATGCGGCGGACCCTGCCGAGCAGTGGCAGCACGCCACCGCCGCCATGTTCAAGGCACGGACCACCCTCGATTCCGACGACGATGCCGCCGCCCAAGGCCACCTCGCCGCCTTCGGAGAAGCCCTCTACAACATCGCCAGCGCCACACCCGGCCCGCACCGAGCAGAGCTACGCGCAGCGGCCTCGGCGTTCAACCGCGCCCGCCGATCCGCCACTCGCGCCGACCACGACGCGGCCACCGCCCTGCGCCAAGCCGCCAAGGAACTCGCCTACGCCTCCAATGAACCCGGCGGACTCGCCATCGCCCTGCTCTTCGCTACCGTGCACCTGGCGCGCGCAGCCGCCAAGTGGCACGAACAGCGCGGCCACGAACAGCAGGCCGCAGCAGCCGACGAAGCCTTCCGCCACCTCCAGGCCGGCTACCAGCAGGCCGCCGCACCCGTCCTGGCGGACTTGGCCCACCGCGCACCACGAGCCGCAACCGCCCACCGCTTCGAGCAGGACGTTCGCGCGGCCCTCCCCGACCACGCCGACCGGATACTCGCCGACCCCACTTGGACTGCCCTGACCACAACCCTCGCCCACGCCGAAACCGCCGGCCACAACCTCCGACGCCTCTTGGCCGAAGTGGGCACCCAGCGGGAACTCGACAGCGCGGAGTACCCCGCCGAGGTCCTCAACTGGCGCATCATGGCTCAGCCGGGCAAGCGCGTTCAGGCAGCACGCAGGCGAAGCACCGTCACCGGCACATCGTCCATGCCCGCCGCGCCACACCTCTCAGCCACGCCAATGGCCATGAAGCCCGAAGAACGTACTCGGCACCACTGACGGCCAGGGCAGATGCTCTCGCCACGCCCTTTTAGGAGTAGTTCCACTCTTCGCTGGGCAGCGAGTGCCACAGGTCGAGCCAGTCATGGAGCAGGAAGAGCGGTCGGGACAGGACGACGTCGCCAGCTCGCTGGGGCCGGATCGCCAGGCCGAGCTCGGCGAAGACCGGATCGGCGGCGGGGCTGTACATCAGGCTGCCGGGCCGCAGTGTCGTGCGGTGGATGAGCCAGTCCTCCACGTGGGAAGGCGCGCAGCCGGTCAGCGGGGCCGCGTCCAGTCTCACCTGGGGGCCGGTGAGGGCGTCCACGGCGACACACCCCAGGCGGCCTTCATAGAAGAGGGCTCTGACCCCACTCTCGGCGAAGTCGGTGTAGTCGAGCTGTTGGTCTTCGCCGTGATGGGAGTAGGACGAGACTGCCGGTCCTTCGCCGAGGGCACTGGTGATCTCCTCCAAGGTCATCCCGAAGTGCAGGGGGCCGACTCCTACGTACGGAGTGAACGTCCACTCGGCGCGCTCCTCCTCCCTGGTGATTCGCCACGGGCCGCGGTACCCCGTCTCGCTCCCCGAAGTGGCCACGGGCTGCTCCGGTGCCGGCTCGTGCGGAGCAGCCGCTTGTGGGGGCGCGGTCCGGTCCTCACGCCGGCGGCCGAGTCGTTCCGGAGCCGCAGTGTCCTCGGGTTGCTCTTCAAGCCAGCGGATCGCCTGCTCCTGGCCCTCCCCGAAGGGGTCCTCCGCCAGAGCATGTGCCTGGTCCAGGGCGGCGAGGTGTTCCTTCTCTGCGGCGACGAGACCGGTGACGTTCTCGCCCCAGGCCGCCAGGCGCTCCCGAGCGATCCACCGGTAGTGCGAGTCTGCGCTCACGGCAAGGACCGCACGAGCGGCGGGTGCGTACCGGGGGACGGACGAGGCGAGGGCGGGGTCGGCCAGGAGCAGGGCGGTGGCCGCGAGCGCGGCCTCCCCCACCAGTGGATCATCGGCGTCGCAGAAATCCGCGATGCGGTCGTGGAGTATTGGCCGTGCTGCACGGGCGGCGGCCAGATCCTGCGCCGCCCCGATACCGTCCTCGACGTTCAGGCGGGCGATGTCGGCGAATGAAGCCAGCCAATTCAGCAGTTCGGCGCGGAGCGGTCGGCGGCCTGCCCTGCGCTCCCACCGGTCTTCGGCGAGAGTGCGCGGATCGTCGAGAAGACTAGCGACGACCAGGGCCGCCGGGGCGGTTGCTGGAAACACCCGCGCCTGATTGAGGAGCAGCCGGTACAGATCTCCGACCGCCCGCACCCGGCGGGCCGGGTCGGTGGCGAGCACCGCACCGAGGATGTCCGGTGTGTCGGGCACGCCGTGTCGGCCCGTGCAGAAGTGCGGCAGCTCCTCCCAGGCGGTGCCGGCGAGCTCGGCCTGCGCTGCGGGTGGCAGGGAGCTGGCGGGAGAATAGGGAAGGTCCGGGGTTTCGTTGATCACGGCCGCAGTGTTCCAGCCGACTCCGACATCAGGGGTGCCGATCCCTGCCACAGACCGCAGACGGCTCACGCTCGAGCAACACTCTGATGCCCTCGCTGCTCGCGACAGCGAGGGCATCAGTCGTCAGACAGCGCGGGCTGTGGGTAACTGCGAGGCCCATGTCGTGAGTTCGGTCAGGTGCTCAGGTTGCAGCCCGAGATGTGGGTCGGGCTGAACGATGAGGGTCGGCGCTCCCTCGGCGGTGCGCTCCGCCGCCCAGGCGTGGTCAAGGCTGGTGAAGTCGTCGTCGATCCAGACGGCGGGAGCTCTGCCGAGCCAGGTGTCGACGTGGTCGCGTTTCCAGAGGTAGCCGTCGGGGTGGCTGGTGGTGATCTGGGGGCGAGGCAGGTCGAGGTATGGGAAGTCGGGCAGCCCCAGGAGAGGGCCGATGATCGTGGTGGCGTCCCTGCGCCAACTCGTGCACCACACGGGGGTGACGAGCCCGCTGGTCAAGAGGCCGCTGAGAATGCCGCCGTGGCTCGGGTCGAGCCAGATGGGCACGGGGTCGTCGGGGTGCCGGCCGGCGGGCAGGACGGTGTGGCGGACGTGGGTGGGCGGGGTGCTGCCGTCGGCGGCCGGGAATGGGATGAGGACGCCGTCGATGTCCAGGAGCAAGTAGGGCAGGGGCATCATTTCCTCCGGTGGTCAGCTTTTGCGGGCGGTGATCAGGAGGGTGGTGGGCCACGGATCGCGGCGCGGGTGCCGCAGCTCCACCGCCGAGGTGGCGCGCAGGCCCGCCCGGGAGAGGTGAACTCCCCATCGGCGGGCGTCGAACTCCCATCGAGCGAGGGGCAGTCGGGTGCGGTCGGGCATGGTGACGTAGTCCTCGCGCGGACGGTCGTCCGTGGATGGATGTCTTCCGGCCCGTGCCGGGTGAGGGACGGAGAAGGCCAGGACACCACCCGGTTTCAGGCTTCGGGAAATGGCGGCGAGGAGTAGCTCGGGGGCGACGAGGCCAACGGCGCCGAAGACGGAGCGGATCGCGTCGAAGGTCCGGCCGGTGGCCTGCAGGTGGTGCAGTGCGTGACCGGCGGCGAACGTGGCGCCGTCGATGTGGCCGTAGTGGGAGCGGGCCCGGCGTACCTGGAGGCCGACCAGGTCCACCCCGGTGACGCGGGCCTGGTGGTACTTCGCGAGGTGGGCAACGTTGTGGCCGGGGCCGCAGCCCAGCTCCAGGACGTGCTTGCCGCACAGGTCCCGGCCCAGGATCTCGGCGCCGGGACCGATGCCCGCGTGGGTGCTCCACTCCATCCGGGCAGGCGCGGTGAGGGCGTGCGCGGGGGCAGCGGCCGTGCGCTGGGCCGCGTGGGCGTACCAAGGGGAGACCTGGGCGAGCACCTAGACCTCCAGGAGTTGGACCACGTCGTTCAGGTGGCGGCGGACAACGGGGATGTACGCGGGGTCCTTGGCCGGGTCGTTGATCCAGCGGATGGCCTGCTCCATGAACCACTCCACGGCCCACATGCGATGCCAGCCCAGTGCCCATGCCTCGGCTGCCAGGCCGCCCCGGGCTGCGAGGGCGTCCTCATGACCGCCTGCGGTGACGTACTGCTCCAGGAACACCCGCAGTCGGAAGGGGCTCGGCACGTCGGTGGTGCCGTGGTAAGAGGCGAGGTCGATCAGGCCGGGTCCGGTGAAGGCGCGTGCGAAGTCGAGGAGGTGCCAGCCGTTCTCCCCGATGTGGACGCTCGTGGGGTGGAACTCGGAGTGCACCCAGCCGAACGGGTCGAGCGTCGCCCCCTGGACACGCGCCTCGGCCGCGGCGGAGATCTTCCCCAGTGCGGTCTCGATATCGTCGCAGTCCGTCCATCGGTCGGTTTTCCGCAGCCGTTGGAGGTGATCGAGGGCTCGGCCGGGCAGGGCAGAGAGGCCCGCACCGTCGAGGAGGGGCAGACCGCCCGCCGGGCGGGCGGCGTGGAGCATGACGGCGGCGGCGACGCCGTCGAGGTCGTCTGCATCCCGTACGGGGGTGCCGAGGTCGTCCATGAGCATCCCGATCCACTTGTCCTGCATGGCGGTGGCGTGGAGCGCGGGGACCGGGAGCCCGCGCTGGTATGCCCCCCGCAGGGCCTGGGCTTCGCGGTCGAAGGGCTCCTTGGCGTACTTGAAAACGGCCGTGGTGCCGTCGGGGAAGGTGACGCGTTCGACGCCGGACATGCCCCAGACACGAATCTCGGCACGCTCGGGGAGGGGCTTGCCGACGAGGGTGCACAGGTCGTTAAGCAGGGTGACGGACAGGCTCTGATCCATGAGGGTCTCCAGGGGCTGGTGGGCTCCGGGGCTGGCGCGCGCGAGCTGGCCCGCCCCGGAGCCGTACTGGGTGGATTACTCCGCTGCGGTCACGCGGTGGGCGTAGACCTGCTCGATCCAGCCCGCCTTGAACTCGGCCAGGTCGTCACGGAAGTTGGCCATCGAGGCACCGTAGGGCGCGACGACGCCGCCGGACTGGTCCGGCACGGACTGGCAGCCGTGCACGAGCCGGCCTCCGAGCGCGGCGTGGGCCTTGATGGACTCGATCCGGCGGTGCTCGTTGAACCAGCCGCCGTGGTACACCTCGTCCAGCATTCCGCCCGTCGCGTCGTCCAGGTCGAAGACGACGGACGTGGCGGCGGGGAAGAACCAGCACGGGCCGACGTTGGAGATGTGCCCGTCCAGCTCGACCTTGTTGAGCGCCATCAGCGTGGCCGCCTCGCGCAGCATGCGCAGGTGGTCGGCGGTGATCTGCGGGAGACCGAGGCCGGCCAAGTGCTCCTTGCGGAAGAGGTACGAGTACACCCCGTACGCCGTCGCCAGCACGCGGGCCGCGTCGGAGGTGGACTCGCCGTGGTTCTTGATGAAGTCGAGCGCGAGCTGCTCGACCGCGCTCTCGGCCGTCTCGTCCACGTCGAGGAGCTGGGCCTTCACCAACTCCCAGTCGGAGACGAGCCAGGTGCTGGACCCGAAGCGGAAGAAGTACTCGGCCGGGTCGATGGTGATGCGCCGGCCGTCCACGTGGATGCCAGGCAGGCGGTTCCAGCGCGGGTCGAACGCCTCGGGCAGCTCGACCATGATGGTCGCGGTGTCGATGGTGGTCACCGTGTCTCCGTCTCTGATCGTCCGGGCCGGGGCACAGGAATGCCCGAGCCCGGTAGGGCGTACGGAACTTGGGGGCCGCCCGGCCCGAAAGTGGGGCGGCTGTCGATAAGTGAACCGCCCGCTACGCAGAGTGGGTACGGTGTGACCGAGGTCAAGCGGTATACACGGTTTACGGATCCGGAGCGGAGGCGATCGTGCCGACACCGACCAGCGCCAACTCCCGCCTGCGCGACACGATCAACGCCGCCGGGTGCACGTACGACGCACTCGCCAAGGACGTACGCCGCATCGCCGCCGAGAACGGCGAACTGCTCCAGACCAACAAGTCGGCCATCTCCCACTGGGTGGGCGGTGCCCGCACACCGTCCGGCCAGGCAGGCCAGTACCTCGCCGAAGCCCTCTCCCGGCGGCTGGGACGCGTCGTCACCCGAACCGAGGTCGGCCTCCACCCACCCGACACGGAGCCGCCACCGGACACCGACCCCGTCACCGCGGTCACCGACCTCGGTCGCGCGGACGTCGAGCGCCGCCGCTTCCTCGCCATCGCCGCGTTCACCACGGCCGGCGTGGCCATGCCGCTCCTGCACGACCACGAAGCCACCTCGCGGATGCTTCGTGCCCGCACCGCCCGTTCCCTCGTCGGCAGCGACGACATCGACGTCGTACGACAGATCACGGCAGCCTTCAGCGCCGCCGACGAACGGCTCGGCGGCGGGCACGGCCTGACCACAGTCACCGCGTACCTCGCCGACACGGCAGCCCCCATGCTGCGAGGCCGCTTCCCCACAGAAGCCTTACGACAGGCCGCCTTCGGCGCCGTCGCCGAACTCGCCTACCTCGCAGGGTGGAAACACCACGACCTCGGCCACGAAGGCGCCGCCCAGCGCTACTACCAGGTCGGCTATCAACTCGCCTGCGAAGCGGACCCCCACGGCCACGCCGCATGGATGATGCGTGCCCTCGCCCATCAATCCCTCAGCCTCAAGCAACCCCACCATTGCGTGGACCTCGTCAAAGGCGCGCTCGCCCGCGGCCTCGGCCACGTAGACGGCCAGACCGAAGCACTCCTCCACATCACGCACGCCCGCGCCTACGCAACCGTAGGCGAGAACCCATTGGCCGCTCGCGCTCTCCTCGCCGCCGAAGACGCACTCCTGCGCGAAGACGGGCCCCAGCCCAGCTTCTCCCGCGTCAGCGGCCCCGCCGCCGGCACCGTGGCAAGCCACACCGCACGCACGCTGACCGACCTCGCCGACCACATCGGTACGGAACAACAGCACCGCGACGCGCTCACTCGCTGGGACCCGGAGAAATACAAGCGAGTCCACGCCCTCACCCACGCCGACCTCGGCGACAACCTCGCCGCCCAAGCCCGTGCCGACGAAGCCGTTGCCGCCTGGACCCAGGCTCTCGTCCTCATGGAGGGCATGACCTCCGACCGCACCCGCAAGGCGATCACCTCGATCCGCTCGACGCTCGCGATCTACCAGCGCCGCCGCGTCCCCGGAGCCGCAGATCTCGCCCGCCGAGCCCGCGAGGCCCTCACCTAACATGCCCAACAACCTGCCCGACGAAGGGAACCCCGTGGCCCAGCAGACCGACAACCGCCCCCCAGCTCTCAAGCCGGCGCTCGACTCGATGACGTTGCTGGTCGCGGCCGTCATCGTCCACGACAAGGCCACCAACCGCGTCG
The DNA here is from genome assembly GCF_055602785.1 of Streptomyces sp. NPDC037301. Classification (NCBI taxonomy): domain Bacteria; kingdom Bacillati; phylum Actinomycetota; class Actinomycetes; order Kitasatosporales; family Streptomycetaceae; genus Streptomyces; species Streptomyces sp. NPDC037301. The sequence continues at coordinate 63,993 of NZ_JBVJWD010000002.1, forward strand.
TGCTCCTCCAACGCAGCGAGAACGCCAAGTTCGCCCAGGGGATGTGGGACCTCCCCGTTGGCAAGAGCGAGCCGGGCGAGCCCATTACCGAGACTGCGGTCCGTGAGCTCTACGAGGAGACTGGCCTCACGGTGAAGCCGGAGGCCCTCAAGGTCGCCCACATCATCCACGGCGCCTGGGGCGTTGAGTCCCCCAACGGCTTCCTCACAGTCGTCTTCGCCACCCACGAATGGACCGGCGAACCCGAAAACCGCGAACTCCGCAAGCACTCCCAGGTCCGTTGGGTCGACGCCAATGCCATCCCCGAAGCCTTCGTCGACACCACGGCCAGCGCTCTCCGTCTGTACTTGAATGGTGGTACCGAGGTCTCCCTGGCCGGCTGGTCAAAAGATTAAGCACGACAGGTCCAGTTCGATACGTCCCCTCGCCCGTACGACAGGCTCCAAGACCAGGACCGATCCGGTTGTCCGTCAGGCTCGACCTTGCACCCGCAGGATCGCCGATGCGCTCACCGGCGCCGTCGCGGCTGGCGAGCGACGGGCTGGAGGGAAGACGTACGCCCGGGTCGACAGTCGCCTGGTCGCTGAGGTGCTGCCAGGTTCCGGGAGGCGCGGGATGCTCACCGCTGCACAGATGCGGCAAGGCGCCTCAATGTGCCAGCCATCACTCTCGGTGCATTAATCGTCGCATACTGTTCCGGGCTCGCTACCCTCCACGTGTGAATGATGAGCGGGGGCAGAGCCCCAACGAAGTGATCATCTGGGGCTACAAGTACACATGCAACATGTGTGATTCACACATGGATGACGAGACTGCAGAAGCCGCAGAAGAACGTCGCGCCGAGCACCGCGAACGAGCACACAGTGGCATGAAGCCCAACGCGGGCGACCTGATCGAGAAGTTTGAACCCGTCGGGAACCAGTACCCGAAGAGTCGTCGAGTGGGGGCGGATGGATCATCCTCGTCATCCTCGTGATCGGCTTTCTGGCCGCCAAACGGTGACCACGCCCCGGCGTAACTGAGGTTCCCTCGGTGTGCGGGAGGTGCTGAGTAGCTGGTCAGAGTGGCCGCGGCCCTTCGGAACCCCCCATATCGAGGTGGCCGCGGCAAGCACCGACACTGTGGAGTAGAGGGAGGGCTGGCTGTGGACTGGCACACTGCCAGTCCGCAGGGCACTCGTAAACGGCCGTCGGGAGCCAACGTATCCCAACGGGAAAGTCCCAGGTCAGGGCCCTGGACGAGGCTCCGCCGCAGGTCAGGATCAGTCCGCAGACATTCTGCTTCAACGTTTAATTGAAGCTTCAACTAAATTGCGCGTCCTGTAAAGCCGCAGGTCAAGAGGGGTCCGTCAATCCGAGACGGGCCCCTTTTGCGTCTCCATCGAAGGCCGGACGGTGCTTTGGTGCTGGATGTTGTCCCGGGAGCGGGGCCTTCTGTGGAGGTGTCAGACGATTTCGAGGTTGGCCATCATTCCCATGTCCTCGTGTTCGGCGTTGTGGCAGTGGAAGAGGTAGCGGCCGCGGTAGCCGTCGAAACGGGTGATGATCTCTGCCGATTCGCCCGGCCGCAACGAGATGGTGTCCTTGAGGCCCGCGTCGTGGCGCAATGGCCGACCGCCGCCGCGTGCGAGTACATGGAAGCCGACCAGATGCAGGTGGACGGGGTGGTGGACGTCGGCGATCAGCCGCCACACTTCGACATCGCCGAATCGGACGGTCACATCGGAACGGGCGGGGTCGAACGGCTTCCCGTCGATCAGCCATCCATGGCCTCCATGCATCCGCCCGGCGCGGAAGGAGATCTCGCGCACCCTGGTGGCGTCCGACCGCCGCCAGGTCGGCAGATCCCTGGAGAGCACGCGCGGGATGCGGCTCCTGTCGGTGACCTTGCGTGCGACCCGGAAGGCCATCACGTCGCGGGTACGCCCGGAGCCCAGCCGGTTGACGACTCTGACGCGGGCACCGACCGGGACGCCGGCGAAGTCGATGATCACGTCGTAGCGTTCGGCCGGTGCCATCGGCAGGAGCCGGTGGGTGACCGGTGCCGCGAGCAGACCCTGGTCGGCGCCGATCTGGACGAGATCGATCCGGCGTCCGTCGTCGGTGAGCACTTCGAGTTCGTAGTGCCGGGCGTTCGAGGCGTTCAGGATGCGCAGCCGGTACCGGGCCGCGTCGACCTCGTGCACGGGCCACGGGGCGCCGTTGACCAGGATCACGTCACCGAGCACTCCAGCGAGATAGGGCTCGCGAACACCCGGCCGGTTGCGCAGGGTTGGGTCGAGGGAGGGGTAGTCGAGGCTGCCGTCGGCGGCGAACGCACGGTCGGCGATCATGAGAGGCAGTTCGTGCCGCCCCGCGGGCAGGCCGAGCGCGTCCTCGGTATCGTCGCGCACGATGTGCAGTCCTGCGAGGCCACGCCAGATCGCGGGGGCGGTGAAGTCCATCCGGTGGTCGTGGTACCAGAGCAGCGTCGCCCGCTGATTCAGCGGGAACGTATAGCCCCGCGTCGGCCCGGTCACCACCGCCCGCGGATCGTGCATGGCGTCCCTGCCGTGCGCGCCCATGCCGCGCCCACTCATGTCGCGCGTGCCCATGCTGTGCCCGCCCTGGCCGGTACGGGTGGCGTCCGGCCATCCCTCGGGCAGGACGAGATCGGTCGGGTATCCGTCGGCGCTTGCCGGGGTCCGTCCACCGTGCAGGTGCACCACCGTCGGCACCGGCAACTCGTTTCGATGCCTCACGGTGATAGGCCGACCGCGGCGCGACTCGATCGTCGGTCCCGGGAAGGTGCCCCCGTACGTCCACATCGGCGTCCTGACACCGGGCAGTATCTCCACGGTCGCCTCGCGCTGGGTGATCTCGTAACGGTTGGCGCTGCCCGCCGTGCTGACCGGCGCCAGCACGGCGGGAATGGGCAACGGCACCTGGAACGCGGGCGGCAGCGGCACGGCACTGCGCAGTTCGTCACCGGTGAACGACGGGCGGCGGGCCAGCGCGGCCGCGGTCGCCAGCCCGGTGGCCGCCGTCAGCCCGAGCGCCCCGCCGATGCCCAGCGTCTGGCGCCTGGTCACTCCACGGGCATGACCGGACCGGCCGTCATCCTGCTCACTCATCGTCATCCCCCTCATGCCCCTCCTGCTTCGACTCCGTCATGGTCTGCACCCGTTCGTGCGGGGAGCGCGGTCGTGGCCGCAGTGGCCGGCGCCATACGGTGATGAACACCACGGCAAGCGCGACGACGGTGGCCACCCCCAGTGGCAGATGCAGCCACAGCGCGCCTTCCATCCCGGCGAAGTACTGCACCGTCTCGGCAGCCACCAGGGCCGACGTGGCAAGGAACGGCCAGATCTGACGCAGCCGAACCCAGACCACGATCGCCGCGATCAGCTGCACGTAGCTGACGGAGGTGGTGACGTTGGCGCCGAACTCGTGCCAGCGCAGGCCGTCGTAGTCACCGCTCAGGAACAAGCCGGCGAATACCGGCTGGCCGAAGATCGCAACCAGATGCACGCTGACGACGGCCCGCAGCACCCACCCGCTGAGCCTTCTCCGATGCGCGCTGCCGGAGGAGACCGGCATGGTCGGGTGGGACTTGTCGACTGCGGTGGCCATGGGCGTACTCCTCACTCTCTTCTCGATTCGGGATCGCCCACGACGCTATGACCAAAGAATCATTCTGTCTAAGATCAATATCGCTATGCAGCTATCTCGCTGGAGGCATGACCTCGGTGCCGCCGCGGTCCAGGACGCGAACGAGGAGGGCCATGGATCTGAACGCACTCAGGCAGTTCCTGGTGGTGGCGCGGCTGGAACACCTCAGCCGCGCAGCCGACGAGCTGCACATCGCCCAACCGTCGCTGAGCCGCACCATCGCCCGGTTGGAGAGCGAACTCGGCACCCCACTGTTCGATCGGGCCGGCCGACTCCGGCTGAACGACACGGGCAAACTCTTCCGCGGTTACGTCGAACGCTCCCTCGGTGAGCTCGATGCGGGAAGGCGAGCCGTCGCCGAGGCCACCAGCGAGGGAGTGGGCGCCGTGAGACTGGCGTCGGAAACATTCCTCACGCTCACCGGGCCGCTGGCGGCCTACAAGCGAGCTCATCCCATCATCGAAGTCGAACTCAAGTGGACGCCGGCCGAGGACATGGCCCGCCGCCTGCGGGCCCAGGACGTGGACCTGTGCCTCGCCTCACAGCCGATCAACGCCGATGGTTTGGAGGCGATCCAGCTACTCGATGAGGCGGTGGGGGTGGCCGCGCCACTCGGTCATCCGCTGGCCGGCCGTACCTCGGTGAGTATCGATGAACTCGCCGAACAGCCCCTCGTCACCGCCCGCAAGGGGCACTGGCAACGACGACTCCTCGACCGGCTCTTCGCCGCCAGGGACCTCAGACCGAAGATCGTCTGCGAAGTCGACGAGCCCAGCGCCATCGCTGACCTGATCGGCGCGGGACTTGGCGTCGGTCTTGTCCCCGCCATCGCGCGGCGTACTGCCACCCGCACCCCTCTCGTCTGGATCACCGTCGACAGCCCCGACTGCCGCCGCACGCTCACCCTGTACTGGGGCGTCGACAGCCACCTCTCAACCGCCGCCCGCCTGATGCGCACCACCATCACCAGCTGGAACTGGAACACCCACGAACCGCAGGAGGAACTCGGGTGATCGCCGGCCTGTCGTCCACGGGCGGCGCCGGCACCGCTGCCGGGAGACCTTGCAGAACGCCATCCGGCCCGCGCCCCGCATAGGCCGCGCAGGGCTGCGGGGATGGCGCCGGAGCCGATGCCGATCAGTTCTGCGCGGGTGTCGTCCGACGGGCCGGTCGAGTCGTCGAGCTGCTGGATGAGTCTCTCGATGTGGGTGGTCATGGGTGGTTCCGGCGCCAGAACGTGGGGAGCCACCAGCAGAGCACCGAGCGGTCGGCGGGCCACGGGGCGCGGTCCTCGGTTGCCCAGTCCTCGAAGGAGTCGCGCGTCAGGTCGATGGGACGCCAGGCGGCGTCGAGCGGCTCGTCCTCGGCCGGCGGGCGGACGTACCGCCGGCCGTGTTCGTCGCAGGCTCCGAAGTCCTGGTAGTTCCGCTGGGCTTCGATCAGGGAGACCTTGTTCGCTCCGCCGTCCATGGTCGGCCAGCGGAACTGGACCCCGTCGTCCTCCCAGAAGCAGACGGGGCAGATCTCGTACGAGCCGGGCATCGCGTCCAGTACGCGGTGTCCGCAGCAGGGACAGGGGTAGAAGTCGCTCGCCTGCGCAGTCTCGTTGCAGGCTCTGCGGGTGCGCCATGGATTTCTCTGCCGCGGCGCCCCCGGCCAGTCCGCAGTCAGTCCGCAGGACACTCGTAAACGGTCGTCGGGAGCCAACGCATGCCAACCAGGAAAGCCCAGGTTAGAGCCCTGTAGGAGGCTCCGCCGCAGGTCAGGTTCAGCCCGCAGACATTCCGCTTCAACGTGTGAGCGGACGAAATAACACCACGTTGGTGGCCTGGCAAACGTGCAGGTCAGGTGGGGTCGGCTCTTTCGGGGGTTGGCCCCTTCCTCGCAGCCCGCTATCACTATTGAAGCGTCCGCTGAGAGTGCCGTGATCCACGAGAGTGCCGTGATCCACGTCTCGGTCGCGGGATTCGATGCCGTCCAGCCCACCGAGGCGGATCTGCCACGGCCGGTCCGGGTAGCCGACGGTCCCGAGCGGGAGCCCTCCTGGGGCGTCGTCCACGCCCTGTCGCGGGCCGCCGATGGGCGTGCCATGTCCGTCCTCCTCACGCCCCACGTCCCACAGCCCGACTGGCCGTCCGGATGGCTCACTGTGACGCGGATGACGGAGGAGGGCCAGGACGAGGTGCGGGCGCACGTCCTGCGGTGCCCGGCGGACGCGCCCGGATCCTGGCGGGGCGTGTACACCCACGAGAGCGTCCCGGCCGAGCGCTTCTTCACCTTCACCCAGGACGCCTTTCCCCGGCTGCTGCTCGCCGACTCCCTGCGCCTGCGGCACTTCAAGGGTTCCTATGTCGAGGAACTGCCCTGGCTGATGCGGCTGCCGGGGGCCCTCGACGACCACTTCGCCCGGACCCTGGCCGAGCGCGGCGGGGACCGGAACCAGGTCATGCGCAGGTTCAAGGTCCTGGACCTGGAGATCTCGCCCGAGAGCCCGAACACGAAGAAGAACGCGAAGGCGTGGGAACAGCGCAACGTCGGCCACGGGGGCCACCTACCGTTGCGAGCGGCACGGAAAGCGACTGTGGGACCGCGACCGGGTGCACTTCTCCCTGCCGGTCCCCGAGCGCGACGACCGGATCCTGGGCGGGATCTTTGTGGGGCATCTGGCGACCTGAAAGGGGACGGTGGCCTCTCTCCGCCGTCGGACACGCGGGTGGTGCGTCGGGCCGTGGCGCTCCGTATGGCAGGTGGGGTGCGGTGCTGAGATGGCGCCCCGTGCTGGGATGGCGCCGGGGAATCTGATCCCTCGTCACCCGTCATCACCCCTGCTCACCTCTACCGTGCCGGGCCGGTGGGGATGCGGTGGTGCATCACGCGGCGCCCAGGGCGCCACAGCGGAAGATGCGGCGGTCCACGGGATTGCCCCGCAGGATCGCCTCGCGCAGATCCTGCAGCTCGCGGCTCAGATCCAACCCCAGCCGCGCGGTCATTCGTGCTCGCGCCGAGGACAGCACTCGCAGCGCATCCGCGCGACGGCCGCACTCGTAGAGAGTGGCCGCACGGAAGGCCAAGAGCATCTCGTGTTCCGGATGGTCCTCGGTGAGCCGCGCGAGCTCCGCGGCCAGCGACCAGTAGTTACGCAGCTTGAACTCCGCCGCGACACGCAGCAGTTGCGCCGAGATCAGCAGTTCGTCGAAAGCGGTGCCGATACCTCGGCGTGTCCGCTCGGATGCGACGTCCTCCAGCACCGCCCCCCGCCACTCGGCCAGGGCGGACGAGGCGAGTCGTGAAACCTCCTGCGGCTCGGTGCCCCGCTGGGCCCGGTTGACCAGCTGAGTGAAGCGGTGCAGATCCACCAGCTGCGGATCGCCGGTCAGGGTGTACGTCGAACCGCTCCGCACCAGCCGCACCGACCCGTCGCATCCGCCCTGGCGAAGGCTCGCCCGCAGCCGGCAGACATTCACATACAGATCGGCCCGGGACCGCGGTCGTTCGTCCTCGTCCGACAGCAGCTCGATCAACCGGTCCATCGGGAGCGGCCGGCCCATCTCCAGCAGGAGCAGACCCAGCAGCAGACGCTCGCGGCGGCGACCGATGGCTCTGGGGCGCCCGTCTACGGTCCACTCAACTCTGCCGAGCACTCGAAAATGCGACCCCGTGGCAAGCATGGCGGCAATGATGCTCAGCTCGTCATGTTCCTGGCAAGGTCTTGGCATCCTCCCGACAGGCCCCATCTATCACACTGCTCTCCCGTGCAACCGCGCCAGGGGGTCGAAACTTGCCTTACGTCATTGCCGGTCTGGTGCTCGTCGGAGCCGTCGCCCTGCTCAACCTCGTCCTGCTCGTGGTCATCCTGCGCCGCTGGCAGGAGCTCGAAGTCGTACGCCGACGCGACGACTTCGCATCCCAGGGGCCGCAATCCGGAGACGGACTCCCGGACTTCACCGCCACCGCGCTCAGCGGCCGGACCCTGACCCAGGACGACTTCCGCTCCGGGGAGCTGCTGCTGGGCGTCTTCTCCCGCGACTGCCCGTCCTGCACCGACAGCCTCCCCGACTTCGCCGAACGGGCCGACCGGGCCCGGGCAGCAGGCGGCCGGGTCCTGGCCCTGGTGATCGGCGCCGAAGCCGGCGAGAGCAGCCTGACCGCCCAACTCGTCGGACCGGCGGACGAGGTGGTACCGGAGCCCGAGGCATCACCACTGTTCCGCGCCCTGCGCGTCCCTGCCTTCCCCACGATCCTCAGCTACCAGGACGGCGTTGTCGCCGCTCCCTCCGCCGCCGGCCGCGAACCGGTATCGGCGGCCTCCTGAACCCCGGTGCGACCGCGGACCGCGGTCGCACCGCGGAGTACGCACATCCCATCCACACAGGAAGAGGAGAACCATGCGCACACTCAAGGCCGGTGCGGGCCGCCTGATCGAGCGGATTCTGCCCAAGGCCGAAGCCGAGGCGGGCTGCCCGCCGGACTGCTGGACCGAGTGGAGCACCAGCGCCCAGCGGTGCCGCCGCTGCTGCTACACGGGCGCGTGCGGGGTCAGCTGCGGCAGTTGGGACTACTGCTGAACAACCACGGGGCGGGCCGCGTGCGGCTCGCCCCGTGCCCGCCGGTCCAGGACCCATTCTTTCGGAGTCACCCTTGTCCGACCTGCTGCTCGTCTGCCGCCTGACCCTGATCTGCGTGCTGGCCGTGGCCGGCCTCGCCAAGCTGCGCGACCGCCGCCGATTCGCCACGGCACTGGGCGACCTCACCTACCTGCCGGCCGCAGCCCGGCCGGCTCTCGCCGTCCTGGTGCCCGTGGCCGAGCTCCTCGCCGCCGTGCTCCTCGCCCTGCCCCGGACGCTCACCGCGGGCCTGGCCGTCGCCGCCGCCCTGTGCGCGGCATTCAGCGCCGTCGCCGTCACCACCATGCGGCGCCGCAGCTCCGCCGGCTGTCCCTGCTTCGGCAGCAGGACCACCGTGCCCATGGGCCCCTGGCATGTCGCCCGCAACGCCACACTCACTGTGCTCGCCCTCCTCGGCGGCGCCATCGCCCTCACCCACGGCACCACCACCCCCCTCAGCGCCCCCGCGCTCGCGCTCGCCGTCGCCACCGCCGGCTATCTCACCGCGTTCGCCGTCTTCACCGACGACCTCGCCTTCTTCTTCTCCGCCCGCACCGGCCAACGCTGAAAGGACGATCACGCAGTGAGCTACGCCATCGCCGGCCTCGCCCTTCTGGCCGCGGTCACCCTCCTCAACGCCCTCCTCACCTTTGCGGTCATCAAACGCTGGCGCGCCACGATAGCCGCCCCCGCCCCGGCCGCCGCGGTCTCGGGCCCCCCGGCCCTTGCCGTACACGAAGGCGACCCCACCCCCGCTTTCACCTTGCACACCCCCCGAGGCGAAGTCAGCGAATCCACCCTGGCCGGGCACCCCGCCCTCATCTGTTTCCTCCGCCCCGACTGCGGGCCCACCAGGGAAAGCCTCCCCGAGATCCAACGGTGGACCGAGGCGAACAGCCCGTCAGGCGCGCATCTCGTCGTCGTCATCAGCGGGCAGCCCGCCGACGCCGGTCCCCTGCTCGAAGCAGTCGGCCCGCACACCGAACTCACCGCCACCGAACCGCCGAACGGTTCCGTCGCCGGCGCCTTCGGCGTACGCCACCACCCCACCTTCGTCCTCCTCGACGCCGACGGGACCGTCACCGGGACAGGCATCGGCCAAGGTTCCCTGCCCGCGCTCAACCTCCTCACCGCATGAGCAGGCAGTCCACCTCCCGGACGGCCGAATTCCTGCGGGGCCTCACCGCCGTACTCGCCCTCACGCTGCGGGCCTGCCCCGGGGCCCTCGCCGTCCGCGTCGCCACCGTCGTCATCGCGGGTACGGCCCCCGTAGCCGCCTCCTGGCTGCTCAAGTACGTGGTCGACAGCCTCACCGCGGACGACTTCCGCGTCGCGGACCTCAACTGGGCCGCGGCCGGCATCGGCCTGCTCACTGTCCTCCTCGCTGCCGGCTCAGCCGTCTCCTCGTACGCCGACGGCCGTATCCGCCGCGCCACCTCCACCCAGGCCCAGAGCGACCTGCTCAAGGCCGTCAACCGGCTCAGCGGTCTGTCCAAGCTCGAACAGCCCGCCTTCCACGACCGCCTCCAACTCGCCATCCAGAGCGCGCAGGGGGCCGAGCGCATCGTCGGCGCGGCACTCCAGGGCACCCAGGGGATCCTCACCATGGCGGGCTTCCTGGGAAGTCTCCTGCTCATCAGCCCCACCCTGGCCGCCGTCCTCGTCGCCGCGGCCGTTCCGGCCCTCTTCGCCCACCTGGCCAACAGCCGTCATCGCGCGGACATGTTCTGGCGCACCAGCAATCTCGCCCGCCGCCAGATCTTCTACCGAGGGCTCCTCACCGACACCCAAGCGGCGAAAGAGATCCGCCTCTACGGCCTCGGTGACTACTTCGCGCAGCGCATGCGCGCCGATCTCGACAGCATCAACGGGCAGGAGGAGCACCTCGACCGCCGCCTCGCCACCTACGAGACGGCCCTCGCCGCCCTCGGAGCCGGCGTCTCCACCGGCGCACTCGTCTGGGGCGTGCACCAGGCCGCCACCCATGCCCTCACCGCCGGTGACGTATCCCTCCTCGTCGCGGCCCTCGCCGGCATGCAGACGGCACTCATCAGCCTGGTGGGGTGCATCGCCCAAAGCCACCAGACGGCCCTGCTGTTCAGCCACTACCTGCATGTCACCCAGGTCCGGGACGACCTCCCCGCCCCGGCCGCCCCGATCGCCCCACCGCCGCTGAGTCGCGGCCTCGAACTCCGGGACGTCTGGTTCCGCTACTCCGACGACGGACCGTGGATCCTCCGCGGCATCAGCCTGACCATCCCGCACGGCACCAGCCTGGCCATCGTCGGTCTCAACGGGGCCGGCAAGAGCACCCTTGTCAAACTGCTGTGCCGCCTCTACGACCCGCAGCGGGGCAGCATCCACTGGGACGGCATCGACCTCAAGGACTTCCCGGCGGACCAGCTGCGCCGGCGAGTCAGCGTTGTCTTCCAGGACCCGATGGAGTACGACCTCACCGCCGGGGAGAACATCGGCCTCGGTGACCTCGGCTCTCTCCACGACCACGGGCGCATCCACGCCGCCGCCGCCGACGCGGACATCCACACCGCCCTCGCCCGCCTCCCACAGGGGTACGACACCATGCTCAGCCGGATGTTCTTCCCCGACGACACCGAAGACACCAGCCCTGGCGTCCAGCTGTCGGGCGGCCAGTGGCAGCGCCTCGCGCTCGCCCGGTCCCTGATGCGTTCCGAACGGGATCTCATGATCCTCGACGAACCCAGCACCGGCCTAGACGCGGTCGCCGAACGCCACGTCCACGACCGGCTCACCTCACTCCGCCAGGGCGCGACGAGCATCCTTGTCTCCCACCGCCTCAACACCGTCCGCGCCGCAGACGCCATCGTCGTCATCGCCGACGGAACCGTGCAGGAGGCAGGCACCCACGAGCAGCTCATGACCGTCCACGGCACCTATGCCGAGCTCTTCACCACGCAGGCCGAGGGCTACGAGGAGACCGTCCGGTGAGCGTCGCGGTCCCGGTGCTCCTCGCCCTCGCGGTACTCCTCTTCCTCGCCGCGGCCCTGACACTGGCGCGTCGGCGGCTGCTGGCCGTGACCGTCCGCGGGCACAGCATGTCGCCGGCCCTCATGCCCGGCGACCGGCTCCTCGTGCTCCGCGGCGCGCGCCGCGTCGCCACGGGCCGGGTGGCCGTCGTCGTCGCCCCCCACCCCGAGCACGGCTGGCACGGCCCCGCGGGCACCACCCCCGACTCCTGGTACGTCAAACGCGTCGCCGCCGTCGCCGGAGAGCCCGTACCGCACTGGGCCGGCCGATGCCCCGGTACCCACGTGCCGCCGGGCATGCTCGTCCTGCTGGGCGAGAAGCCGGGCTCGCGGGACTCCAAGCAGTGCGGCTACTGCCCCGAGGACAAGGTCATCGGGGCAGTTCTGCTCCGTCTGCGGGCCGCTGCGGCTTCTGGTGCACCTTCTTCGCTTCCTTCTTGAGGCCGGGACGTACCGTACTGGGAGGTGCTGGGATGGCCCGCGTCAGAACGACATCTGTGCAGGTGGCAGCTCTGTGCTCGGCATTCCGCTTCGATGCCCGACGCGCTTTGGTCGCGACGGATCGACGATGAGCACCGCCTCGTCCATCTGGTCACGGACAAGGCGACCGTCATCCTCGCCACCCGCTGTCACTACTGACCGCGGAGCGGTTCCGGGTGGGAGGGCGGCGCCCGACCGGTCAGGAAGGCGCGCCGGCCAGGACTTCCACCTTGCCGGTGTCGAGAGAGTAGTAGGCGCCGACCACGGCAAGGGCGCCCCTTCCCACGAGTGGGGCCAGGTCCTGGTTGGAGCGCAGGTCGGCCGCGGTCAGCTTGACCTGGGCGCGGGCCATGGTCTCGACCGGGTCGGCACCGCCTTCCCGGACAGCCTGCTCGTACGCCGGCCGCAGAGCCTTGGCGATCGCCTCCAGGTTGCCGGGCAGCGGTTTGCCGTCACGGATGGAGTTGTACGCCGCCTCGACGGCGCCGCAACGCTGATGCCCGAGGACCACGATGAGCGGAGTGCCACTCGTCATGGGCCCGTACTCCACGGAACCTGTGACCACCGGGCCGACCGCCTCCCCGCCCGTGCGCATCACGTACAGGTCACCCAGCCCGGTGTCGAAGAGGAGTTCAGGCGGCACCCGGGAGTCGATGCACGAAAGGATCGCCCCGAAGGGTTCCTGCTTCTGGGCAACGAACTGGCGCCGGTTCGGATCCCGGTCGGGGTGTCGGAGGTCTCCGCTCACCCAGCGCTTGTTGCCGTCCATCAGTCTCGTGAATGCCGCGGCGGGAGTGGTCGGCCGCGCTTCCGGCGAAGTACTGGTCGCCAATGGGGTGGCGCTCGTCGATGAGCATCCCGCAAGTGCGACCGAGGCGACCACGAGTCCGCCGGCGAGCAGAGTCCTGCGATCCGGATGTCCCGCCCTGTCCATCGGTCGTTCCTCTCAGTCGGCTGAGACGCGTCCGTACGTCCTGACCCGGGTGATTGTTCAGCGCGGTGTGGGAGCCCGACGGCAGGCGCAAGCGGGCGCGGGCTGCTGTGCCACCGACGGCCCACAGAACCGGCCCGGGCGGCGGCATGAGCGCCTGATGTGTGATGTGGGCCTTGCGCAGCGTGAGCCCGCGCCGGCCCCGGCCTGCTTCCGCGCCGGGTGTACTCGTTGCCGGTAACCGGTCAGGTGCGCGCTGTTCCTGGGGGCGCATGGTGCGAAGGGCGGCGGATTCGACTCCCCCCGGCGTGCCGATCGATCCGCCCCTGTGCGCTCGTCCGTCCAGGTGGCTAACCGTCAAGATGCTTGTGTCATATTTCATTTGTGTGGGTCACTTGGGTGACCGAACCGGTGGGCCGCCCATCCCTCTCCGGGGGAACGCGGAACCGTTCTGTTCGCCGACCGTCCATGCGTGACGGACCTCGGCATCGTTTGCTCCGGATGGCCGCGATGGGCGCCCCTGTAGAGGACTTGGATCCGACCAGTCGCCCCTGCCAGGTAGCGGCAGGGGCTGGTGCGACAGCCCCCGGCCTCTGTAAGGGAGCGGTGCGCGAGCCATCCGCGCACACCGAGTACCTCGTCATCGAGGCCACGAGCGTGGCCGCCGGCCGCGGCGTCCGGGGCCCGCGACCCGCGAAACGGCTCATCACGGCTCCAAGCACCCTGCGCGAGCTCGGAGTCAACTCCCTTATTCGGAAGTTCAGTTCAAACACACGGAGGACGACCATGCCAATCAGTCCGAACCAGGGTTCCACCGGTGGCGGTACCACCGTCACCATCACGGGCACCAACCTCACGGGCACCACCGCTGTGCTCTTCGGCACCAAGCCGGCGACCGCCGTCACCAACGTCTCGCCCACCCAGGTCACCGCTGTCTCGCCGTCCGGCTCCGGCACGGTCGGCGTGACGGTGACCACCCCGGGCGGAACCAGCAACCCGATCCCGTTCTTCTATGTCGGCGCCCCGTTCAAGTCCGGTCTGAGCGTGAGCTCGGGCGCCACCGCGGGCGGCAACACCATCACCATCAGCGGCACCGGCCTGTCCACCGCCACGGGGGTGTCCTTCGGCGCCAACACCGCGGTGCCGACGGTGCTGTCGGACAGCCAGATCAGTGTCGTCGTGCCCGCTGGTGCGGCAGCCGGGCCGGTGGGCGTCAGTGTGACGACCGCCGGAGGCACCAACAACGGTCTGTCGTACACGTACATCGACGTCCCGACCGTCACCGGGGTCACTCCGGCTTCCGGGCCGACGTCCGGCGGAACGGCGGTGACCATCACGGGCACCAACCTGACCTCGACGAGCCAGGTCACGTTCGACTCGGTGCCGGCACCGTTCTCGGTCATCAACGCGACGACGGTGTCCGCCGTCACCCCGCCCGGCGCCGCCGGTGCGGTCGACGTCGGTCTCTCCAACCCTGCGGGCACTGCCACGGACGCCGGCGCCTTCACGTACGTGACAGGCCCCGGCATCTGATCCGTCACGGCTGCGGCACCGACTGCCGACGCGCAACAGCGCCGGCGCCGGTACCGCTTCCGGATGCATGACGCCCGCCCCGGTCCGGGTCGTTCCGCGCCCGGCCTGGCGGGCAACCAACAGGCACCACTCGCTCATCGCCGCCCGGCCAGGAGGTCCGGGCGGCGCCCCGATCACCACATTCCGATCTCCGCATCCCGTCCACAACGCCCCGATCGCATCCCGCAGATCACATCACCCGACAGGAGAACGGCTTTGGAGAGCTCCGACAGCGCGATGCCCCGCGCTACGCGACCGTCGGCGGCCGCGGCGGCCCCCGTAATCACCGTGAGCAGTCCTTTCTCGGGGCTCGCCGGAACGGTCGTCACACTGACCGGCACCGGATTCACCGGTGCGACCGCGGTCACCTTCGGCGGTACTCCCTCCGCTTCGTTCACCGTGGTGTCCGCGACCGCGATCACCACGGTCGCCCCGGCCGGCGCGGGCACCGTGCAGATCACGGTGACCACGCCCGGTGGAACCAGCAACGGCGTTGGCTTCAACTACACGATCGCGACGCCCGCGATCAGTTCCGTCGTCCCCAACCAGGGGTCGGTCGAGGGCGGGAACACGGTCACATTGACCGGAACCGACTTCACCGGGGCCACCTCGGTTCGTTTCGGTACCGTGGCCGCCGCGTTCCTTGCCGTCTCCGCGACGCAGGCCACCGCGGTCGCCCCCGCCGCGCCCGTCGGCACCGTCAACGTCACGATCACCACTCCGGGCGGCACCAGCGTTGGGATTCCCTATACGTATGTCGCCGTTCCGGTTCTGAGCAGTGTGACTCCGGCCCAGGGGCCACTCGTGGGTGGGAACAGCATCACCTTGTCCGGGACCGGCTTCACCGGAACGACCTCCGTCCGCTTCGGGGTGAACACGGCGAGTTCGTTCACCTTCGTCTCGGCGACCCAACTGACCGCCGTTGTCCCCACCGGCGGTCCGGGTCCGGTTGCCGTCACGGTCACCACGCCCGGTGGTACCAGCACCCAGGCCGTCTCCTATTACTACCTCGCCGCACCGGTGATCAGCGGCGTCACCGCCGGGTCCGGGCCGGTGGGCGGCGGTATGCCCGTGACGCTGACCGGTGCGAATTTCCTCCAGGCCACGGCGGTTCGCTTCGGTGCGACGGCGGCGACCCCTTACACCATTTTCTCGGCCACGGAGATCAGAACGGTATCGCCGCCCGATGTCTCCGGTACCGTCCCGGTCACCGTCACCACGCCCGGTGGCACGAGCAATGGTGTGGCCTACCTGTATCTGGCTGCCCCGGTCGTCACTGGTCTGGTGCCCAACCAGGGGCCGTTGGCAGGCGGAAACACGTTGACGCTCACCGGCGTCGGACTGACGTATGCCACCTCAGTACTGTTCGGTGCCGTGCCCGCCGGCTTCACCGTGGTCTCCGACACCCAGCTGACAACCACGGCACCGCCCGGCGTGGCGGGCGCAGTCACCATCAGGGTCGTCACCCCCGGTGGCACCAGTGTCGGCGTTCCTTACACCCGACTCGGCCCACCCGGCATCTGAGCGGTCCGGCACGCGACTTGGGGAGAGATGCCGGCCGGTGTGGGCGGGGAAGCGGCTCGACGGGCAGTCCGGTCGGCTCGGCGAACCGGTTCGGTGGGTTTGCGAGGGAGTCCGGCCCATGGACAATCGCGGCCATGAGCGAAGAGTCGATACGGAACTACCTGGTCTCCGTCGAGAGCCGACTGGCGGCCGACGGCTGCGCCCCGCGCTGGGAGGACTGGGCCGGGGTCCCTGTGCTCGTCGGACGGCGGGCCGACTTCCGGATGCGCTGGGCGGCCACCAATCTGCATCTGTTCACCGTGGCCGCCGCCGTGCCCGAGGTCACCGTGCCGGTCATCGACACGTTCACCACGCAGGTGCTCGCGTATGCCAAGAAGAACAAGGGCGGCCTGCCCGTCGGGATGCAGACCGGCGTCGCGTCCTTCCCCGTCCTGGTCAGCGACCGGATCGATCCGGCCGCCATGGCGTGGGCGGAGGAGAAGCAGCGCAATCAGTTCGCCTGCTTCGCGCGGCCGGTCGTCGTCGACAGCGCGCAGGGCTACGTGGGCATGTACCGGGGGAAGCCGGCCCTGGGGCGGGCCTACGCCTCGCACCTGATCGAGAAGGGCGCCCGCTACTTCCAACCGCAGGGCTGAACCGCCGAGGGCGGGGGCGTTTCAGCCGGCTCAGTCATCACGGTCAGGGCTGCAGGACCCTCAACTCCTGTACGCCCACCGGCTTCTCCGCGTCATCCGAAGTGACCGTCAGCCGCACCTGACGGGCCGGCGCCCCCGACCGGTACGGCCGCCAGTCCGTGCCGTTCACCGATGTCTCCAGGCGGTAGGAGGAGAAGCGTGCGTCCGTCCACTCCGGCTCGATCGAGGTCACCGGGGCCGCGCGCCCCAAGTCCACCGTCAGTGCGCCCGACGCGCCGTCCGGGGACCAGGACGTGGCCGGGCTGCCGTCCACCGCCGCGGCCGCGTACAGGCCGGGGGTCTCGGAGGTCGCCGTCGCCGGGCGGCAGCGGGCCGCGTCCGTAGTCCGGGCGAGGTCGGGGCGGCGGGTGGCGAGGGCGAGCGTGCCGGTGAGGAGGCGGGGGCCCGTGGGGGTGTGGACGGTGAAGGGGGCGCCGGAGATCAACCGGACCGTCGTCGTCAGGGGGCCGATCGCGATGTCGTACGTACGGCCCCGGTATCGCAGCCCCGTCAGAGTGACGCCCTTTCCCAGCTGCGGCGGCAGCAACGGATCGAGGCGCACCCCGTCCTCCCGCAGCCGAAGACCCGTCAGACCGTGCGTGAAGACCTGGAGGAATCCGCCCTTCCCGGTGAGGAAGTCCTGGGCGGGGGAGCCCGACAGCGGGTCCTGTGCGCCCGCTTTCGCGCCCCGGGCCTCGCTGAACAGGGCGTACGGGCCGCGCATGAACGGGCGCACGGCACGCTGGAGATAGGTGTACGTTGCGCAGCCGGCCTCCCCGATCATGGCGGCGTCGATCGCATGGACCGAGTCCGTCATCGCCGGGCCGTCCGGATCGGTGCGCGCTGCGTAGTAGTCGAGCGTGGATGCCCGGGCGCCCGGCTCCATCGGCCACTCGAGCGGGTAGATCAGCAGCACCGTGTCGGCCTGTTTGATCGTCGAGCCGTTGTAGCCCGCGTACTCGAGGAAGAGTTTCCGCTTCGGGTCGTACGGGATGCGCAGACCGTCCGCGACCCGCGTCCACTCGGCCGGTGCCGGGTGCCCGAGCAGTTGCGCCGCGCGGGTGGCGTTGCGCAGGGCCGTGGCCGCGACCGCGTTGGTGAAGACCTCGTCGGTGACGCCGTTGCTGTACTCGTCGGGGCCCGCGACGTCCTTCACCGAGTAGCTGCCGTCGCCGTTCGCGGTGGCCCGCGAGGCCCAGAAGTCGGCGATCCCCCGAAGCAGCGGCCAGCCGTGTCCGGCCAGCCAGTCGCGGTCCCCGGTCGCCAGGTAGTACTGCCAGACCGCGAGCGAGACATCGCCCTGGAGGTGGTTCTGGGTGAGGCAGTGCGGGGGGTCCCAGCTCTGGCACTCGGTCCGGAGGTTGCCCTTGCTCGCGCTCGTCCACGGGTAGAACAGCCCCCGGAATCCCAGCTTCTGGGCGTTGGTACGGGCAGCTCCGCGCGTGCGGTAGCGGTACTCGACGACGGAGCGGGCCACTTCGGGGCGGGTGGCGAGCAGCGCCGGGTACATCCAGGTCTCGGCGTCCCAGAACACCAGGCCCGCGTAGTTGTCGCTGGTCAGACCGACCGGAGCGATGCTGTCGCGGGACCCGGTCCGGGTGGAGGCGAGCAGTCCGTACTGCGCCGACCGCAGCCACCTCTGCAGCTCGGGACTGTCCGGTACGGAGATGTCGGCCGACCAGGCCTGTCGCCAGGCGGCGGCGTTCTGGGCGAAGACACCGGACCAGCCGCGCCGGGCCGCGCGCCGGGACGCCTCGCCGGCGGCTGTGCGCGGGGCGGACGAGGTGAGCGCGGTGTCCACTCCGACGTACTTCTCGAAGGTGTACGTGCGCCCGTTGCGTACCCGGACCGTGCTGCGCACCCGGTCGGTGCCGGGTACCTGCGCCGACGTCGATCCGCCGGTGCGCATCGTCTGGACGATCGCGCCCGCAGTTCCGGTGCCCTGCGTGCGGAACGTTCCGTCGTCGTTGAGCGTGATCCGGCGTGCGCCCCGCGGGTCGAGGCGGCCGGTGACGGTCGCCGTACCGCTCCAGTGCGGTGTCATGCGCAGCCGCACGGCGCCGGTGTGCGCATCGGACCGGTCGGCGAGCACCTCGTACGTCAGGTCCGTCGTGCGCCCGTCGGCCGTGGTCCAGCGCAGCGACGTACGCACCAGGCCGCAGCGCAGGAACACCGTCTGGCGGTAGTGCGAGATCCGGCCCGGAGGCGTGGCGGAACCGTAGGTCTCGTTGCCGACGCGTACGTCGAGCGTCGTCCAGCTCGGCAGTGCGGCGATCACCTCGCGGCCGGCGGCGAGGTTCTTGTCACGCCCGAACAGGCCGGAGACGAAGGCGCCGTCGTAGCGCGGAGTGAACAGCGGCCAGCCGGTCTTCCCGCCCGGGGCGGCATAGCCGGTGCCCGTGGCGGGCACTCGATGGGCCAGATATCCGTTGCCGGCATAGGGGTCGTAACCGGCGGCCGCGCCGAACCGGGTGGAGGTCGGCGCCCAGGCGGGGTCGGTGTCCCGGCCGCAGGCCGTGGACGAGGGAGGGAGGGGAGCGGCGGCGTACGAGAGGGGCGGCAGCGGTGCGATCAGGGCGCCCGCGACCAGAGACGTCAGGGACGTGAGGAGACAGAGGCGCGAGAGGCTCACCGTATGAAGGTATGGACGCGCGTGCCGAGCGGCGGTGCACGGCGCGCGGCGCGTGGGTGAACGGCCGCCGGCCCCGTCAGCCGGCGAGGCCCGTTTTCAGGCCTGCGCCGCACAGGGGTACGACGACGCTTTGGTCCGACCAGCCGCCGACCGCAGCCCAGCGGGCGACGCCCGTCGTCTCCACATAGAACCCGCGGGCGGCCAGATCCAGCTGTGCCGTGCGGATCTGATCCTCGGTCACCGTGAGGAAGGTGCCGCCCGATTCCCGTACCGCGGCCAGGATGGCCCGCGCGCGGTGGGCGGGGGGATGGCGATGCCCTCGGCGAGGGTGGGGGCGGCCGCGCCGGCCGGGGCGTCGAGCAGTCCGTCCGCCTCGGCGCGGAAGGCGGCGGCCAGCGGTGACACGGCCTCGGCCTGTACGGCGATCAGCGCCGGGCGTCCGTGACCTGGTCGCGCCCGACGGTTCGGTCCACAACCTGAAGGCGTACGGGACGGGTGGCAGCAGCGACAACGTGGTCACCACCTACTCGGTGAACGCCTCGTCGGAGGTGGCCAACGGCACCTGGAAGCTGCGGGTCAGCGACAATGCGGCGGCCGGCACCGGGAAGATCAACTCCTGGGCCCTGCAGTTCTGATGACGGCTCCGTAAGCCATTGAGTGTGCGGGGCGGCCACATCCGCGGCCGCCCCGCACACCTTGCGCCGGCGCCGGTCGCGGCCCCGGTCGACCGCGGTCATCAGCTCGCCGTCGTCCGTGACGCCCGTCCAGCCCTGACCGTAGAACGGGGGCCGGGGTCTCTCCGGCGGTCGGCGGCGGGATATGCGCGAGGTAGTGATGAATCATCACTTCGGGTGAAACTCTGGCCTGTACTTGCGATTCACAACCGACGGTTGCCAGGCTGTCGCAGACTGTCAATCTGTTGGGAGTGGCCTGTGACTTTCGGTGAGCAGCCCGCCTATCTGCGCGTTGCGAGCGATCTGAGAGAGAAGATCGTCAACGGTTCGCTGCCGCCGCATACGCGCCTGCCGTCGCAGGCCCGTATCCGCGAGGAGTACGGAGTCTCGGACACCGTCGCGCTGGAGGCGCGCAAGGTGCTCATGGCCGAGGGCCTGGTCGAGGGACGTTCCGGCTCCGGTACGTATGTGCGTGAGCGTCCGGTCCCGCGCCGGATCGCCCGCTCCGGCTACCGGACCGGGGCCGGGGCCAGCCCGTTCCGTCAGGAGCAGACGGCGGACGGGGTGCGCGGGACCTGGGAGTCGCGCAGTGAGCAGGAGGGTGCGAGCGGTGAGATCGCCGAGCGCCTCGGCATCGAACCGGGCGACCGGGTGATGCGTACGAGATACACCTTCCGGGAGGCCGGGGAGCCGATGATGCTTTCCACGTCCTGGGAACCCCTCGCCGTGACGGGGCGTACGCCGGTGATGCTGCCGGAGGAGGGCCCGTTGGGCGGCTGCGGGGTGGTCGAGCGGATGGCCGCGATCGATGTCGTCGTCGACAACGTGGCCGAGCAGGTCGGCGCGCGCCCGGGGCTGGCGGATGAGCTCCTGGCGCTCGGCGGCGTACCGGGCCATGTGGTGATGGTGATCGAGCGTACGTATTACGCATCGGGTCGCCCGGTCGAGACGGCGGACGTGGTGGTGCCTGCCGATCGTTTCCGGATCGCCTACCACCTTCCGGTCAGGTGACCGGTACCTGGAGGGCGCCGTCCGGCGTCGGTGACGACAAGTGACGCCCCGTCCGGTCCCGTAACCAGGGGCAGTCACCGGCCGTAACGGCTTGTCATGTACCGCTCCTGTCTTCCCGTTCGCACCCGCACGCCGGAAGGTGAACGGGCCCGTTCTCAGGCCGATGCCGACGGTGCGTACGGCGACGGACCGGGGACGTGACTGCCGCAGGGGGCGCATCCAACCGGGTGCGCCCCTTCTCGATGGCCGGATCGGTATCTCTTTGTGTAATTACGTATCCGTTGAGTGAAGGTCAGGCGTAGGCTCCGGCATATGCGTACTGCGGTTTCCTGGGGATCCTTAGAGACGTGCATGCCGTTCGAGGGAGGGGCGCAATGCTGGGGAGGGGCACGATGAGCGACAACGGTGCCGAGCTCCCTTGGCTGGTGATACGGCAGGACGACAACGGCAATCGCTACCGCGTCGGCAGGTATGCCACACAGGGCGAGGCCCAGAAGACTGCCGACGAGCTCGACACCCACGGCCACAAGCAGCTCTATTGGGTGGAGCGCATCGGGCAGAGTGCCCGGCCGTAGGGCGTCCGCAAGGAGTGGGGCGCGGGCGTTACGCTCCGGCTCATGAATGATCGTGTGGTGGTGGCCGGAGCCGTCTACGACCGGGGTCGCCTGCTGGCCGCGCGCCGCAGCGCCCCGCCCGAGCTGGCCGGCCGGTGGGAGCTGCCGGGCGGGAAGCTGGAGCCGGGGGAGAGCGGCGAGCAGGCGCTCGTACGGGAACTGCGCGAGGAGCTCGGCGTGGAGACGGAACCGCTGGAGCGCATCCCCGGTGAGTGGCCGCTGAAGCCCGGGTACGTGCTCCGGGTGTGGACGGCCCGTCTGGTGTCCGGGGTGCCCGCACCGCTCCAGGACCATGACGAACTGCGCTGGCTCGGGCCCGGTGAGAGCGACGCGGTCGACTGGCTGGACCAGGACCTGCCCGCGGTCGCGGAGGCGATGCGCCGCCTGCCGGACGGTGCGCCCCGCTGACGCGGAACGCTGCGGCGAGCGCTGTCGGCATGGATTCAGGCGTGGATTCCGGTGGCGCGCGCCGATTGCCCTGTGCGCCCCTCTCTCTGTGTACGTCTGTTCGTGCGCGCGGCCCTACACCCGTACGCCCCACGTGTCGATCCTGGCGATAGTTCGCCCCGAATATCGGGTATGTCCTGATTAACCCCCGTAAACAGGACGTTCCCGTTGCTGGTCTTGGGAAGTGATCGGCGTGATCGACACCGAAGGCGACTGCGCCGAGTGGACCTTTCCGGCTGTGCCGGGCGCCGTGCGTTCCGCGCGGCATGCCGTCCATGAGGCGTTGCGCGGCTGGGGGCTCGACGCTGCCGTCGGGGATATGACAGTTCTGCTGGTCAGCGAGTTGGTGACCAACTCCATGCAGTACACATCGGGCCCCATCGGCGTACGGCTGCTGCGCCCTCATCTCAACGGTCACGCCCCCGCCGCCCGTCCCGGGCTGCTCGTGGAGGTCTCCGATCCGCTTCCGGATCCGCCCACCGAACGTATAGCGGGACCCGATGACGAGGGCGGCAGAGGACTGCAGCTGGTGGCCTGTTCTGCTCGCCGCTGGGGGACCAGGCGCGGAAAGACCGGCAAGACCGTGTGGTTCGAGCTGGCCCTGCCTGGTTAGGAGTGGGGTGGGACGCACAGCGATCACCAGAGGTCGGGCAGAACCTGGCTGAAAGGGACTGAGACCGTGCTGTGATCGTGAACGCCGTGTCGGTAGGGGCTGTAGTGCTGAATACTGCGGGCAGGACCGGTCCGGTGTGTGAGCTGGAGGGGACGGTCGCGTGAGCGAAATACCTGGGACAGCGGGCGGCATTGTGTGGCAGAGCAGCCCGCCTGGCTCGATCTATGACTACATCAGGGTCGCCTCCTTCTCGATCGGCCCCGACGGCCTGATCGAGCAGTGGAGCCGGCGGGCCGCCGGCCTCTTCGGCGTTCCCGCAGACAAAGCGGTAGGCATGGATCCGGTCGAGGCGTTCATGCCCGCCGAACTACGCAGGGACGGCCATCGCCGGGTCGGTGAGATCCTCGACGGCAAGGAGTGGACGGGACTCGTCCCCTTCCGGATACCGGGCGAGGACCCGGTGCACGGGATCGCCGAGATCTATGTGATGCCGAGCGAGACGGGGACTGGGGAACGCGCCGCGCTCTGCATCGTCGTGGACGTCCGCGCGTTGCGCCGCATCGAGACGGACCTTGCTGCGTCACAGGCCATATTCGGCCAATCTCCCTTCGGTTTCGTGCTGTTCGGTACGGACCTCACGGTGATACGGGCCAACCAGCGCTTCGCCACCGTCTTCGGCGGCCAGGCCGCCGACCACCGCGGTCGTACGGTCGACGACTACCTCTCCCGCCCCGAGGCCGACCGGCTCACCGCCACGCTGGAGCGCGTTCTGGAGACCGGTGCGTCCGTCACCGATCTCCAGCTCGTCGGCACCGCGCCCGGCGACAGCGACAACCGCCACTGGTCCATGAACCTCTACCGCGTGCACAGCGGATCGGGCCGCCCCATCGGCATCGCCGGACTGGCCACCGATGTGACCCGACGGCACATCGCCGCCCGTGAGGCCGCCAGCGCCCGCCGTAACCTCGCCCTGCTCAACGAGGCCAGTGCCCGTATCGGCAACTCCCTCGACCTGGAGACCACCGCCCGCGAACTCCTCGATGTCGCCGTGCCGGGCTTCTGCGACCTCGCCTCCGTCGACCTCTACCAGGGGCTGCTCACCGGCGACGACGCGCCGCCCGGCAGCTGGGATTCGCTCCGTCAGGAGTCCGTCGGCGGCTCCGCCGAACTGCGCCGCGTCGCCCTTGCCAGCGCCGTGTCGGACGCTCTGCCCGCCACCGCCGTGGACACCGCCGCACCCGGCGGGGACACCGGCCCGCCCGCGCTCGGCGCCGTGCACCGCTTCTCGTACAACTCGCCCTGCGCCATCGCCCTGCGCACCGGTCATGTCGAGGATGTGCCCGGCGACGACCGGGGCTTCGTCCAGTCCACGCTCGCCGTACCGATGGTCGCCCACGACACGGTGGTCGGTCTCGTCCAGTTCTCCCGTACGAAGGGCAGCGAACCCTTCGGCGAGAGGGACCGTGCACTGGCCACCGAACTCGCCGCGCGCGCCGCGGTCTGTATCGACAACGCCCGCCTCTACCGGCGCGAGCACGAGCGCGCACTGATCCTCCAGCGCAGCCTCCTGCCGCCCGGCGACCCCGTGGCCGCCGGCCTGGACATCGCCTGCCGCTACCTTCCCGGCAACACGGCCACCGAGGTGGGCGGCGACTGGTTCGACGTGATCGAACTCCCCGGCCACCGGACCGCCCTCGTCGTCGGCGACGTCATGGGCCGTGGCCTGCGGGCCGCCGTGGCCATGGGCGAACTGCGCACCGCCGTACGGACCCTGGCCCTCCTGGACCTGGAACCCGCCGAGGTGCTCTCCGCACTCGACGAGGTCGCCCGCGGGCTCGGCACCCCCGGCGGCGGCGCCTCCTCATCCGACGGTTTCGGCGGCGGCGTCCAGTGGCCCTCGAGGGCCGCCCACAAGTCCCGTGAGGCAGACCTCTCCGAGGTCTACCTGGCGACCTGCGTCTACGCGGTCTACGACCCGGTCACCCGGCGGTGCACCTTCGCCAACGCCGGCCATCTCCCCCCTGCCGTGGTCGAGCCGGGCGATCCGGCCATGCTGCTCGACGTCCCGCCCGGGATGCCGCTCGGCGTCGGCGGCGAACCCTTCGAGGAGGTCGAGGTCGAGCTGAAGGAGGGCGCCCTGCTCGCCCTCTACACGGACGGCCTCGTCGAGTCCCGCGACCATCCGCTCGACGAAGGACTGGATGCCCTGCGCGGTGCGCTCGTCGAACCGGACCGGCCGCTCGAAGACGTCTGCGACCACGTACTGACCACCCTCGACACCCGGCACGGCGAGGACGACATCGCCCTGCTCATGGCCCGCATCCGGGGGCTGCCGGCCAACGCCGTCGGCGACTGGCGGCTGCCCCGCGAACCCCGGTCCGTCGGCCGCGCCCGCGAACTGGCCCGTGGCCGGCTGCTCGCCTGGGACCTCGAGGACCTGGTGGACACCACCGAACTTCTGGTCAGCGAACTGGTCACCAACGCCTTGCGGTACGGGGAGGGCGAGATCCGGCTCAGGCTGCTGCGCGACCGTACGCTCGTGTGCGAGGTATGGGACGCGGGTCTCGTCCAGCCGCGGCGGCGGCGGGCACGCGACACCGATGAGGGCGGGCGTGGGCTGCAGCTGGTCGGGCTGCTGAGTGTGGCCTGGGGGTCGAGGCGGACACCGCGCGGCAAGACCGTCTGGTTCGAACTGGCGCTGCCCGACGGGGAGCCGGCCGCCGAGCGGACGCTCGAGCAGCTGCTGAGCATGTTCTGAGCGGTCCGGGAGCCCGCCGAGGGCCCCTGCCCGCCATGGCCTCGCCGGCGGCTCCGCCCCGTCATCAGCCCGCCGGGACCGCGGTCACGAGGCCGTTTTCAGCGCGGCGAGACGGGCCTCGACCTCGGTGCTGTCGCCCAGGCTGTCCAACTGCTCGAACTGGGCGTCCAGGGACGACGCGGCGAGCTCCTGCTTGCCCAGCGCCTTCGCCTCCTCGCGCCGTACCTTGTCCTCGAAACGGCTGAGTTCACTGGTCGGGTCGAGCACATCGATGTTCTTGACGGAGTCCATCATCCGGTTCTGCGCCTGGGCGGACTTGGCGCGTGCGACGAGCTCGTCACGCTTGGACTTCAGCTCCGTCAGCTTGGTCTTCATCTGGTCCAGGCCGGACTTGAGCTTGTCCACCACCTCGGTCTGCGAGGCGATGGCCGGCTCCGCGGTCTTCGCCTCCTTCTCCGACTGGAGCTGACGGCCGAGCGCGACCTTGGCCAGGTTGTCGAACTTGTCCGCCTCCACGCCCGCCCCGGCCGCCCGCAGTTCGTCGGCCTTGCGACTGGCGGCGAGCGCCTTGCCGCCCCACTCCTTGGCCGCGTCGACGTCCTCCTGGTGGTCCTGTTCCATCAGCCGCAGATTGCCGATGGTCGCGGCGACAGCCTGCTCGGCCTCCGAGATGTTGGCCGTGTAGTCGCGGATCAGCTGGTCCAGCATCTTCTGCGGATCCTCCGCCTGATCCAGCAATGCGTTGATGTTGGCCTTCGCCAGCTGGGTGACGCGGCCGAGGACGGTCTGCTTGGTCATGGCACCTCTCCTGTGTGTGAATGCGTACGAATGAAGCCCTGAGCCGGTGTCCGTGCCGTCGGCTCAGAAGCGGCCGCCGCCGCCCCGTCGGCCGCGCGTGCCCCCGCCGCCGAAACTGCCCGGCCCGCCGCCCCCTCCGAAACCCCCGCCGAAGCCTCCTCCGTAACCCCCGCCGCCGCGACCGCCCCCGCCGCCCAGGAGTCCGCCGAGGATGATCCCGCCGAGCACCGCGCCGCCGACCCCGCCGCCCCCTCCCTGCATACTGCCCGGACCGCTTCGGCCCCCGTACGACCGCACATCCTGTTCGGCCAGGCTCCGGGCCTGCCCGGCCAGGGAATCCGCCTGCTGCGCCTGGGCCAGTGCACCCTGGGGATCGCCGGTCCCGGCCAGTTCACGGGACCGGTCGAGCCGCCGCTGGGCCTCCGCGAGGCGGGTCCGGGCCTGGCTGCCCACGGCTCCGCGGTTGGTGGTGATGTAGTCGGCTGCGGCGGCGATCGCCGAACGAGTGGTGAGCGTCGCCTGGTCGAGCAGGGAGCGGGCCCGCCGGTCGCCCTGCTCCTGCTCGCGGGCGCCGGCCAGCGCCTCGTCGAGCGCCGCATCGGCCTCCTCCATCCTGCGCAGTGCGTCGATGGGGTCGTACGGACCGGCCTGCATCTCCCCCTTCACGTCACCGAGCACCGACTCCGCGCGCGCGATCCGGCCCCGTAGGTCCGCCGTCGACACACCCTCCGCGGTGCCTTCGAGGAGCCCGCCCGCATCGGCCAGGTCGGTTTCCGTCTCGGTGAGGGCGGCAGGCAGTCTGCCGGCTGCCTCCGCGAGTTCCCGGCTCCGCCGGTCCACGGCATCGACGAGGGTGGTCGCCTGGTCGACAGCGCCCTCAGCTGCCCGCACATACACCGCCGCCGCGGCGTTGCTCCCGCTGTCCACCGACTGCCGGGCCTGGTTGAGGCCGGACGTGGCGAAGACGAGCCGGTCCTTGGCCTGTTCGACGGCGCCCGCGACCGGCGCGGAGGCCGACTCCGCGTACCGGCTGTGCATCGCGGCCAGAGCGGCCTCGGCGGCCAAGACGCGGCCGGCGAGAGCGCGGAAGGCGGTCTCGGCCGTGGTCAGGGCCTGCGGAGCGTTGCGTTCCAGAGCGCGCAGCCGGTCGAAGTCCTCGGACACGGCGTCGAGGCGGCTGTTGGCGTCCGTGCAGCGGCTGATGATCTCGTCCAGCATCCGGCGCCGCGTCGCATCGTCCTCGGGAAAGGCGTCGTCCAGCTGCTGGCGCAACCGGAACGCGGCCGTCAGCTCGCCCTTCGCGTAGGTGACGGCCTCGGTGAAGGGAGCTGCGGCCTCTTCACCGAACTGGGCGGTGGCAAAACCCAGTTCCTCCTCACTGGTGCGGACCGCGTCGTCGGTGTCCACCAGCAACTCCTTCGCACGGGCATCGAGCTCCGGCAACGGAGTCGGTGGCCGGGGCGGCGGGCCCGATGCGGCGGAGCCAGGACCCCAGCCGGTCGCACCGGGCGTGGTGCGGGTCGTGGCCCGCCTCCTGCGCCGGGTGTACGCATAGCCGGCGACCGCTGCCGCCCCGCCGACGACGACCACCGGCAGAATCAGGTCCGTGGCACTCGTCCCGCCGGAATTCCCGGTTCCGGGATCGGCGACGCCAGGCGTGATCGTCGGGGTGGGCACGGCCTTGTCGGCCAGCACCGCGGAGTACCCGTTCGCGGCGCCGATCGCCGCGCCGGCCCAGTCGTGCTCCCTGAGCGCGGGCTCGATCGCCGTGCTCGCCACGTCCTGGAGCTGGGCATCGGTGAGGCGTGAGCCCTGTTCGACGGTGTACGCGTATTGCCGGTCGTGGGTGGCGACGGCGAGCAGGACGTCCTCGCGGCCGAGGCCGTTGCGGTTGGCCGTCTCATCGGCCCAGCTCTGCGCGGACCGGCCGGAGAAGTCACGTACGTAGACCACGAAGAGCTGGATGCGGCGGTCGGCGTACAGCCGGTCGAGCGCGGCCGTGACCTGGTCCCTGCGGTCCCCGAGCGCCCCCACCTTGTCGGTGATCTGCCCGTCCTTGGACAGAGTGACGGGACCGTCGGCGCGTGCGGTCAGCGCGGCGGGAAGGGCCAGCCAGCACACCGTCAAAAGCACGGCGAGAAGGGCCCGGCCCGGTATGGATATCCGGGTACGGCTCACGAGCGGCATCACATTTGTGAGGCTATGTCCACCCTCTGTCACCCGCGACCGGGCGATCGGGCCCGGATTCGGGAACGATGCCGTTCATACTGCGACGGCACACCGGCATCAGGCATTCAGGGGGGACGGACGTGCGGACGCGGACGAAGCGCATGACTCAGGCCGTACGGAACCGGGCGGCCCGGTTCCACTGGAGCGGGCTGTGGAGGACCTGGCCGAGACGGATCGCGCTGGGAGCGGTCCTGGTGATCGTGGTACCGGTCCTCACCGCCGGGACCGCCCTGCGGCTCAACTATTCAGGTGAGCCCGGCGACGGCACCCGCACCCGTGGCCACGATGCCATCTGGCTCGGCCACGCCTGGGTCGACGGGCGCAAGGACGACGCAGACCTCGCCGCGTTCGCCGCCCGGATCAAGGGGACCGGGATCAAGGACCTGTACGTCCACGCCGGGCCACTGGAACACGACGGCACCCTGCCTGCCGGCCGCCACCCCCGGGCGCGGTGGCTGCTCGACGCCGTACACCGCACCCTGCCCGGCATCCGGGTCCAGGCCTGGCTCGGCGACAAGCTCGCCACCGAAGGGCCCGACGGGCTGCGCCTGGAGCGGGCCGCGTCCCGAAATGCTGTCGTCGCATCGGCGAGGCAGATCCTGGACGCCGGGTTCGACGGCGTCCACTTCGACCTGGAGCCGCTGCACTCCGGCGACGGCCACTACCTCTCGCTCCTCGACGACCTGCGCGGGCTCACACGGGCCCGCAAGGTTCCCCTGTCGGTCGCCGCCCACCAGATAGACCCGCTGCCGGCGGCGCACAGGGTGGTGGGGGCGCTCAGTGGCCGCCAGAAGTGGTGGTCGCAGAAGTACTTCGCGCAGGTCGCACGCCGGGTCGACCAGATCGCCGTCATGTCGTACGACACCTGGATGCCGCTGGAGGGCATGTTCGGCGGTTACGTCGCCGAGCAGACCGCGCTCGCCCTGGAGGTGACGCCCCCGCAGACCGATCTGTTGATGGGGCTGCCGTTCTTCCACGAGAACGACCTCGGACACCACGAGTCGGCGGAGACGGTCGCGGCCGCGGTCCGGGGCACCAGACTCGGGCTGGGGCGCACGGACCGCGGCCGGGAACGGTTCGGGGTCGCGCTCTACGTCGACTTCGCGGCGCGGGACGGCGACTGGGCGGCGTACCGAAAGGGCTGGAACTGACCTCCGCGCACGCCGCCACAGGGCGGATCAGATGGAGAAGCGCTCCTTGGCGAGCAGCGGACGCACCTTCGACTGGAACCCACCGGTCCGGAACGGCCGCTGCAGCAGGCCCGGGCGGATCGCCTGGGCCAGCGCCGCGGCGATCATGCCCTGGTCGAGAGCGAGCATGTAGTCGCTGACCCGCCCGGTGCCGACGTTGACGGAGTCCCGGAATCCGTATCCGGCGTGGTAGGCACCGAAGTCGCGGTCGAGCGCACGCAGGTTGGCGATCGCCTCGTCCGGCGCGTAGGGCAGGGCTAGGAAGGAGGCGTGCGGGGTGACCACTCCGTTGGTGAACGCCGAGGGGGGCGGCAGCAGCTCACCGTCCGTGGTGTACGTACGGTCGGTGTTGGAGGCGTATCCGTCCACCTGCATGCCGATCGCGTCGACGCCGTACTCCTGGTACCCGCCCTCGGGAATGTTGGCGGGGGAGAAGCCCCAGTACCCGTACTCCGCTTCCTTCACGCCGTGCTCGATCTGGCTGCGGACGTAGCGCCGGTGTGTGAGGCCCCAGGACCGCGGCGACCACTCCGGCTCCGGCACGAACAGCGGCACCATCAGGGCCTCGAACATCGACCCTCCCCAAGTGGGGACGATCTTCCGGCCGCGGTGGGTGTAGTGCCCCTGCCAGACGCGTACGCCGTCCATGGCGACGTAGCTGCCCTGCGGGTGCTGCTCCTGCCCGTGCTCGGGGAGCATCGTGCGCAGCAGGTGCCAGTAGTGGTCGGTGGGCAGCGAGCCGTCCGCGATGCCCAGGTAACTTGCCATGCGCGGCTCGGTGTTGAGCGCGCCGTAGTGATGGCCGGTGGGCTCCTCGGTGTCGGTCCAGAAACCGCCGCGCAGCTGGCCGGGGCCGGCGACGGGGTCGGCCGGGTCGTACGGCGTGTAGTAGTACGACCAGTCGGCGGTGGCCAGGATGCGGGCGATGCGGGGGCGCAGGGCGGGCGCGGCGTCGGCGGCGATGCGCAGACCGGTGATCAGCCAGGCGTTGTCGACGGAGGAGAGGAACGGGCGCACCGGGTCGCCGCTGCCGGGCCACTCGGTCAGGACCGAACCGTCGTGCGCGTCGTACCAGTTGAGCCAGAAGCCGTGGTGGCGCTCCAGCTTCTCGACCGCCCCGACGGTGCGCTCCAGCCTGCGTTCCATCGTGGCATCGCTGATCACGCCGAGCCCGGCCGCGGCGACGGTCGACCAGAGGCCGCAGCCGATGTTGGTGGGGGACGTCTGGCGTGACTGGACGGGGACGGTGCCGCTGACGTCGATCTTGTCGACGGCGAGACCGAAATCGGTCGTCATCGCTTCGATCGAGCGGTAGGTGTCGCGGAACCAGCTCAGGAGCAGTGGTGAGTCCGAGCCGCGCACGGATTGCGCGGCGCCTGCTGAAGGCGCGGATACGGCTCCGAGGGACAGGGCGGCAGCCCCTGTTCCCGCGGCGGTGAGAAACGTGCGACGGTTCATCAGAACCTCTCGAAGAAGAGCCACCGACTGTGGGCGGTGGGCGGATTTCGTTCGTCGGTCGTGACTGAGGGCGCGGGGCGCCGTGATGCGTACGGCACCCGCGCGGGCGCCGCACATGGGCGGGGCTGGACACGGGCGGCGCCGCGCGCGGGCAGAGCTGTACGGGAACCGGCGTCCGTCAGGTACCGCCGGTTCCCGTACGGGCGGGAGCTGTCAGGTCGCTCCCGGTCGGGGGCCGACGTCAGTCGGCGATGCGCGGCAGCGCGCGCGTGCGGCCCATCTCGCCCAGCCAGACGGCGGACGGCTTGGGCAGGCGCTCGAAGGTCTCCGGGTTCCAGCCGATCAGACCGAAGGCCGGCTTGTAGGAGCCCCACTCGTAGTTGTCGAGCGCGCTCCACGCCAGGTAGCCCTGGATGTTCAGGCCGTCCTCCAGCGCGGACGCGACCTCGTTCAGCGCGCCGGTGTAGTAGTCGATCCGGCGGCTGTCGTCGTCGGTCGCGATGCCGTTCTCGGTCACGATCAGCGGCACGTCCTTGCCGACGACCTCGGCGGTGTGGCGCAGCGCGTAGCCGACCGCGCAGGGGTAGTACTCCCACTGCGTGAGGGTGCGCTCGACGCCTTCGGCCGTGGGTATGGGGCCCTCGGTGCCGATCTTGGTCCGGGTGTAGGACTGCACACCGATCCAGTCGTCGCCGCGGGCGGCCTCGATGAAGATGTCCTCGCGGGGGTGACGGTAGGCCGCGGTGACCTGCTCGGCGCCGGGCAGGGCCTGGTAGACCTGGTTGGCGATGGTCCAGCCGACCTGGATGCCGGCGTCGATCGCCTTGACCTCCTTGACGGCCGCGTGGTGCGCGGCGATGACGGCCTGGGTGGTCTCGTCGTCGGGGGTCGGCAGACCGGCGGGCGGGAAGCTGTTGTCGCCCCGCTTGGCCTGGCCCGCCATCACGGCGATCATGTTCGGCTCATTGATGGTGCAGACGTGGCTGACGCCCTCGCCGATCACCGGTGCACAGGCCGCGACGTAACGGGCGAAGAGCTCGACCGCGCCGTCGGCGGTCCAGCCGCCGCGCGCCTCGAACCACTGCGGCACGGTGAAGTGGTGCAGGGTGATCATGGGGCGCAGGCCGCGCTCGACGGCGCCCTCGACCATGCGGCGGTAGTGGGCGAGTTCGGCCCGGGAGAAGCGGCCCTCGGCCGGTTCGATGCGCGCCCACTCGATGGAGAACCGGTAGTCGGTGAAGCCGAGACCGGCCAGCGTGTCCATGTCCTCGTGCCAGCGGTGGTAGCTGTCGCAGGCGTCCAGGCTGGGCTCCTGGATGTGGGTGCCCGCGGCGTGCTCCTTCACCCACCAGTCGCTGTTGGTGTTGTTGCCCTCGATCTGGTGGGCGGCCGTGGAGGCGCCCCACAGGAAGCCTTCGGGGAACGGGACCTGGGTGTGAGTCATCGCAAACTGTCTTTCTGGTGATGAAGGGGTGTGGCCGGCGGGGGTGCGGGGTGCGGCCTCGTACGTTTCGGTGGGGCGGCCGGGACGGGCCGGCCCGCCCAGGGGGACGGCTACTTCATGCCGGCCGTCGCGATGCCCTGGGTGAAGTGCCGCTGGAGCGCGATGAAGACGACCAGGACCGGCAGCACGATCAGGAAAGACCCGGCCATCAGCATGCCGTTGGATCCGCCCGCCTTGTTGGGGTCGGTGGCGAAGGTGGCCAGGGCGACCGGAAGGGTGTACTTGTCGGGGTCGTTGGTCGCGATGAGCGGCCAGACGAAGTTGTTCCAGGAGCCCAGGAACGTGAAGATCGAAAGCGTCGCCAGGGCGGGCTTCACCAGCGGCATCACGATCCGCCAGAAGATGTACCACTCACCGGCGCCGTCCATCCGGGCCGCTTCCAGCAACTCGTCCGGGATCGACTGCATGAACTGCCGCATCAGGAAGACCCCGAAGGCTCCGGCGGCGAACGGCAGCACCAGACCCGCGTACGAGTCGATCAGGTGCAGCTTGCTCATCAGCACGAAGAGCGGCAGCAGCATCAGGTTGCCGGGCACCATCAGGGCACCGAGAACCAGGCCGAAGATCTTGTTGCGACCGGCGAAGTTCAGCTTGGCCAGGGCGTACCCGAGCATCGAGCAGAACACCAGGTTCGAGACGGTGACCAGCACCGCCACGATCACCGAGTTCATGAAGTACAGCGGCAGATCCAGCTTGTCGAGCAAGTCCCGGAAGTTCTCCAGGGTCCACTCGGTCGGGATCCACACGGGCGGGCTGGCCGTCAGCTC
Source organism: Streptomyces sp. NPDC037301 (assembly GCF_055602785.1). Lineage (NCBI taxonomy): Bacteria > Bacillati > Actinomycetota > Actinomycetes > Kitasatosporales > Streptomycetaceae > Streptomyces > Streptomyces sp. NPDC037301. The sequence continues at coordinate 97,128 of NZ_JBVJWD010000002.1, forward strand.
CTGCGGCGTCTTGAAGGCCGAGAGCGCCATCCACAGGAACGGCGCCGACATGATCAGCAGGCCGATGGAGAGCAGGACGTAGACGAGGACGCGCTTCGGGCTGCGAGCCTTCTTCGCGCCCGGCTGCGGCGCGTCCTGGGGCTTCTTCGCAGGCGCCGTCGAGACGGCGCCCGGTGCACTGGTGGCGCTCATTTCGTGTTGTCCTTCAGCAGTCGGAGCTGCAGCACCGTGATGCCCATGATCACTACGAAGAGGACATACGCCATGGCACTCGCATAGCCCATGTGGAAGAAGTTGAAGCCCTCGCGGTACATGTTCAGCGAGACCGTGAGCGTGGAGTCCGAGGGACCGCCCTGGGTCATCACGAACGGCTCCTCGAAGACATTGAGGTAGCCGATGGTCGTGATCACCGTGGCGTAGAGCAGCGTGGGCCGCAGCAGGGGCACGGTGATGCCCCTGAACTCCTGCCAGGCTCCGGCACCATCCAGCCGCGCGGCCTCCCGCACCTCGGTGGGAATGGCCTGCAGACCGGCGATGAAGAGCACCATGACCGTGCCGAGGTTGCGCCAGACCGCCATCGCGATCATCGAGGGCATGGCGAGCGTCTCGGAGCCCAGGAAGTCCGGCGAGGTGAGACCGACCTCGGAGAAGAGGCCTGCGACCAGCCCGTCGATCGGGTCCAGCACGAACCGCCAGACCACGGCGACCGCGACGATGCTGGTGACCACCGGGGCGTAGAAGCCGACGCGGAAGAAGGTCCGCGCCCGGTCGATGCCGTTGTTCAGCAGTACGGCGATGACCAGCCCGAGGAAGATCGTCAGGGGGACACCGATCACCACGAAGTACGCCGTGTTGAACAGCGACTTGAGGAACTTCTCGTCGCTGAAGAGATTGACGTAGTTCTCGAAGCCGATGAAGTTCGCGTCCAGCGGGTGCGTGACATTGCGCAGCCCGAAGTCGGTGAAGCTCATCACCAGCGTCGCGACGATCGGGAGCGCCATGAAGACGAGGAAGAGGACGAGGAAAGGAGTGGAGAACAGCCAGCCGGCCAGGTTCTGCACGCCCATCGAGGACTTCTTGCCACCCCGGCGACCTGCGGGCCCGGTGGCCGGGGGCTCGGAAGCCCCCGGCCCGGCCTGCACCTTGGCCGACTCTGCGGCCTTTGAGGTCATGGTGCGCATGACTCCTACTTCACGAGGCCTTCGATTTCGGACTGGGCCGTCTTGAGCGCGTCCTCGGCGGACGCCTTGCCCTGGGTGACCTTGGCGATGGCCTGGTCGACCTTGTCGGTGATCTCCGTCCAGTTGGACAGCGACGGGGAGGACTTGGCGGTGTCCATCTGCTTCTTGAAGACCTGGAGGTCGGCGTCGTCGGCGAGGTCACCGGAGGTCCAGGCGGAGGTGTTGGCGGGCAGGTCCTTGGTGCGCTTGTACCAGTCGGCCTGACCCTTGGTGTCCGTCAGGTACTTGATGAACTCCGTGGCGGCAGCCTTGTGCTCGCTGTCCTTGGAGACGACCAGGGAGGAACCGCCGGCCATGGAGACGGAGGACTTGTCGGCGGGCACGTTGGCCACCGCCCACTTGCCCTTGATCTGCGGCTGGCCCTCGTTCAGCAGGGTGACGTGCCAGGGGCCGCCGAAGAACATCGGGACGCGGCCGTTACCGAAGTCCTTCACCACGTCGTAGCCGGGCTGCACGGACTTGTTGGAGAGCCCCTTGTCGAAGTACGAGCCGTACTCCTTGAGCGCCTTGACGGCCTCGGGGCTGTCGATGACAACCTCGCCCTTGTCGTTGACGATCTCGCCGCCGGCCGAGTAAAGGAAGGAGTAGAAGTTCTGCACCGTGTCCAGGCCGCTGGGCTGGATGGACAGGCCCCACTTGGTTCCGGCCTTCTTCTGGTAGGCCGAGGCGAGGTCCTGCATCTCCTTCCAGTCGGTCGGAGCCTTGGTGATGCCGGCCTTCTCGGCCAGGTCGGTGCGGTAGTAGAGGACGCGGGTGTCCACGTACCACGGCACGCCGTACGCCTGACCGTCCACCTCGCCCTGCTGCCAGCCGGCCGGGAAGAAGTCCTTCTCATTGAACGTCTTGGTGTCGACCGGCTCCAGAACGCCGAGCTCGGCGAACTCGCCCATGTAGCTGCCGCCCATCTGCGCCACGTCCGGCAGGGTGCCGGCGGCGGCCGCGGAGACCAGCTTCTGGTGGGCGACGTCCCAGCCGACCGGGGTCACCTTGACGGTGATGTTCGGGTTGGCCTTCTCGTAGACCTTGGCCACATCTGCGAGCTTCTCGCCCTCGGCCCCCATGGCCCAGACGGTGAGCGTCTGCTTCTTGTCCGCGGCGACGTCGTCGCCACCGGAACTGCCGCACGCGGTGAGACCGAAAGTGAGCGCGGCTGCGACGGCGATACCGATCGAGGCGTTTCTGGCGGTGCGGGGCATGGAGGGCTCCTCCTCGAGCAATCCGAATGTATGCGCTGCCTGTAAGCGCATACATCACTCTGCGGCAGAGATTCAGGAATCCGCAAGAGGGTGCTAGGTCACACTCGTGCAACGTGCTGGACATCTGAATGTTCAACTTGGCACGGTAGGCGTGATGTTTGTGAAATTGGCAACGATGTGACCTATTTCGCGGCGTTGATCCGCGTGCTCAATGGTCGTGCTCAATGGTCTGCACCGGCATGAGTGGGGGCGATATTGTCGTGATCATGGCTCCGTTCGAACATGACTTCCCCTTCGATCCGGCTTACGGGCGGACGCTCGACGACCTGTTGCTCATCCCGGCTCCCGCCGCCCCGGACGACTTCGACGCCTTCTGGCGGACCCGGTACGAGGAGGCCCGCAAGGTCGCCACGGAGCCGGAGATCGGCCCGCTGGAGGATGAGCGCGACGGCGTACGGATTCACGGCGTGACGTTCACGTCGGTGGGCGGGGTGCGGCTCGGGGGCTGGGTCGTGCTGCCCGCCGAAGGGAGCGCGGAGCACGGTTTCGTCATCGGGCACGGTTACGGAGGCCGGCCGGAGCCGGGCCCCGACGTGCCGCTGCCGTTGCCCCGGGCGGCGGCGATCCTGCCGTGCGTACGGGGCATGGGAGCGCGTGGCCTGCACCCCGGTATCCCGGACGTGGCCGACGCGCACGTACTCCACGGCATCGAGTCGCGCGACACCTACGTCATCGGTGACTGCGTGGCGGACCTGTGGTGCGCGGCGTCGGCGCTGCACGAGCTGGTGCCGGAACTGGCGCCCGGGGAGGGCGGCCCGCGGCTCGGATACCTCGGAGAGAGCTTCGGCGGCGGGCTCGGTGCGCTGGCTCTGCCCTGGGACGACCGGTTCGGGGCCGCGCAGCTGACGGTGCCGACCTTCGGCAACCATCCGTTGCGGCTCACGCTGCCGTGTGCGGGCAGCGGGGAGGCGGTGCGGGGCTACCACCGGCAGCACCCCGAGGTCACCGAGGTGCTGCGGTACTTCGACGCCGCCACGGCCGCGACGCGGCTGGAGCTGCCCACGCTGGTGGCTGCGGCGCTCTTCGATCCCTCGGTGCCGCCGCCGGGGCAGTTCGCCGTGCACAACGCGCTGGCCGGTGAGCACGAGCTGCGGGTGCTGAGCGCGGGGCACTTCGAGTACGGGGGGCTGGCGGCGGAGGTGGCGGAGCTGCGGGCGGCGCGGCGGGGGTTCTTCGGGGCGCGGCTGGGGCGGTGACGTGGGGGTGCGACGGTGGCCGACGGCGCCCGGCGGGTGCTTCGTACGCAACCGCCGGACGAGCTCGATCTGTCCGGGCCTGCGTGTGGTGTCCCCGTCAGCCGCAGCCGCAGCTCGCGCGGTGGATCACCGATACCGGAAGCATGAGCGACACCGGATCGCGCCCGCTGTCGCCCAGGCGCTGCACCAGCAACTCGACTGCCTGCTCGCCGAGTTGGCGGATCGGCTGCCGTACGGTCGTCAGCGGCGGCCGTACGATCCGGCTCAGCGGAATCCCGTCGAAGCCGGTCACCGCGATGTCCTCGGGCACCCGCACCCCGCGCCGCTCCAGTGCGCGCAGTGCGCCCACCGCCATCTGGTCATTGGCGAACAGCACGCCCTGTGGCCATTCGGTCTCCCGGTCGAGCAGTGCCTCCGCAGCCCGTGCGCCCTCGGCCTGCGTCATGATTTCGGCCCGCAGGTCCGGCTCGTCCGGCACCGGCAGCCCGGCGTCGCGGCACGCCTCCTGGAAGCCGAGGAAGCGTGCCTCGGCGTCCGGCGAGTCGACATCGCCCCCGACGAAGGCGAGCCTGCGCAGTCCGTGGTCCTCGATCAGGTGGCGGGCGAGTTCGCGCTCGCCGTCGGCGTTCGCGACGACGATGTGGTCGAGATGGTCGATCTCGCGCGGCCCGGCGAGCATCACCACCGGCAGCCGGCGCGATATCACTTCGAGGTCCTCGGTCGGCACGGTCCGCGCCAGTACGGCGAAGCCGTCGACCCGTCCCGCGACCTTCGCGACGCTCTCCGGTCCGCCCTCCAGTGAGGCGGCGATCAGCAGCGCGTATCCGTGCCGGCGCGCCGCCCGCTCCATGCCGCGGATGATCTGGTCGGAGTAGAGCATCACCGCGTCGTCGGCGTCGCTGTCGGCCTCCGCGTCGGCCTCGGCGTCGGGATCGGCCATGTCGGGGAAGCAGAGACCGAGTACGCCGGTGGTCCGGCTGGCCAGGCCCCGGGCGTTCCCGCTGGGTACGTAACCGAGCGCGCGGGCCGCCTCCAGGACCCGCTCGCGGGTCTGGGCGCGTACCGAATCGGGGGTGCGGTAGACCCGCGAGACCGTGGCAATGGAGACGCCCGACCGCTCGGCGACGTCGTACACCGTTGGGGCGCTCACTCGACCGACCGTCCGCTTCTTCTTCCGTACCCAAGCACCTGCTGTTGCACGTACCACCCTCTTTTGAAAGCGCATTCACCCTAGATCGCGGGCCGCGTGACGAGCAAGACCGTCCCGGTCCCTGGCTGAAAAATAGACAGGCAACCTTGCAAGATTGCCTGTGCATCTTCTATGCTGGAGGCATGCCGGAACCGACCGAAACCATGCCCGCCGACCCTCACGCCGAGCTGAGCGCCGAGCAGTTGACGACGCAGCTCACCGCCGTGGTCAGCCGGCTGATCCGGCGGCTGCGCACCACCTCGTCGGACAGCCTGCTCACGCCGACGCAGCGCTCGGTGCTCGCCAGACTGGAGAGTGAGGGCCCTGCCACCACGGCCGCGCTGGCCCGTGCCGAGTACGTGCGTCCGCAGTCCATGCGGCTGACTCTCGGTGCACTGGAGAGCCAGGGGCTCGTCGAGCGGGCACCCGATCCGACCGACGGCCGGAAATCGGTGATGTCGATCACGCAGGCCGGACTCACGACGCTCGCCGCGGTCCGGGCCGCCAAGCACAACTGGCTCGCCGAGGCCATCGCCGCCGAGCTCGACGGGGCCGAACGCCGCACGGTCGCGGAGGCCGCCGATCTGCTCGACCGGCTGGTCGGGAAGTGACCGGCCTGGGGGGGGGGGGGGGGGGGGCCCCGGGAGGGGGGGGGGGGGGGGGGGTTCGAGCAGGGACGGTCGGGCCGGAGAGC
>NZ_JBVJWD010000002.1:102713-154139 GCF_055602785.1 Streptomyces sp. NPDC037301
GAGCAGCTGCAGGATATTGGAGGCCGCCTGTCGGTGCGATTGATGGGTGGGGAATCGCCCTCCCTCCCGCCCGCCCGGCCCCCACCCCCGGAAGCGGTACGGGAGGCGGCGCCGCCTCCCGTACCCGCACCGGCGACGACATCCGCGCCCTCCCCGACGCCCGCAGGGACACCGTTCCCCCCATTTACAGGAGCACCACCACGACCGCCACCACCCTGGACCCGAAGGCCGCCCTGGTCGTCGTCGACCTGCAGAAGGGCATCGTCGGACTGCGCACCGTCCACCCCACCGCCGACATCGTCGCGAATTCCGCCACCCTCGCCGACGCCTTCCGCGCCAAGGGCCTCCCGGTCGTCCTGGTCCGCGTCACCGGCGGCGCCCCCGGCCGCACCGAGACGCCCGGGCCCTCCGGCACGCCCGCCGCCGACTGGGCCGAGATCATCCCCGAGCTCGGCCCGCGCGAGGGTGACATCGTCGTCACCAAGCAGCAGTGGGGCGCCTTCTACGGCACCGACCTCGACCTCCAGCTGCGCCGCCGCGGCGTCACCCAGGTCGTCGTCACGGGCGCGGCGACCAGCATCGGCGTCGAGTCCACCGCCCGCTCCGCCCACGAGCACGGCTACCACGTGACCGTAGTCACGGACGCGGTCACCGACCTGGACGCCGACGCCCACCGCAACAGCGTCGAGAGGATCTTCCCGCGCCTCGGTGAGACGGACACCACCGAGGCGATCGCCAAGCTGCTCGGCTGAGCGGGATCGGGGAGTCTCCCGTCGCCGGATCTTGTTCCCCAGCCACACCAGCGGGTCGTACTTGCGGTCCACGGCCCGTTCCTTCAGGGGGATCAGCGCATTGTCAGTGATCTTGATGTGTTCGGGGCACACCTCCGTACAGCACTTCGTGATGTTGCAGTAGCCCAGCCCGTGCTCCTCCTGGGCCGTCGCCTTCCGGTCGAGTCCCGACTCGGCGGCAGCGTCCAGGGGATGCATGTCCAGCTCGGCGGTCCGCATCAGGAAGCGCGGTCCGGCGAACGCCGTCTTGTTCTCCTCGTGGTCGCGCACCACATGGCAGGTGTCCTGGCACAGGAAGCACTCGAAGAACTTGCGGAACTCCTGCGAGCGGTCCACGTCGACCTGTTGCATCCGGTAGTCGCCCGCCTTCACCGCCTGCGGGGGTACGAAGGCGGGCACTTGCCGTGCCTTGGAGCAGGGCCTCCGCCGCCGCGCCGATCTGCTCCTCGTCCACCACCGGCGGGGTGCTGATGGCGTTCGCGTACTCGGCGGCGTGCAGCCCGGCCCGCCGTCCGAAGACCAGCAGGTCGGAGAGGGGGTTCCCGCCGAGCCGGTTGGAGCCCTGCATGCGTGGCCGCGGCATGAGATGTGGCTGGCGCCCGTGGAAAACGCCAGTCCCGACCAGGCAGGGCACGTCGACGGGTTCGGTGCGACCGGCGGCTTCGAGCGGCGCCGGCCCGGCTTCCGCCTCGCGCAGCCGCGCAAGGCTCCGCCCCAGTCGGCCGACGGTGCGGACCAGGTCGTCGAAGCAGTGCTGAGCCGCCGTCAATTCTTCGTGCAGTGACATGACTTGCTCTCACTTCCGCGGTCGCGGGTGGTCATGTTCATGCGCCTGAGAGCGTCGCGCGTCACGCCCCGGTTGTGAAGAGTGCGGGCCATCCCGGTCTCGCGGGGTGTTCCGCCGCACGGGTGAGGTTCGGGGGCGCTGACGCCGTGTCTGCGCCGCCTCTCGCGCGGGGGCGCATTCAGTGGACGGACGGAACCAGTGTGATCAACTGCAAATGCCACCAGAAACGCACAATCCGGCCCATCCGTGTGCGGGTGGGCCGGGCCGGCCCCGGAGGTATCAGCCATGTCCCACGTCGGCGTCCCGAGGGGGACGGCCCGAAAGCGCCGCTCGCTCGCGCTCCTCACGACGGGTGTGCTGACGCTCCCCGTGCTGGCCGGCTGCAGTTCCGACGACGGCGGCGGCGGCTCCACCGGGGCCGTCGCCCCCCAGGACATCGCGGTCGCGGCCCGGAACCTGGTCGCCGCAGGGGGCACGGTCAACTGGGCGATCGACGCCGTGCCCACCACCCTCAACGCCTTCCAGGCCGACGCGAACAGCTCCACGACCCGCATCGCGGGCGCCCTGCTGCCGACGCTCTTCCCGCTGGACGCCAAGGGCAGGCCGCAGCTCGACCCGGACTATCTGGAGTCCGCGAAGGTGGTCGAGCGCGAGCCCAGGCAGGTGGTGCTCTACCGGATCAACCCGCAGGCGGTGTGGAGCGACGGCCGGGACATCGAGGCGTCCGACTTCGTGGCCCAGTGGCGGGCGCTGAACGGCAAGGACTCGGCGTTCTGGACCGCCCGCAACGCCGGCTACGAGCGGATCGAGAAGATCGAGCGCGGCGCCGACGACCAGGAGGTCCGGGTCACGTTCGCCAAGCCGTACGCGGACTGGCGCTCGCTCTTCTCCCCGCTGTACCCGAAGGAGGTGACCGGTTCCCCCGACGCCTTCAACGACGGCGCGCGGACCACCCTCAAGGCCACCGCGGGACCGTTCCGGCTGGGCAGCGTGGACACGGCTGAGGGCGAGGTCACCCTGGTCCGCAATCCGCGCTGGTGGGGCGGCCGGGCCAAGCTCGACTCGCTGGTCTTCCGGGCCGTCAAGCCGCAGGACCGCACCGAGGCCATGACCGAGGGGAAGGTCGACGTCGCCGACATCGACGCCGCGGCGGCGCACCGGATCGTGCAGGCGGCCCGCGACCGGGGCGGCAACGGACAGCCGCTCGCCCAGGGCCCCGGTTCCGGGACCGGCCCGGCCGCCGCACTGCGCTCCTGGGCCGAGGCACACGGCTCGGACGAACAGGCGGCGGCGGCCGCCCAGGCGGCCAGGGAGAAGAACCGGGCAGCCGCCGAGGCGTACGCCGCCGAGCAGGGCAAGCTGCGCGCGTATGCGGTCCGCAAGTCGCTGGAGCCCGCCTACACCCAGCTCGCGCTGAACGGCGAGTCCGGGCCGCTCGCCGACGACCGGGTACGCAGGGCGGTCGCCCGGGCCCTGAACCGCCAGGAGCTGGTCGACACCGTACTCAAACCGCTCGGCCTGCCCGCCTCGCCGCTCGGCAGCCACCTGGCCGTGGCCGGACAGCCGGCGTACAAGGACAACAGCGGCGCACTCGGCGGCCAGGACACCAAGGAGGCGCAGGCGCTGCTGGCCGACGCGGGCTGGACGCGGGAGGGCGCGGTCAAGAAACCGGACGGCGCCAAGGCGGGCAGCGAGGTCGAGAAGAAGGGCGCGAAGAAGAAGGACACCACCGCTGGGAAGGACGACAAGGCGGCCTCGTCCGAAAAGCCCGGCAAGCCCGGCAGCAGCGCCGGTAAGGCCGACAACGCCGCTCCCGGGCTCGAGCACGCCGCCGACGATGTACAGGCCGTCGTCGGCGGCGACAACAAGCCCGGCGACAGCGACGGAGCCGGCAACGCCCCCCAGATCCTCGCCCCCGCCCCCGCCGCCGCGTTCCACAGCGCCGCTCTGCTGCGCCAGGCCGGATACCTGGCCGGGACCGGCACCACCGAGGACGTCCCCTCCGAGGTCGCCGCCCAGGACCAGCGGCCGGGCGGCGCCGCCGGTGCGTACGCCCCCGCGGGCACCGCGGCCCCCGCCCAGGCCCCCGGCGCGCGCCGCGGCCCGCTCGGCAAGGACGGCAAGGCGCTGAGACTGCGCTTCGTCCTGCCGGCCGGTCCCGGGTCGGAGCCGCTGCGTGCCGTCGGGGACAAGATCGCGGCGATGCTCGATTCGATCGGCATCGGTACGGCCATCACCAAGGTCTCCGACGACAGCTACTTCCAGGACCACATCGCTTCCGGCGACTACGACCTGGCGCTGTACTCCTGGCCCGCCACCGCCTACCCGGCGACCGACGACCGCCCGATCTTCTCCAAGCCGGTGCCGGCCACCGACGGATCCCTGCTGGTCGAGCAGAACTACACCCGCGTCGGTACGGACCACATCGACCAGCTCTTCGAGCAGGCGGTCTCGGAGCTCGACGAGGGGACCGCCCGGGATCTGATGAAACAGGCGGACGCCCGGATCTGGGCCGCCGCGGGATCGATTCCGCTTTATCAGCGTCCGCAGCTCGTGGCGACTGACAGAAAGCTGGCGAACGTCGGCGCCTTCGGCTTCGGCGCACCCCACTACCAGGACATCGGTTTCAAGAAGCCGCAGCCTGCCGGAGCTCCGGCAAACAAGAAGAAGTAGCAGGTCAGAACGGGTCCAGAAGCTCAGAACTGGCTCAAGTCCCTTGCCCGCCGGGGTCCCGGCGGGCAAGCTCCTGTCCTGACCGGACCGAGCTGCTCGCCCCCCGCACACACGCCCCCCACGGGACCTTGCGGAGCCCCCACGGGTCCCCCCACGGATCCCTCCGCATCTCCCTCCTCCTGCCACGCACACCCACCTGGCACAGCTCCGATACTGAGGTAATACCGGCCGAATATCGGTTGAAGAGTGGCTTAAGACCGGTCTCGCGGATCGGGCCGGGAAGCCCGGGACGCGCCAGCCCCGTACCATGGGGGGTAGCCGTGGCGCGTCCGCCCGGCGGGCGTACGAGGACCCGAGAGCGACTGAGACGCCTGATCCCACGATCCGAGAGAAGCGCAAGCCACCCATGCCCACGCGCCACGACATCCGTAACGTAGCCATCGTCGCCCACGTCGACCACGGCAAGACCACGCTGGTCGACGCCATGCTCAGGCAGGCCGGCGCCTTCGCCGCGCACGCCGCCGAGAACCTCGACGAACGCATGATGGACTCGAACGACCTGGAGCGTGAGAAGGGCATCACGATCCTCGCCAAGAACACGGCGGTGAAGTATCACCCCAAGGACGGCGGGGACCCGATCACGATCAACATCATCGACACCCCCGGCCACGCCGACTTCGGCGGCGAGGTCGAGCGCGGTCTGTCGATGGTGGACGCGGTCGTGCTGCTCGTCGACGCTTCCGAGGGCCCGCTCCCGCAGACCCGCTTCGTGCTGCGCAAGGCGCTCTCCGCGAAGATGCCGGTCATCCTCTGCATCAACAAGACGGACCGCCCCGACTCCCGGATCGCCGAGGTCGTCGACGAGACGTACGACCTGTTCCTGGACCTGGACGCGGACGAGGAGCAGATCGAGTTCCCGATCGTCTACGCCTGCGCCCGTGACGGCGTCGCCTCGCTGACCAAGCCGGAGGACGGCACCGTCCCGACCGACAGCGAGAACCTGGAGCCGTTCTTCAACACGATCCTGGCGCACGTCCCGGCCCCGGAGTACGACGACGAGGCCCCGCTGCAGGCCCACGTCACCAACCTGGACGCCGACAACTTCCTCGGCCGTATCGCGCTCTGCCGCGTCGAGCAGGGCGAACTGCGCAAGGGCCAGACCGTCACCTGGATCAAGCGCGACGGGACGATGTCCAACGTTCGCATCACCGAGCTCCTGATGACCGAGGCGCTCACCCGCAAGCCGGCCGAGAAGGCGGGCCCGGGCGACATCTGCGCCATCGCCGGTATCCCGGACATCATGATCGGCGAGACGCTGGCCGACCCCGAGAACCCGATCGCGCTGCCGCTGATCACGGTCGACGAGCCGGCCATCTCGATGACCATCGGTACCAACACCTCGCCGCTCGTCGGCAAGGGCGGCAAGGGCCACAAGGTCACCGCCCGCCAGGTGAAGGACCGCCTCGACCGCGAGCTGATCGGTAACGTCTCGCTCCGCGTCCTGGACACCGAGCGCCCCGACGCCTGGGAGGTCCAGGGCCGTGGTGAGCTCGCGCTGGCCATCCTCGTCGAGCAGATGCGCCGTGAGGGCTTCGAGCTCACGGTCGGCAAGCCGGAGGTCGTCACCAAGCAGGTCGACGGCAAGACGCACGAGCCGATCGAGCGCATGACGATCGACTCCCCCGAGGAGCACCTCGGTGCGATCACCCAGCTGATGGCGACCCGCAAGGGCCGCATGGAGACGATGACGAACCACGGTTCGGGCTGGGTCCGCATGGAGTGGATCGTCCCGTCCCGCGGCCTCATCGGCTTCCGTACGGAGTTCCTGACGCAGACCCGCGGTACGGGCATCGCGCACTCCATCTTCGAGGGCCACGAGCCGTGGTTCGGCGAGCTGCGCACCCGTCACAACGGCTCGCTGGTCGCGGACCGCGCGGGTTCCGTGACGCCGTTCGCCATGGTCAACCTCCAGGAGCGCGGTGTCATCTTCACCGAGGCCGGCACCGAGGTCTACGAGGGCATGATCGTCGGCGAGAACTCCCGTGCCGACGACATGGACGTGAACATCACCAAGGAGAAGAAGCTCACCAACATGCGTGCCGCCTCCGCGGACACCACGGAGAACGTGGTGCCTGCCCGGAAGCTCTCCCTGGAGCAGTCCCTGGAGTTCTGCCGCGAGGACGAGTGCATCGAGGTGACCCCGGAGACCGTGCGCATCCGCAAGGTCGTCCTGGACCAGAAGGAGCGCGGCCGCACCGCGTCGCGCGCCAAGCGCTGACCAGCGCATCTCCTGCAGCAGGACGGCCCGTTGCCTCAACTCGGTTGAGGCAACGGGCCGTTGCCTTATTGAGCCACGGAGCTCCGCTGCTTCCACCGGCCGGACGCTGAACGTGGGAAGCCTGTCGGTGGTCGATGACACCAAGACGGTGTGGAACAAGGGGTACAGCGGGTATCTCCCGAAGGGGGCGGTCAACAAGGCCCACACCATCGACAAGACGCTGAAGGTCAAGAAGCACAAGGCGTACCTCGTCATCAGGGGGAAGATCGCAGACGCGGCGAATGAGCGCGTCGAGTGCCACCAGATCTCGCACGTGTACTTCTCCCTCGAGCAGAAGTCGCAGCCCTGTGGCGGCAAGGCGTGTCAGCAAGCGCTGCGGCTGACACGCGCTCGGATTCCTGAGGCCTGACCTCGCCCGGCAGTGGGCGAGGCCGGGCTGCCGCATGTCGCGGCCGAGGAGTGGGACGCTTCGGAGTCATCGGAAACCCTCGGCGTCAAATCCATTTCGGGTGGCATGTGTCCGGAAAGCGGTCATCACTCTCCGGGGGTTGCGTTAACAGTCCGTTTCGGGCGTGTCTGTCTGGGCTCGCTTTGTCCGGATTTCGGTCAACCGTGCCCTGTCGATGTTGTCAAACCGAGACCCTTTAAGTGTGGTTTACGGCCCGGCTGTACTTAATAGTTGGCTCCATTGAGCTCGGGTCAATGGGTCACGCACTGTGGGGAGTGCCGACTCACGAGCACACTCAGGGCACTGAAACGATCACCGTCAGGGGTGTCGGTGTATCACTCCAGTGCCCTTCTTGTAGTCAAAAGTGGACTCATGAGGAGGAAACCCATGCGTGGTGCCAAGAGCGCCAAGTGGGTCGCGGGAGCGGCCGTCATCGCCCTGGCTGCGACCGCCTGTGGTGGCGGCGACAGCGACAGCGGCAGCGGTATGAACTCGGGCAAGGCGGACCCGAACGGGATCCTGACCGCCCAGCTCAGCGAGCCGCAGAACCCGCTGCAGCCGGCGAACGCCAAGGAGAGCCAGGGCAGCCGTGTCCTGGGCGCCATCTTCGCCGGCCTCGTCAGCTACGAGCCCGGCACCGGCAAGCTCACGTACGTCAACGCCGAGTCCGTGACGCCCAACGCGGACTCGTCCGTGTGGACCGTCAAGCTCAAGCCGGGCTGGAAGTTCCACGACGGCACCACGGTCACCTCCAAGTCCTACGTGGACTCCTGGAACTGGTCCGCGAACGTCAAGAACAACCAGACCAACTCCAGCTGGTTCCAGGACATCAAGGGCTACGCCGATGTCCACCCGGCCAAGGGTGACCCGAAGAAGACCGAGATGGAAGGTCTGAAGGTCGTTGACGACAACACCTTCACGATTTCCCTGAGCGGTCCGGTCTCGTACTTCGCGTACAAGCTGGGCTACGACGTCTGGGCGCCGCTGCCCGAGTCCTTCTTCAAGGACCCGAAGGCCGCCGGTCAGAAGCCGATCGGCAACGGTCCCTACAAGTTCGTCTCGTGGGACCACAACAAGATGATCAAGGTTCGGAAGTTCGACGGTTACCAGGGCCCGAACAAGGCCAAGAACGGTGGCATCGACTTCAAGAACTACACCACCGCCGAGGCCGCCTACTCGGCCCTGCGCTCGGACCAGCTCGACTGGATCGAGCAGGTCCCCGTGACCGCGCTGAAGAACTACAAGCAGGACCTCGGCGACCGAGCGATCGACCAGGAGTACTCCGCGGTCCAGTCGATCGTCCCGGCGTTCTACACGGACCAGTTCAAGGACATCGACCCCAAGGTCATCCAGGGCCTGTCGATGGCGATCGACCGTGACACGATCACCAAGACCGTCCTCAACGGCACCCGTAGCCCGGCCGACTCGTTCGTCGCCCGTGGTGTGCTCGGCTACAAGCCCGGCGCCCTCGGCGACATCGTGAAGTACGACCCGGTCAAGGCCAAGGCCCTCATCAAGGAGGGTCACGGCGTCCCGGGCAACAAGATCTCGATCCAGTTCAACGCGGACCAGCCGCACAAGGCGTGGGTCGACGCGGTCTGCAACAGCATCCGCCAGGCCACCGGCGTCGAGTGCGTCGGCGACTCCAAGCCGGACTTCGCGACCGACCTGAACGCCCGTGACGGCAAGAAGGTCAAGTCCATGTACCGCGGTGGCTGGGTGCTCGACTACCCGGTCAACTCGAACTTCATGCGCGACCTGTACGGCACGACGGCCGCCGGTAACACCAGTGGCTACTCCAACAAGGCGTTCGACGAGCTGGCCTCCAAGGCTGACAAGGCGAAGACCCTCGACGAGACCGTGAAGATGTACCAGGAGGCTGAGCAGCTCCTGGCGAAGGACATGCCGGCGATCCCGCTCTGGTTCTACAAGGTCAACTCGGGTCAGTCCAAGAACGTATTCGGCAAGATCGTTTACGGCCAGGACGGCGACCCCATCTTCACCGACGTTCAGGTGAAGTCGAAGAAGTAAGTTTCGGGACCTGCCGGCCGGTGCCGCCCTCCGGAACGGATGGCGGCACCGGCTCGCAGGCGTTGGCCCGGCAATCTCCCCACAACCCCGCGGTGGAGACCATGTGTAGGCCATCGCCGACCCCTCACGGCATGGAGGCATGATGGGGCGTTACGTCGCTAGGCGACTGCTCCAGATGATCCCGGTGTTCATCGGGACTACTCTGTTGATTTTCCTTATGGTCCACATCCTTCCCGGTGATCCAATCCGGGCGATGTGGGGTGACAAGGCGGCCGACCCCGCACAGGTCGCGGAGCTGCGTCACAAGTTCGGGCTGGACCAGTCCATTCCCATGCAGTACATCAACTACATGAAGGACCTGTTCCACCTGGACTTCGGCGAGACCTTCGGCGGCCGTCCCGTCTGGGACGAGATGTCGAGGGCCTTCCCTGTCACGATCCGTCTCACGATCGTTGCGATGGCCATCGAGATGATCGTCGGTCTCAGCCTCGGCGCGTGGGCCGGACTCAAGGCGGGCAAGGCACCGGACACCGGCGTGCTGATCTTCACGCTGGTCGTCATCTCGATCCCCGTGTTCATCCTCGGCTACGTGGCCCGGTTCATCTTTGCGGACACACTGCATTGGGTCGCGCCAAACGTCGAAGACTCGATGGACATCACGCAGTTGTTCCTGCCGGGCTTCGTCCTGGCCATGCTCTCCATGGCGTACGTCGCCCGACTGACGCGTACGACCTTCGCCGAGAACCTGCGCGCGGACTACATGCGCACGGCGCTCGCGAAGGGGCTGCCGCGGCGTCGCATCGTCGGGGTGCACCTGCTGCGCAACTCGCTGATCCCGGTGGTCACGTTCCTCGGTACGGACGTCGGCGGCTTCATCGGCGGCGCGGTCGTCACCGAGGGCATCTTCAATGTCCAGGGTGTCGGCAACCTTCTCTACCGGGCGCTCCAGCAGCGTGAAGGCTCCACCATCGTCGGTGTCGTCACCGTATTCGTACTGATCATTCTCGTGATCAACCTGATTGTCGACCTGCTGTACGCGGTCCTGGACCCGAGGATCCGGTATGCCTGACGTGACCAAGGATCAGAGCATCAAGGACACCGAAGTGGACGCGGTCGCGTCTGCGACGGCGGACGCGGAGAGTCCCGTCAGGGAATCCACCGGCAAGCCTCGCGGTCTGTGGGGTGACGCCTGGTTCGACCTGCGCCACCGCCCCATGTTCTGGATATCGGCGAGTCTGCTGGTCCTGCTGCTGGTGATCGCGGCCTTCCCCGGCCTGTTCACCGGCACCGACCCGCGGGCCGGCGACCTTACCAACCACTACCTGCAGAAGCCCGAGTTGGGGCACTTCTTCCGGGCGGACTGGTTCGGCTACGACGTTCAGGGCCGCTCGATCTACGCCCGGGTGATCTACGGAACCCGTGCCTCGATCCTCGTCGGCGTCGGCGTCACCGTGACGATCACCGTCGTCGGCGGTCTGTTGGGTCTGCTCTCCGGATACTTCGGCGGCTGGCTCGACGCGATCATCTCCCGCGTCACGGACATCTTCTTCGGACTGCCCTTCCTGCTCGGCACGATGGTCGTCCTGAACGCCTTCGCCGAGCGCAAGGTGTACGTCGTGATCGCGGCCCTCGCCTTCCTGGGCTGGACCTCGATCTGCCGCGTGATGCGTGCCTCGGTGATCACCGCGAAGCAGGCGGACTATGTGACGGCGGCACGCGCTCTCGGCGCGGGGACCGGCCGGATGCTGTTCCGCCATGTCCTGCCCAACGCCCTCGCGCCGACCATCGTGGTCGCCACCATCGCCCTCGGTGGCTTCATCTCGGCGGAGGCGACGCTGTCCTACCTGGGCCTGGGTCTCGCCGACCCGACCATTTCGTGGGGCATCGACATTGCCTCGGGCAGCGAAGAGATCCGTAACAACGTGCATGTACTGCTGTTCCCGGCAGGAATGCTCAGCCTCACGGTCTTCGCGTTCATCATGCTCGGCGACGCGGTGCGCGACGCACTCGACCCGAAGCTGCGCTGAGGAGGGCGTACGACGTGACCATCATGGACAAGACAGCAGACATCCCGGCGCCCCGTGCCGGGGGGTCGGACGACAGCCCGCTCCTCGAAGTGCGCGACCTGCACGTGGAGTTCCACACCCGTGACGGAGTCGCCAAGGCCGTCAACGGTGTGAACTACAGCGTCGACTCGGGCGAGACCCTGGCCGTGCTCGGCGAGTCCGGTTCCGGCAAGTCCGTGACCGCTCAGGCGATCATGGGCATTCTCGACATGCCGCCCGGCAAGATCCCGCAGGGCCAGATCCTGTACCGCGGCCAGGACATGCTCACCATGAGCTACGAGGAGCGGCGGAAGCTCCGCGGCCAGAAGATCGCGATGATCTTCCAGGACGCGCTCTCCTCGCTCAACCCCGTGCTCTCGGTCGGCTACCAGCTCGGCGAGATGTTCCGTGTCCACCAGGGACTCTCCAAGAAGCAGGCGAAGGCCAAGGCCATCGAGCTGATGGAGCGGGTCAAGATCCCCGCAGCCAAGCAGCGGGTCAACGACTACCCGCACCAGTTCTCCGGCGGTATGCGCCAGCGCATCATGATCGCCATGGCGCTGGCCCTGGAGCCGGACCTGATCATCGCGGACGAGCCGACCACCGCGCTCGACGTGACGGTCCAGGCCCAGGTCATGGACCTGCTCAAGGAGCTGCAGACCGAGTTCAACATGGGCCTGATCCTGATCACCCACGACCTCGGCGTCGTCGCCGACGTCGCGGACAAGATCGCGGTCATGTACGCGGGCCGGATCGTCGAGACGGCGCCGGTGCACGAGCTCTACAAGCGCCCCGCGCACCCGTACACCCGCGGTCTGCTCGACTCGATCCCGCGCCTGGACCAGAAGGGCCAGGAGCTGTACGCGATCAAGGGTCTGCCGCCCAACCTGCTCAAGATTCCCTCCGGCTGCGCCTTCAACCCGAGGTGCCCCAAGGCGGAGGACATCTGCCGCACGGAGATTCCGGCTCTGGTGCCGGTCTCCGAGCAGGACGGCAGCGAGCTGCCCGGCCGCGGCAGCGCCTGCCACTTCTGGAAGGAGACGATCCATGGCTGAGCTCGACAAGACGGACGGATCGTTGGACAGCACCCCGAACGTCACCGACGTCGTGGCGGTCGACGCCGCCGACGAGACGGCGGCGGTCGCGGCGATCGAGGCCCCGGTGGAACGCGGTGAGCCGATCCTCCAGGTGCGCAATCTGGTCAAGCACTTCCCGCTGAGCCAGGGCATCCTCTTCAAGCGCCAGGTCGGCGCGGTCAAGGCCGTGGACGGGGTCTCCTTCGACCTCTACCAGGGCGAGACGCTCGGCATCGTCGGCGAGTCGGGCTGTGGCAAGTCCACGGTCGCGCGGCTGCTGATGACGCTGGAGACGGCCACGTCCGGCGAGGTCTTCTACAAGGGCCAGGACATCACCCGGCTGTCCGGGCGCGCGCTGAAGGCGGTGCGCCGCAACATCCAGATGGTGTTCCAGGACCCGTACACCTCGCTGAACCCGCGTATGACGGTCGGCGACATCATCGGCGAGCCCTTCGACATCCATCCGGAGGTGGCCCCGAAGGGGGACCGGCGCAGAAAGGTCCAGGATCTGCTGGACGTCGTCGGGCTCAACCCGGAGTACATCAACCGCTATCCGCACCAGTTCTCCGGCGGCCAGCGCCAGCGCATCGGCATCGCCCGCGGCCTCGCGCTCAACCCGGAGATCATCATCTGCGACGAGCCGGTCTCCGCGCTCGACGTGTCGGTGCAGGCGCAGGTCATCAACCTGATGGAGAAGCTCCAGGACGAGTTCAACCTCTCCTACGTCTTCATCGCGCACGACCTGTCCATCGTCCGGCACATCTCCGACCGGGTCGGCGTGATGTACCTCGGCAAGATCGCCGAGATCGGTACGGACACGGAGATCTACGAGCACCCGACGCACCCCTACACCCAGGCGCTGCTGTCGGCGGTCCCGGTCCCGGACCCGGAGGCCCGCGAGCGCGGCGAGCGGATCATCCTCACCGGTGACGTCCCGTCGCCGGCGAACCCGCCGTCGGGCTGCCGCTTCCGTACGCGGTGCTGGAAGGCCCAGGACAAGTGCGCCACGGAGATCCCGCTGCTGGCGATCCCGGAGCGCTTCAAGTCCGTGGACTCCCCGGTTGCGCACGAATCGGCGTGCCACTTCGCCGAGGAGAAGGACATCGTCGGCGCGGCCTCGTAGTACGGCGCGTGTGACACGGAAGGCCCGGAACCTCAGGTTCCGGGCCTTCCGCCGTGGTCGACGGACTGCCACCGCCCGCGGATGTGACGGCACGTCAATGATACTTGGTAGTAGGCTACTTGTACTGGATGCCCCACAGGTTGCTGCTCTTCTTCACCGGGGCGACGTTGTTGGACTTCTTCCAGCTCTTCACTTTTTTGCAGCCGCCGCCGGACTTCGGCTCCAGGTGGTACTTGGTGACGCTGAAGCCCTTGGCCTCGTGGTACATCATCAGCCGGCCCCGGCTCTTGCCCTTCTTCTTCGCGACCGTGGCCGCGTATGTCCAGGTGTCCGACTGCGACCAGGTATAGCCGACCGAGACGCTGAACGAGGCCGACGCCTTGGCGAAGATGACGCCCGCTTCGGCGCCGACGGTCGCGGTGCCGGTGGCCGTCCAGGTGCCGGTCTTGTTCTTGGCGTAGCTGATGGTCACGCCCGGCTGCGCCCAGTCGCTGTGCACGTTGGTCGCGCGCCAGACGGTCTTCTTGTCGCCGATCGAGTAGATCGGCGAGTCGTTGCACTTCGTGCCGGCCGAGGCGGGTGCGGCGGACACCGCTACGACTCCGGCGCTCAGCAGTGCGGTAGAGAGGACGGTGCTCATGACACGTTTCACGTAGATCCTCCGGATCCGAGGTGCTCCTGTGGGGTACGTGTCACATCCTGGCGCTCAAGTGCCCAGTGAAATACGGGACTTGAGCGACTATTGAGCTTTGGTGGCGGGGCGCGAACGTGATCGTTACTTCGTCCCGGGAGCGCCGGGCGGCAGCATGCGGCCGTTCGGCGCGCGGACATACGGAAGCGCCCGGAACCGATCGGTTCCTGGCGCCTTTCCCGTATACCCGGGAACCGGGCTCGCGGGTGGCTCGGGTCAATGGGCCGACGTGCTCGGTTCCTTGGGTCTGGGGAGCCCCGCGGCTCGCGGACCGATCAGGTCCGTGTCGGCGAGGGCGCACCCGGGACCGGGGCCAAGGGTGTCAGGCCTCGGTCTTGGGGGCTTTGGTGGTCTTCTCGAGCTTCGGCCCTTGAACGGCGCTACGGGCCTGCGGGACGGACGGCGCGGTCTGGAAGGCCCTCGGGGTAGTGGCAGGCCGTCAGATGGCCGTCCCGGCTGCCCTCGACCCGTACCAGCGGCGGAGCCTCGCTCGCGCACTTGTCCGTCGCCTTCCAGCAACGCGTGCGGAAGCGGCAGCCCGACGGCGGGTTGACCGGAGAGGGGACATCGCCGGTGAGCAGGATGCGCTCCCGGGCCGGCACATCGTCGGCCGTCGCCTCGGGCACGGCCGAGAGCAGCGCCCTGGTGTACGGGTGCCGCGGGTTGCCGTACAGGTCGTCCCGATCGGCAATCTCCACGATCCGGCCGAGGTACATGACGGAGACACGCTGCGAGAAGTGGCGTACGACGGCGAGGTCGTGCGCGATGAACAGGAACGCGATGCCGAGTTCCTTCTGCAGTTTCTGCAGCAGGTTCACCACCTGGGCCTGGATCGACACGTCCAGCGCCGAGACCGGCTCGTCGGCCACGATCAGCTTCGGCTCCAGGGCCAGCGCGCGGGCCACCCCGATGCGCTGGCGCTGACCGCCGGAGAACTCGTGCGGGAAGCGGTTGTAGTGCTCCGGGTTGAGACCGACGATCTCCAGCAGCTCCCGTACGCGCGCCTCGCGGCCGCCCGCCGGGTTGATGTTGCTGATCTCCATCGGTCCGGCGACGATCTTGCCGACGGTCTGCCGCGGGTTCAGCGAGGCGTACGGGTCCTGGAAGATCATCTGGATCTCGGAGCGGACCGGGGCCAGCTGCTTGCGCGAGGCGTGGGTGATGTCCTGCCCGCGGTAGCTGATCCGGCCGGCCGTCGGCTCCAGGAGCCGGGTGATCAGCCGGCCCGTCGTCGACTTGCCGCAGCCGGACTCGCCGACCAGGCCCAGGCTCTCGCCCTCGCCGACGGTGAAGTCCAGCCCGTCGACGGCCTGGACCGCGCCGACCGTCCGCCGGATCGGGAAGCCGCCCTTGATCGGGAAGTGCTTGGTGAGTCCGGAGACGTCCAGGAGGGGATCTGTGCTGCTCATAGTGGGGAAGTCCCGTCTCTTGTACGTCAGTTGGGCCGGGTGCCGGTGAAGTCGGCGAAGAATTCGGTGCGCTGCTCCGGCGTGAGGTGGCAGGCGCCCCCACGGTTGTCCACCAGCTCCAGCGGCGGCTGATCGGTCGCACAGCGCTTGCCGCCGACCTGCTCGGTGAACGAGCACCGCGGATGGAAGCGGCAGCCGGTCGGCGGGTTGAGCAGGCTCGGCGGGGAACCGGGGATCGGCGACAGCGGTACGTCGACCGGGCCGTCGAGGCTCGGCATGGATCCCAGCAGACCCCAGGTGTACGGGTGCTGGGGCGCCCGCAGCACCTCCTTCTTGGTGCCGCGCTCCACGCACCGGCCGCCGTACATCACCAGCACGTCGTCCGCGATGTCGGCGATGACACCGAGGTCGTGGGTGATGAAGATGATCGCGGTGCCGGTCTCCTGCTGGAGGTCCTTGAGCAGGTCCATGATCTGGGCCTGCACGGTGACGTCCAGCGCGGTGGTCGGCTCGTCGGCGATCAAGAGCTCGGGGTCGCAGACCAGCGACATGGCGATCATCGCGCGCTGGCGCATACCGCCGGAGAACTGGTGCGGATAGTCGTCCACCCGCAGATCGGGCTGCGGGATGCCCACCTTGGTGAGCATCTCCACGGCCCGCGCGCGTGCCTCCCGCTTGGAGGCCCCGGTGTGCTTGCGGTACGCCTCACCGATCTGCCGGCCGACGGTGTGGTACGGCGACAGCGAGGCCAGCGCGTCCTGGAAGATCATGGCCATCTTGTTGCCGCGCAGCCGCTCCAGTTCCCGCTCCGATGCGGCGAGCAGATCCTGGCCGTCGAGCAGGATCTCGCCGTCGATCTCGGTGTGGTCGGCGTCATGCAGGCCGAGGATCGTCAGGTTGGTGACGGACTTGCCGGAGCCGGACTCGCCGACGATGCCGAGGGTCTTGCCCTTCTCCACGTCGAAGGAGAGGCCGTCGACGGCCTTGACGACGCCGTCCTCGGTCGAGAAGTGAACGTGTAGATCCCTGACGGAGAGGAGGGGCTGCTGATCGGTGCTCGTCACGGGGACGCTCCAGGAGGATGTTGCGGGAGAAGGGGGTGGGCCGGAACGGGGAGCGGGGTCAGGCGAGCCGGATCCGCGGGTCGATGAGGCCGTAGACGGCGTCCACGACGATGTTGGCGAAGACGATCGCGCCCGCGGCGACGATGGTGACGCCGAGCAGCATGGGCAGGTCGCTGGTGTCGACCGAGCGCACGGACAGCTGTCCCAGACCCTGGAGGCTGAAGGTCACCTCGGTGATGATGGCGCCGCCGATCAGCGTGCCCAGGTCGATGCCGAAGATCGTGACGATCGGGCCCATCGCCCCGCGCCAGGCGAAGCGGAAGAAGACCGAGCGGCGGGACAGGCCCTTGGCGCGTGCGGTGCGGACGTAGTCCTCGCTGAGCTGCTCGACGAGTTGGGAGCGGGTCATACGGGTGTAGTTGGCGGTGAAGATGATCGACAGCACCAGCCAGGGCAGCAGCAGCCCGCCGGCCCACTTGACCGGGTTCTCGGTGAACGGCGTGTACGAGGGCTGGTCGAGCAGGCCCATCTGCTGCACCAGCAGGAACATCGCGATGTAGCCGACGAAGTAGATCTGGAGCGAGGAGCCCAGCAGGGAGAGGGAGCTGGCGACCTTGTCGAGCGCCTTGCCCTGCTTGACCGCGGCGAGCATGCCCGCGCCGACACCGAAGATCACGAAGAAGAAGGCCGCGCCCACCGAGAGCGAGAGGGTCAGCGGCAGACGGTCCATGATCGTGCCGAAGACCGGCTGACGGTTGGTGAACGAGTAGCCGAGGCACGGCGCCGGGCAGTGACCGTAGTTCCCGTAGTCGCGGCCCACGAAGATGCCGCTCAGCCAGTGCCAGTACTGGACGGGCATCGGGTCGGCGATCCCCAGGTTCTGCTTGATCTGCCCGAGGAGCTCGGGGGTGCAGACCTTTCCGCAGGCCATCCGTGCGGGGTCGCGGGGAATCGCGTAGAAGAGGTAGAAGGTGATGGCGCTGATGACCAACAGGATGACGATAGCGCCGGTCACGCGGCGGAGAAGAAATCGAAGCATGGGATCGTGACTTTCCGGGTGTGGTGCCGTCGCCGAAGGATGGTGAACGGGGGTGACCGGGGCCGGGGGAAGGGCTGCCGGTCCGGCCGCCCTTCCCCCGCCGTGTCACGGCTTGGCGTAGAGCTTGGTGATCGCGATGCCGCTGTTGCCCCCGTCGAAGGTCACACCGCCGACCTTGGAGCCGTGCAGCCAGTTACGGATCGGCCAGTAATCCGGCACACAGGCGGCCAGCTCCATGATCTGCCGGTCGATCGCGCCCCAGGCCTTGTTGGCCTCCTCCGGGTCGGTGATTTTGGCCGCGGCGTCGATGGCCTTGTTCACGCCCGCGTCGTTCAGCTGCGGCCAGTTGGAGGCGCCGTCCGCGATCACACGGCCGTCGAACGTCGGCTGGAGGGCGGTGTAGCCGCCCGGCCAGTCGGCGGACCAGCCGGCCGCGAACATGTCGAAGTGGTTGTCGAGCTGGGCGATCTGACTGTAGAAGGAGGTCTTGTCGACCTGCTGCGTCACCACGTCGAAGCCAGCCTTGGTGAGCGCGCTCTTGATGGTGACGGCCTGCTTGACCGCGTTGTCGGACTGCTGGAAGGCGATGACGATCTTCTGGCCCTCCTTGCCGGCCTCCTTCAGCAGCGCCTTGGCCTTCACCGGGTCACCGGCCGGCTTCGCCTTCTTGCCGTACAGGTCGAAGTCCGCGTGACCGGGGGTGAGCGGGTTGATGACGGTGGTCGCGATCTCGGAGGAGGAGGCACCGCCGCGGATCAGCTGGGTCTGCTGCGCGGGCCAGGCGTAGTTGAGTGCCTGGCGAACCTTGACGTCCTTGATGCGCGTGGTGTTGATCGCGTAGTAGTACGTCGCCGCGTCGAGGTGCGTCAGGACGCGCTTCTTCAGTGCGGGGTCACCGAGGACCTTCTGGATGCGCTCGGCCGCGATCTCGTTGAATATCGACAGCGTGTGCTGGTCGTTGCCCTGGTCGGCGATGTAGCGGTCCGTGGACGCCAGCCACTGGAAACCGAACTGCAGCTGGAACTTGTCCGGGTAGGCGTTGCGGATCGGGTCCGTCTGGGGGTCCCAGTGCGGGTTGCGTGACAGCGACATCGACTTGCCGATCTGGCGGGCGTCGATCTGGTACGGGCCAGAGGAGAACGGCTTCTTGTCGTAGTCCTCCTTGGTGTCGTGCTTCTTCGGCACCAAAGAGAAGGAGCGCATGCCCAGCGTGAAGTTGAAGTCGCCGCGGGCCTCCTTGAGATGGAAGGTGACGGTCTTGCCGTCGATCTCGATGGAGTCCAGGTGCTTGCCCTCGTAAGGGCCCTTGTACTTGTCGCCGCCGACCAGCCAGTCCTGCGGGTAGCGCGGACCGAACGTCACGAACTTGGCGAAGAGCCGCTCGAAGGTGTGGCGGACGTCCTCCATCGTGATGTCGGAGCCGTCCTGCCACTTCACTCCGTCCTTCAGGGTGAACGACCAGGTCTTGCCGCCGTCCTTCGTGGTACCGGCGTCGGTCGCGAGGTCGCCCACGAGCGTGGTGGTGCCCTTGTTGTCCACCTTGTAACCGACCAGGCCGCGCATGAACAGCGGGGTGATGAGGCTCTCGAAGCTCGACCAGATCTGCGCCGGGTCCAGGTGGTCGCAGTCCATTTGCTCCATCGTGTAGAGCGTGCCGCCCTTGACGGCGCCCGGGACCTCGGGGGCGGGACCGGTGGAGTCCGCCTTGGTGCCGACCAGGATCGCGGCTTCCTTGTTGCCGCTGACCTTCGGGGCGCCCTTGTCGCCCCCCTTGGTGCCGCCCGCGTTACTGCTGCTGCATGCGCTCAGGACAGTGGAGCTCGTGGCCGCCACACCAGTGGCGATCAGGAAGTTTCTGCGGGAGAAAGACATGCGTATCGGTCCTTGGGGTCGGTGGACGAAGCAGGTACGACAGGCCGGACCACAGCGGCCGGGCTGGATGGAGCAGAGGCTCAGCGCTTCGACTTGGGGTCGAGCGCGTCGCGTACCGAGTCGCCGAGCAGGTTGAAGGCGAGCACGAAGACGATCATCGAGATGCCCGGGAAGAGCATGAAGGTGATGTCGTCCGTGTAGAAGGACGCTCCGCGCTGGATCATCACGCCCCAGTCGGGGGTCGGGTCGATGATGCCGACGCCGAGGAAGGCCAGGCCCGCCTCGGCCGTCACGAAGGCCGGCAGGGCGAGGGTGGCCTGGATCAGGATCGGCGTCCAGAGGTTCGGCAGCAGTTCCTTGAAGATGATCCGGGCCGGAGAGGCACCGGTCACCTTCGCGGCCTCGACGAACTCCCGTTCACGCAGGGCCAGTACCTGGCCGCGGAGCAGGCGGGCCATCGAGGCCCAGCCGAAGGCGGTGAGGGCCAGGATCAGACAGATGGCCCGCAGCGACGTCGGGATTGCGTCGTCCGGTGCCACGAACAGCCCGTAGACGACCGGCATGAAGGCGATGAAGAAGAGCGTCGACGGGAACGACAGCAGAATGTCGATGACCCGTCCGATGAAGTAGTCCGTCTTGCCGCCCAGATATCCGGCGGTGACACCGACAACTACACCGATGACCGTGACGAGAATGGTGGCCGCTGCCGAGATCAGCAGCGAGGTGCGGATTCCGTACAGCAGGAAGGTGAAGACGTCCCGGCCCAGTTGAGGCTCGATGCCGAACCAGAAATCGCCGCTGATACCGCCGTTGGGCAGGGCCGGATATCCGAAGCCGTTGAGCAGTCCCGGATTGTCCTGGCCGTACGTCGTGTACGGGTCCTTTCCGTACAGCTTCGCTATCAGCGGCGCGCATATCGCTATCAGGAAGAAGAACACGACGATGCAGGCGGAGAGCACGCCCGTCCTGTCGCGCTTGAAGCGCCGCCAGGCCAGCTGGCCTGGACTCCGTGCGTCGGCGCCCTTGTCGGGGCCTGCGGGCTGCCGGGACTCCTCAACGGCTTCGGTGGCTGTGGTGTCCACCGGAGCGATGGGGGCCGGGGAGGGCGTGGTCATCGAGCTCCTGTCCCCGTACGGAAAGCGGCATCCTCCGGGCAGGAGGAGCTAAGGGGTTGGAACGGACCCAATCCAATCACGTTGACAACGGTCAATCGGCTGTGCAACTTCACACGCGTTCTTTAGGTTCTTGACCTGAGCTTGACAAGTGGCAGGCGTCCTACAGGTGGACGCCGGTTTTGTGGAGCGGGGCAATCGGGGTGACTCGGGTGGGGTGTCCGGTCATGGGTGTGTCCTTTTCGTTATGCGGGGCATTCGAACGGCTCGGTGACACATGCGCACGTACGGCCGTAGATAGGGTGCATTGATG
Organism: Streptomyces sp. NPDC037301; assembly: GCF_055602785.1. Taxonomy (NCBI): domain Bacteria; kingdom Bacillati; phylum Actinomycetota; class Actinomycetes; order Kitasatosporales; family Streptomycetaceae; genus Streptomyces; species Streptomyces sp. NPDC037301. The sequence goes on from NZ_JBVJWD010000002.1 coordinate 123,466, forward strand.
TCGTTATGGGGTGATATTTGGCTCTACATGTGACGAAGACTCAGAGGAGGCACTCCATGCGCGGAGCCACACCGGCCAAGTGGGCGGCATGTGCGGTGGCCGTCGCCCTGGCGGCGACGGCATGTGGCGGAGGGGGCAGCAGCGGTGGTGGCGGTGGTGCCGACGGAATCGTGAGCTCCTCCTGGGGTGACCCGCAGAACCCGCTGGAGCCCGCGAACACCAATGAGGTGCAGGGCGGCAAGGTCCTCGACATGATCTTCCGGGGACTCAAGAGGTACGACCCGAAGACCGGCGCGGCCACCAACATGCTCGCCGAGAAGATCGAAACCAAGGACAACCAGAACTTCACGATCACCGTGAAGGACGGCTGGACCTTCAGCAACGGCGAGAAGGTCACCGCGAAGTCGTTCGTGGACGCCTGGAACTACGGGGCCCTGCTGAAGAACAATCAGAAGAACGCCTATTTCTTCGGTTATATCGACGGATACAGCAAGGTCCACCCCGAGTCGGGCAGCTCCAGGGCGAATACGCTCTCCGGCCTCAAGCTCGTCAACGACAAGACCTTCACGGTCAAGCTGATGCAGAAGTTCTCCCTCTGGCCCGACACCCTCGGCTACCCGGCCTTCGCCCCGCTGCCCAGTGCCTTCTTCACCGACCACGCCGCCTGGGTGTCCAAGCCGATCGGCAACGGCCCGTACACCGTCGACAAGTACACCAAGGGCTCGTCGATGAACCTGCGCAAGTGGGACAAGTACCCCGGGGACGACAAGGCGCAGAACGGCGGCATCGACCTCAAGGTCTACACGGACAACAACACCGCCTACACCGACCTGACGGCCGGCAACCTCGACCTCGTCGACGATGTGCCCGCCTCGCAGCTGAAGAACGTCAAGGCGGACCTCGGTGACCGGTACATCAACACCCCGGCCGGCATCATCCAGACGCTCGCCTTCCCCTTCTACGGCAAGAAGTGGGACACCGCCGGCGGCATCAAGGTCCGCCAGGGCCTGTCGATGGCGATCAACCGCGATCAGATCACCAGCCAGATCTTCCAGAAGACCCGCACCCCCGCCTCCGACTGGACCTCCCCGGTCCTCGGCGTGGACGGCGGATTCAAGAAGGGGCTGTGCGGCGCGCCCTGCGCATACAACGCGGCGAACGCCAAGAAGCTGATCCAGGACGGCGGCGGCATCCCCGGCGGCCAGCTCAAGATCTCGTACAACGCGGACACCGGCTCCCACAAGGAGTGGGTCGACGCCGTCTGCAACAGCATCAACAAGGTGATGGGCAACAACAAGGCCTGTGTCGGCGCCCCGGTCGGCACCTTCGCCGACTTCCGCAGCCAGGTCTCCCAGCAGAAGCCGACCGGCGCCTGGCGGGCCGGCTGGCAGATGGACTACCCGCTCATCCAGAACTTCCTGCAGCCGGTGTACTACACCGACGCCTCGTCCAACGACGGCAAGTGGAGCAACAAGCAGTTCGACGGCCTTGTCGACAAGGCCAACGCCGAGTCCGACAAGGCCAAGGCCGTCTCGACCTTCCAGGACGCGGAGAGGGTCCTGGTCGCGCAGATGCCCGTGATCCCGCTCTGGTACCAGAACGGCAGCGCCGGTCACTCGGACCGGATCACCAATGTGTCGCTGAACCAGTTCAGCGTCCCGGTGTACGAGCAGATCAAGGTCAAGTGACCCGTTGAGGCCGGGTGGCCGGTGCGCTTCCTGGCACCGGTCACCCGGCTTCCGCATCCCGTCGACGCGTCACTCCCCAGCCCCGCGCCTCTGACCCCCGCGACCCCCGGAGCCCTTCATGGGACGTTATGTGATCCGGCGGCTGCTGCAGATGATCCCGGTCTTCTTCGGCACCACGCTGTTGATCTTCCTCATGGTGAACGTGATGGGTGACCCCATCGCGGGCCTCTGTGGCGAACGCCAGTGCGATCCGGCTACCGCAGCCCAACTCCGCTCGGAATTCGGCCTCGACAAGCCCGTCTGGCAGCAATACCTGACCTACATGGGCAACGTCTTCACCGGCGACTTCGGCACCGCGTTCAACGGGCAGAAGGTCACCGAACTGATGGCGACCGCCTTCCCCATCACCATCCGGCTCACCATCGTCGCGCTCTTGTTCGAGATCGTCATCGGCATCAGCCTCGGCGTCGTCACCGGCCTGCGCCGCGGCCGCCCCATCGACACCACCGTGCTGATCCTGACCCTGGTCGTCATCTCCATCCCGACCTTCGTCACCGGTCTGCTGCTCCAGCTCCTCCTCGGTGTGAAGTGGGGGATCATCCATCCGTCCGTCTCCTCGGAGGCGCCGCTCAACGAACTCATCATCCCGGGGCTCGTCGTCGCCTCCGTCTCCCTGGCGTACGTCACCCGGCTCACCAGGACCTCGATCGCCGAGAACGCCCGCGCCGACTATGTCCGTACCGCCGTCGCCAAGGGCCTGCCCAGGCGCCGCGTGATCATCCGGCATCTGTTGCGCAACTCCCTGATCCCCGTCGTCACCTTCATCGGCACGGACGTGGGCGCCCTGATGGGCGGGGCGATCGTCACGGAGCGGATCTTCAACATCCACGGCGTCGGCTATCAGCTCTACCAGGGCATCCTGCGCCAGAACTCCCAGACCGTCGTCGGGTTCGTCACCATTCTGGTCCTCGTCTTCCTGGCGGCGAACCTGATCGTCGACCTGCTGTACGCCGTACTCGACCCGAGGATCCGCTATGCCTGAGCAGACACCGGACGAGGCGATCTCGTCGGCCGGAGCGGGAGGCGTGATGGACCTCGCCCTGGAGGAGGGTGCGACCCTCGAAAAGACACCGGGCGGCCCCGAAGGCACCGGCCCCGCCGAGAAGCCGCGCAGTCTGTGGTCCGACGCCTGGCGGGACCTGCGCCGCAACCCGGTCTTCATCATCTCCGCCCTGATCATCCTCTTCCTGGTGATCATCTCGATCTGGCCGTCACTGATCGCGGACCAGGACCCCCTCAACTGCAACCTGGGCAAGGCCCAGGAGAGCTCACAGCCCGGCCACCCCTTCGGCTTCGACGGACAGGGCTGCGACGTCTACACCCGGACCGTCTACGGGGCCAGGAACTCGGTGACCGTGGGCGTCTGCTCCACCCTGGGCGTCACCCTGCTCGGCAGCCTCCTCGGCGGCCTTGCCGGTTTCTACGGCGGCCTGTCGGATTCGTTCCTCTCCCGTATCACCGACATCTTCTTCGGCATCCCGGTGGTCCTCGGCGGCCTGGTCTTCCTCTCCGTGGTGCCGAGCTCCACCGTCTGGCCGGTGATCGGCTTCATCGTGCTGCTGGGCTGGCCGCAGATCGCCCGTATCGCACGCGGCTCGGTCATCACCGCCAAGCAGAACGACTACGTCCAGGCGGCCCGCGCGCTCGGCGCCTCCAACTCCCGGATGATGCTGCGCCACATCGCGCCCAACGCGGTCGCCCCCGTGATCGTCGTCGCGACCATCGCCCTGGGTACGTACATCGCTCTGGAGGCGACTCTCTCGTTCCTCGGCGTCGGCCTGAAACCGCCTGCCGTCTCCTGGGGCATCGACATCTCCGCCGCGGCCAACTACATCCGCAACGCCCCGCACATGCTGCTCTGGCCCGCCGGAGCGCTGGCGATCACGGTGCTCGCGTTCATCATGCTCGGCGACGCGGTGCGCGACGCCCTCGACCCCAAGCTGCGCTGAGGAGCCCGTTGCCATGTTGCTCGAGGTGCGCGATCTGCACGTGGAGTTCCACACCCGCGACGGGGTGGCCAAAGCCGTCAACGGGGTCAACTACTCGGTGGCCGAGGGCGAGACGCTTGCCGTCCTCGGCGAGTCCGGCTCCGGCAAGTCGGTCACCGCACAGGCGATCATGGGCATTCTCGACATGCCCCCGGGAAGGATCAGCGGCGGCGAGATCGTCTTCAAGGACCGTGATCTGCTGAAGATGAAGAAGGAGGAGCGCCGGAAGATCCGCGGCCAGGAGATGGCCATGATCTTCCAGGACGCGCTCTCCTCCCTCAACCCCGTGCTCAGCGTGGGGGAGCAGCTCGGCGAGATGTTCGTCGTCCACCGCGGGATGTCCCACCGGGACGCCAGGCTCAAGGCCGTCGAGCTGATGGACCGGGTCCGCATCCCGGCCGCCAAGGAACGCGTCGGGAACTACCCGCACCAGTTCTCCGGCGGCATGCGCCAGCGCATCATGATCGCCATGGCGATGGCGCTGGAACCTTCGCTGATCATCGCGGACGAACCCACCACCGCCCTCGATGTGACCGTCCAGGCCCAGGTGATGGACCTGCTCGCCGAGCTCCAGCGCGAGCTCAACATGGGACTCATCCTGATCACCCACGACCTGGGCGTGGTCGCGGACGTCGCCGACTACATCGCCGTGATGTACGCGGGCCGGATCGTCGAGTCGGCCCCCGTCCACGAGATCTACAAGGCCCCCGCCCACCCGTACACCAAGGGCCTCCTCCAGTCGATCCCGCGCCTGGACCAGAAGGGCCAGGAGCTGTACGCGATCAAGGGCCTGCCGCCCAACCTGCTGCACATCCCGCCCGGCTGCGCCTTCAACCCGCGCTGCCCGATGGCCCAGGAGATCTGCCGAGGTGAGGTACCGCCTCTCTTCGAGGTGGCCCAGCACCGTGAGAGCGCCTGCTACTTCTGGAAGGAGACGCTCGATGCACGCTGAACCGGGGAGCACCCGCGTGGGCGGCGAACCCATTCTGGAGGTCCGCGGTCTGGTCAAGCACTACCCGCTGACCCAGGGCATCCTGATCAAGAAGCGGATCGGCGCCGTCAAGGCCGTCGACGGGGTCTCCTTCGACCTGGCGGCGGGCGAGACGCTCGGCATCGTGGGGGAGTCGGGCTGCGGCAAGTCGACCGTGGCCAGGATGCTGGTGCATCTGGAACAGCCGACGGCCGGTGCGATCAGGTACAAGGGCGAAGACATCACCCAACTGTCGGGGCGCGCCCTGAAGGCCGTGCGCCGCAACATCCAGATGGTGTTCCAGGACCCGTACACCTCGCTCAACCCCCGGATGACCGTCGGCGACATCATCGGGGAGCCGTACGAGATCCACTCCGAGGTGGCCCCGAAGGGCGACCGGCGCAGAAAGGTCCAGGATCTGCTGGACGTCGTCGGGCTCAACCCGGAGTACATCAACCGCTATCCGCACCAGTTCTCCGGCGGCCAGCGCCAGCGCATCGGCATCGCCCGCGGGCTGGCCCTGAACCCCGAGATCATCGTCGCCGACGAACCCGTCTCCGCCCTCGACGTCTCCGTACAGGCGCAGGTCGTCAACCTGCTGGACCGGCTCCAGGCGGAGTTCGGGCTGAGTTACGTCTTCATCGCGCACGACCTGTCGATCGTCCGGCACATCTCCGACCGGGTGGGCGTGATGTATCTGGGCCGGATCGTCGAGATCGGCACCGACGAGCAGATCTACGACCACCCCACGCATCCGTACACCCAGGCGCTGCTGTCCGCCGTCCCGGTGCCGGACCCGATGGCCCGCGAGCACCGGGAACGGATCATCCTGCACGGCGATGTCCCCTCGCCCGCCAACCCGCCCTCCGGCTGCCCGTTCCGCACCCGCTGCTGGAAGGCGCAGGAGCGGTGCGAACGGGAAGTGCCGCTGCTGGCGGTTCCGGCGGTCTTCCGGCTGACGGACACACCGGCCGGGCACGATTCGGCCTGCCACTTCGCGGAGGAGAAGCAGGTGGTGCCGCCGGAGGGGCTGCTGGAGACGGTGGCGGGGGAGGCGGTTTTGCAGGAGAAGGCGGACGAGTCCAGCCAGAAGGGCGCCCTGGGCCCGTCTGACGCCGTGGGCCAGGAGGACGGGCCGCGGCCTTCCGGGAGCAGCGGGGCCGGCTGACCGCAGACACGTTAACGCGCGGGCAACTCGGCTGTCTCACGTCCGATATACGAACGCGCCACCATGGTCGGCGTACGGCCGTGCGGGTGCCGTGAACCGGCCGGGGGCCGTCAAGTCTCCCCGGCCGGTTGCCCGTTCGCGCACCGCCTGGACAACTCCCTTGTCCGGCGGGCGGCGACGGTGGAGTATCGCTCGCGTGATACTCACACGGGGGGCCAGGATCACCGGCGCCGTTCTCTGCGCCCTGCTCGCGGTGATCGTCGCCGGCTGGCTCGTACGGGACTTCAGGGCGGTCGAGGAGCCCACGGATCTGGTGCGGTACTGGGCCGGTTACTACGACGTGCGGCTCTCCGCGGTGCTCACCACCTCGGCCAACGACGTGGCGCTGCTCGTGGTGTATCTCGTCGCCGCCTTCGCGGCCCTGCGGTCCTCGGTGGCCGCCACCGCCCTGGTCGCCACCGGAGTGGTGACGCTCGCCATGCGGCTGCCCGGACTCTGGAACATCGGTGGGTCCGCGATGAGCGCCCGCTTCGCCGACGACCTCCGTACCCGCGCTCTGATCTGTGCCTTCGCGGCCCTCGCGGCGGGCATCGCGCTCATCATCACCGCGGGGGCCGGCCGCAGACCGCCGCGTGACTTCTCCGAACGCACACCGACCCGGCCGGGCCAGGGCGCGGGCGTGACCGCCTTTCTGCTGCTGGGTACCTCGGGGGCGGTAGTGATCGCCTGGGAGATCCGTCAGGTGGTGCGGTTCCCCGACATCTTCCCGCAGTGGTACGTGGGCGGGGACCGGCTCCTTCAGGGGCTGATCGACCCGCCGCCCGGCTGGGGCGACGTGGTCATCGCGCTGCTGTGTCTGTTCACGGCGGTGAGCGCGCTCTTCCGTGCCGTGCACGCACGGCCGTTCGGCCTGATCGCCGTCGGGCTGCTGCTGACCGACGGGGTGACGGGAGTGTCCCGCGCCGTGCACTACAAGATGCTCGACCACTTCGGCGATCTGCCGACCGAGGACCAGCTCACGGTGGTGACCTGGTTCTTCGAGGTGATCGTCGCCGTGGTGGTGCTCATCGTGCTGGCCCGGCGGGGCTCCGCCGACGCCCCCGACCGGCCCCACCAGGGCTATGGGCAGGGGTACGGCTATCCGCCGCCCGGAGTCTTCGGCCCACCGCCCCCGTCCCAGCCACCGCCCGGCTGGTGACGGGCGCGGCCGGAAGCGATCACCGGGCGCCGCCGGTCAGGTCACCCCCGCAGCCCCAACGACCGCTTCAGGAAGTCCACCTGGAGCAGCAGCAGATTTTCCGCCACCTGCTCCTGCGGCGTCATGTGCGTCACCCCGCTGAGCGGCAGCACCTCGTGCGGGCGCCCCGCCGAGAGCAGCGCCGACGACAGCCTGAGCGAGTGCGCGACCACCACATTGTCGTCCGCCAGACCATGGATGATCATCATCGGCCGGACCTGGTCCGCGGCCTCGGAGAGCCCCTCGTCCGTCAGCACCGAGTTGTGCGCGTACACCTCCGGCTGCTTCGCCGGGTCGCCGAGATAGCGCTCGGTGTAGTGGGTGTCGTACAGCCGCTGGTCGGTCACCGGCGCGCCCACCACCGCCGCGTGGAAGACATCCGGCCGCCGCAGCACGGCCAGGGCCGCCAGGTAGCCGCCGAACGACCAGCCCCGGATCGCCACCTTGCCGAGGTCCAGTGGGAACCGCCCGGCGAGCGCGTGCAGCGCCTCGATCTGGTCGTCCACGGTGAGGACGAGGTTGTTCTTGACAGCCTTCTCCCAGCCCGGTGAACGCCCCGGTGCGCCCCGGCCGTCCGCGACGACCACCGCGAAGCCCTGATCGGCGAACCACTGCGACGTCAGATGAGGATTGTGGGCGGCGAGCACCCGTCGGCCGTGCGGGCCGCCGTACGGATCCATGAGTACCGGAAGCGGGCCGTCCGACTCTTTGTACCCCTCGGGGAGCAGCACGGCGCACGGAATCCGCCGTGCGCCCCCCTCGGTGAGGTGCACCCGCGCCGACAGAACCGGCTCTTCCGCATGGCTTGCGACGGTGGCGATCCGCTTGCCGTCCCGGAGCACGTCGGCACGGGCCCCCGGCCGCTCCAGCGAGTGGGAGACCAGCACCGTCACATCGCCCGCGCGGACGGCCGAATGTACCCCCGCCCCTTCGGAGACCCGCTCGACACCCAGCTCATTGACCCGGTACACATGGCTCTCGCCGATCTCCGGCTCCGCGGCCTCCTCGCCCGCCGACGCCGAGACCAGGACATCCGACTCACCGATGTCCAGGACCGCCTGGAGCTGCAACTGCGCCCCGGTCAGCAGCCGGTCGCCGACCGCGAGCACCCGCGCCCCGCCCTCGTCCGCGATCCGCACGAGCCGCCCGTCCGGCGCCCAGGCGGGCACACCGGGGAAGATTTCCAGCCAGACCGGGTCCTCGTCGACATGTACCGTCCGCGTCGTGCCCGTCTCCGTGTCCACCGCGAGGTAGAGCTGGCTCTGCTGGTCCCGGGCCTGCACGAGCAGCAGCGGAGCCCCGGCCGACGACCAGTGCACCTGTGCCAGATACGGGTGGCGAGCCCGGTCCCAGACCACTTCGGTACGGGTGCCGTCCAGGCCCACCACGAAGAGCCGCACCTCGGCGTTGGGCGTCCCCGCCGCCGGGTAGGCGACCTCGGCCGGCCTGCGGTCCGGGTGTGCGGGATCCGCGATCCACCACCGCTGTACGGGGCTGTCGTCGACCCTGGCGACCAGCAGCCGGTCCGACTCCGGTGACCACCAGAAGCCCCGCGAGCGCTGCATCTCCTCGGCCGCGATGAACTCCGCGAGGCCGTAGGAGATGTTCGCGCCCTCCGGCTCCGCGAGCGCCCGGTCCCCGTCGCCCTCGGCGCCCACGACGCGCAGCGCGCCCTTCGACACATACGCGATGCGGCGCCCGTCCGGTGACGGCCTCGGGTCGATCACCGGGCCCGGCACCGGCAGCGCACGCGCCGTACCCGCCCGCAACTCCGCGACGTACACCTTCCCGGAGAGCGCGAAAGCGGCCAACTCGGCCGCCGCGTCGACCGCGTAGCCGACGATCCCCGCTGAACCCTCACGGCTGCGCTCGCGCCGGGCCCGCTCCTGGGCCGACAGCCGCTCCGCCGAACCGCCGAGCAGCGTCCCGGGGTCGGCGACGACGCGCTCCTTCGGCGTACCGCCCTCCGGCAGATCCAGCACCCACAGCCGGCCCGTCCGGTCCGTGCCGGAGCCCGACCGCAGGAAGATCACCCGCTCCCCGTCGGGTGAAACGGTGAACGCGCGGGGAGCGCCGAGGGTGAATCGCATCGTCCTGGCGTGCTGACGCGGAAATGAGATCTTCTGCGAAGTCATGGGCTCGAACCTAGTCCCCGACCGCCCGGTCGTGCGCCCCTCGTGCTGCTGTGCCCCGATCAATGCGGTGCCACGGATAGTTATGATCCGTAGCGCTTGGTGGGTATGAACCTGCTGGCTCCATGTGTGCTGCCCGTCCCGACCGTACTGATGGAGGTGAACCGCCGTGGCACTCTCGATTTCGGCGGTGGTGCTGCTGGCGATCGTCGTCTTCCTGCTGATCCGGAAATCCGGACTGAAGGGCGGACATGCGGTGGTCTGCGCGCTGCTCGGTTTCTATCTCGCCAGCTCGTCCATTGCGCCCAGCATCTCGAACCTGACCACGAATGTGGCCGGGATGATCGGAAGCCTCAAGTTCTGAGACCCGGCTCGTCGGCGGCTCGTGCGCGGGCGCGGTCGGCCAGGGTCTGCCCGGCTCGTAGGCTGGTCCCCATGACGGACCATCCCGCCCGGCGTCTGCTCCTGGTGCACGCGCACCCCGACGACGAGTCGATCAACAACGGCGCCACCATGGCCAGGTATGCGGCCGAGGGTGCCCAGGTCACCCTGGTGACCTGCACGCTCGGTGAGGAGGGCGAGATCATCCCGCCCGCGCTCGCCCATCTCGCGGCAGACCGGGACGACACCCTGGGCCCCTACCGCCAGGGCGAACTCGCCGCGGCGATGAAGGAGCTCGGGGTCACCGACCACCGGCTCCTCGGCGGCCCAGGACGCTTCCGCGACTCCGGAATGATGGGCGCCGAGCAGAATCACCGCCCCGGCGCCTTCTGGGCCGCGGACGTGGACGACGCAGCCCAGTACCTCGTGGACGTGATCCGCTCGGTGCGCCCGCAGGTCCTCGTCACCTACGACCCCGACGGCGGCTACGGGCACCCCGACCACATCCAGGCGCACCGCGTCGCGATGCGCGCGGCGGAGCTCGCCGCCGATCCCGCGTACCGCACCGGAGCGGGCGCGGTGCACACCGTCGCCAAGATCTACTGGAACCGAGTGCCGCGTTCGGTCGCCGAAGAAGGCTTCGCGCGCCTGCGGGACACGGTCCCGGACGCCTTCTTGGGGATCGCCGCCATCGACGACGTACCGGGTGTGGTCGACGACACGAGGATCACCGCGCAGATCGACGGCTCCGCCCATGCGGCGGCCAAACGCGCGGCGATGCGGGCCCATGTCACGCAGATCGCCGTGGACGGCCCCTTCTTCGCCCTCTCCAACGACCTTGGCCAGCCCGTCTTCACCACCGAGTACTACGAGTTGGTACTTGGCGCCTCCGGGGCCCCTCAAGGGGCGCGCGAAGACGACCTGTTCGCCGGTGTACCGGGGGCGGAACAATGAGCGGCAAGCAGCACACACCGCGCGCCGGCGCACCCTCCCGGGACGTTCGGGCCACCGGTCTCGCCGCGCCCCTCAACCCCGGGCGGATCGCCGCCCATGCGGGCCTCGCCGTTCTCGGCGCGCTCGTCGGGATCGCCGGGGCGCTCGTCCAAGCCGCCTGGTTCCCCGGCGGGTTGCTGCTCGCGCTGGCCGCCTGCGCCGGGCTGTTCTACGGCGGGCGCTGCGTCTTCGGCACCCAGCTCGGCGCCCTGGCACCTGCGGCGGGCTGGCTGATTTCGATCGTTCTTCTGCTCGGCGGACGACCGGAGGGCGACTATGTCTTCGGCGATGAACTGGGCCTCACCCTTTTCATGCTGGGCGGGATGGCGATCACTGTGATCTGTGCCACGATGTCGCGGTCGCCTCAACCGGGCGCCGGCAGCGGCCGACCTGGCAAGTAATGTGCCACGTCCGATCCCGTAATGCCCCTTGTCCGTCCGGTGGTCACACAGCCGTTTCCCCCGGTCGCGGGGTGTCTGTCGGCGGCGGCCAGTATGGTGGTTCGCGCGCCGAGCCGTCCCCTGGCCTGCGGCATGGGGGAAGTACGGGCGGCGGAGCCAATCGGGAGAACCTGCTTTGAGTCGTGAAACTGACAGTTCGTCCTCCGGGCCCCAGGGGCGCGGGGGAGCCGCGTACCCCTCGGGGACGCCGCCGTACGGATCCCGCCAGTATCCGTCGCTGCACCCTTCGCAGGACGCCCCGGAGGGGGCACCGGAGCCTGCGGACCCGCCTCAGTCCGAGGAGCCGAGGACCGAGACGACGCTGACGACGCGCATCCGGATCAACATTCCGGGCTCGCGTCCCATCCCGCCGGTTGTCATGCGTACACCCATGAGCGACGCCGACACGGCCGAAGGCGAGCGCACGGCCAGCATTCCGCGCCCCGGCTCGCCCGCGCCGGGCGGCGCGTCGGGTGCGTCCGACGCCGACCCGGGCGCCGAGGCGAGAGCCGGTTCTTCCGCGCCCGCGGAACCGGCTGCCGACAAGCCGGCCAGGGAGAAGAGCGGCAGCGACTGGTTCGCCCCGCGCAAGGCCCCCATGAACACCTCGGTCGTCGGCGGCAGCGGCAGCGCGGTCGTCGGCGCCGACGGCCCCACGGGCGAGGCGCCCACCCCGCCCCGCGCCGACCTGCCGTATTTCTCGGACGGCCCGCAGCGCACGGGCGATCAGGACGCACCCCGCTCCCGTCGCAGTGCCCTCGACGAGTTCGGCCACGGCGGCCCCGCAGCCGGCCCGCGCCCCACGCCGAACCTCGGGGTGCGTACGCCGGGCCCCTCCGGACCCACCACGGGCCCGGTCACCGGCACCTCGTCCCTCACCCCGAACCTCGACGGAGCGGGCGGCCCGGGCCCCGGCGGTCCGCGAGGCTCCGGTGGTCCCGCGGGCCCGCAGGGTCCCGGCGCACCCGCCGGCGTGCCCCCGCGGATGTCCGACGACACGGCGGTGCTGACGCCCCAGTTCGCGGCCCCGGCCTCCGCCGGGCCCGGCGGCAACGTCTCCGGTGACACGCTCACCAGCGGCATCCCCGTCGTTCCGCCGGAGCGCCGCTCGCCGTCCGCGTTCCCGAGCGCGGGCGGCCCCGGTGGCGGGCGTGCCGATCTGACGCCCCGTATCCCGGACGACGCGATGGGCACCGGACCGGCAGGACCCGGCGGTCCCGCCGCCCAGGCGCCCGCCCCCGCCGCACGCCCCGCCCCGGCGCCCGCGCCCGCGAAGAAGAAGGGCCGCTCCAAGCTGGTCCTCCTCTGTGCCGGCGTCGTCGGTCTGCTCGGTGTCGCGTACGGCGCCGGACTGCTGATGAACCACTCCGACGTCCCGAAGGGCACCACCGTCCTCGGCGTCGACATCGGCGGCGGCACGAAGGAGGAGGGCGTCGCGAAGCTGGACGCCGCCCTCGGCAAGCGCGCCGAGGCCCCCCTCCAGCTCTCCGTGGACGGCAAGAAGGCCGAGCTCGCACCGGACAAGGCCGGGCTCGGCCTGGACAGCCAGGAGACCGTGCGCTCCGCCGCGGGCAGCGACTACAACCCGGTCTCCGTCATCGGTTCCCTCTTCGGCGGCAAGCGCGCCGTCGACCCGGTGATCCCGGTCGACGAGGAGAAGCTCGGTGTCGCTCTGACGGACCTGGCCGGTGTCTCCGGCTCGGCCAACGACGGCACGATCAGGTTCGAGCCGGGCAAGGCCGTCGCCGTACCCGGCAAGTCGGGCAAGGCGCTGGACGTCAACCAGTCGATGATCTCGGTGCGCGACGCGTACCGGGCCCAGGTGCAGACGGGCAAGCCGGCCACCGTCGAACTGCCGGTCACCACCCGGGAGCCCACCATCAGCCAGGCCGAACTGGACCGGGCGATGAAGGACTTCGCGAAGCCCGCGATGTCCGGCCTGGTCACCATCAAGGCCGGGCCCAAGAAGATCCAGTTCGGCCCGGCGAAGTCGCTGCCGCAGATCCTCACGATGGTGCCGGTCAAGGGCCGACTGGTCGAGCACTACGACAAGAAGGCCATCGACACCCTCTGTGACGGCGTCTTCGACGGCATCATGATCACCAAGGGTGACGGCAAGAAGCACCAGCTCAGTGCGGACGATGTGGCGCAGGCCATGCAGACCGCGCTGCTCGGCAGGACCACCGCCGATCGGACCGCCACGATCAGCCTGAACGGCAACGGATAACCGCCCCACCGCGGCGAACCGCACCGCACAACCGCCCCCGTCCGGACCCCCGGCCGGGGGCGGCGTCGTGTTCCGCGGACGTCCGGCACTGCAGCGGCGTCGTGTTCCGCGGACGTCCGGCACGACAGCGGCGTCATGCGCGCGGCATGACATCTGTCATCCCGTTTCCACGACCCGCGGCCCTGCCGGACGTACCCCCTTCTCCGCCAGGCTGGACGCATGACAACGACAGCCACCGAGGCCACCGGGGCCAAGACCGCCGTGGTCCGCTTCGACCGGGTCAGCAAGGCGTACGGAGCGGTACGCGCCGTCGACGGACTCACCCTCGACCTGCACCCCGGCGAGACCGTGGCGCTCCTCGGTCCCAACGGCGCCGGAAAGTCCTCCACCCTGGACCTGCTGCTCGGCCTGCGCACCGCCGACTCCGGTTCCGTCCAGGTGTTCGACACGACCCCGCAGGGCGCCATCGCCGCGGGCCGCGTCGGCGCGATGCTGCAGAGCGGCGGTCTGATGGAGGACGTCACGGTCGAGGAACTGGTCCGCCTCGCCTGCGATCTGCACCCCAGGCCCTACCCGGTGGGTGAGGTGCTGTCCCGGGCCGGCATAGCGCAGATCGCCGGCCGCATGGTCAACAAGCTCTCCGGCGGCCAGGAGCAGCGCGTACGGTTCGCGCTCGCCACCGCCGGGGCCAACGACCTGATCGTCCTCGACGAGCCGACCACCGGCATGGACGTCACCGCCCGCCAGGCCTTCTGGGCCACGATGCGGGAGCAGGCCGAGCAGGGCCGTACCGTCCTGTTCGCCACCCACTACCTCGAAGAGGCCGACGCGATCGCCGACCGCGTCCTCGTCCTCCACAAGGGACGGCTGCTCGCAGACGGCAGCGCCGCCGAGATCAAGGCGAAGGCCGGAGCCCGCCGGATCTCCTTCGAGCTGGAGGGCCCGGTCGACGAAGCGGCCCTGCGCGCCCTGCCGTTCCTCTCCGCGCTCGACATCTCCGGCAGCCGGGTCCGCATCCAGTCGCACAACGCCGACGCGACCGTCCACGCCGTCTACGCACTCGGCCTCTACCCGCGCGAGCTCGAAGTCGCGGGACTCGGCCTGGAGCAGGCCTTCGTCGCCATCACCGAGGCCGAGGAGGCCAGGACCGCATGAACACTCTGATCAGGCTCGAAGTGACCCGCACCCTGCGGAACAAGAAGTTCATGTTCTTCTCGGTCATCTACCCGTCGGTGATCTATCTGCTGATCTCCGGCACCCGGAACACCACCGACAAGGTCCCGCACAGCGATCTCACCCTCCAGGCCTTCTTCATGGTCTCGATGGCCTCCTTCGGCGCGCTGACCGCCGTCCTCATGGGCAACAGCGAACGCATCGCCAAGGAGCGCGAGAACGGCTGGGTCCGCCAGCTCCGGCTCACCGCACTGCCCAGCCGCGGTTACGTCCTGGCGAAGATCGCCGGCGCGGCGATGGTCACCCTGCCCTGCATCGTGGTCGTGTTCCTGGTCGCCGCCGGCGTCAAGCACGTACGGCTGGACACCTGGCAGTGGTTCGCGCTGGCCGGGGTCATCTGGGCCGGTTCACTGGTCTTCGCCGCGCTCGGGGTCGCCATCGGCTACATCGCCAGCGGTGACGCGGTCCGCCCGATCACGATGATCATCTACTTCGGGCTCTCCATCCTCGGCGGTCTCTGGATGCCCAGCGCGACCTTCCCGCAGTGGCTGCAGAACATTTCCGAGTGGCTCCCCACCCACGCGTACGCTTCTCTCGGTCAGGCGATCGAGATGGGCGGTTCGCCGCACGCCAAGGACGTCGCCATCCTCTGCGCCTACTTCCTGATCTTCGCGGGCGGCGCGGCCTGGCTCTACCGGAAGGACACCCTGAAGGCGTGAACGACGAGGAGACGTCCGCAGGCATCGGGTTCGCCGCGACGGGCCGCCGACAGGTGTGGATCAAGCTGTTCTGGATCGGCATCTGGCTCGCCTTCATGAGCGCCCCGGTCAAGGATCTGGCCGACGGCGACCACACCCCGTGGGCGACCGCGCTGGGCACACTCGGTCTGCTGGTCTTCGTCGGGGCCTATCTGGTCCTGGTCTTCCGCCACACGTCGAAGGCCCCGGACCGGCGCGCCGTCCACACGACGATCGCCTTCCTCGGCGCCCTCGCCCTCGTCCTCTCCCTGACGCTCGGCGCCGCGTGGCTGGTCCTCTTCGTGTACGTGGCGGTCTCCGTCGGCGCCACCATGCCGCTGAGGACCGCCCGTTGGCTGATCCCCGTGGTCGTCGCCGCACTGGTCGGCGCCGGGCTGACCGGCGACCACCCCCGCGAGATCATCACCGCGCTGGTCTTCCCGGCGCTGCTCGGCGGGTTCGCGATGACCGGGGTACGGCAGCTGATCCGTACGACGATCCAGCTGCGCGAGGCCCGCGCGACCGTCGCCCAGCTCGCCGCCAACGAGGAGCGGCTCAGGCTCGCCCGCGATCTGCACGACCTGCTCGGCCACTCGCTCTCGCTCATCACGCTCAAGAGCGAACTGGCCGGGCGGATGCTCCCCGACCACCCGGAGCAGGCGGCCGCCCAGGTTGCGGACATCGAACAGGTCAGCCGCCAGGCCCTGGTCGACGTACGCAGCGCCGTCACCGGCTACCGCAGGCCGACCCTCCCCGGCGAACTGGCCGGAGCCCGTACCGCACTCGCCGCCGCGGGCATCACCGCCGACGTCCCGGCCGAGGCCCCCGAGCACCTCCCCGAGAAGCCGGAGGAGGTGCTCGCCTGGGCGCTGCGCGAAGCCGTCACCAATGTCGTACGCCACAGCAGCGCCCGGCACTGCACCGTCACCCTCACCCCGCGCCAGACCCTCGACGGCAGGGTCCTCGAACTCACCGTCGCGGACGACGGCGTCGGAGCCGGGGGTACGAAACCGGGCAACGGCCTCACCGGCATCACCGAACGCCTCGCTACGGTCGACGGCACGCTGACCACCCGGGCCGGTAACTCCGGTTCCGGTAAAGGCTTCACCCTGACCCTGAGTGTTCCGCTCGGTTCCGGCCTAGGATCCACGGAATGAGCATGATCAGACTCCTCCTCGCCGAGGACCAGTCCATGGTGCGCGAGGCCCTCGCGGCACTCCTCGGCCTGGAACCCGATATCGAGGTGGTGGCCCAGGTCGCCCGCGGCGACGAGGTGCTGGCCGCGGCCCACGAGCACCGCATCGATGTGGCGCTCCTGGACATCGAGATGCCGGGCATGACCGGTATCGACGCGGCGGCGGCCCTGCGGCGCGAACTCCCGGCCGTGAAGGTCGTCGTCGTCACCACCTTCGGCCGCCCCGGCTATCTGCGCCGGGCCATGGAGTCGGGCGCCGACGCCTTCCTGGTGAAGGACGCCCCCGCCTCCCAACTGGCCTCGGCGGTACGGAAGGTGCTGGCGGGGGAGCGGGTCATCGATCCCACGCTCGCGGCGGCCGCACTCGCCGACGGGGCGAGCCCGCTCACCGACCGCGAACGCGATGTGCTGCGCACGGCGGCGGACGGCTCCACCAACGCGGAGATCGCGGCCGCGCTCCACCTCTCGCAGGGGACCGTCCGCAACTACCTCTCCATGGCGATCCAGAAGATGGCGGCCCGCAACCGGGCCGAGGCGGTCCGCATCGCCCGCGAGAAGGGCTGGCTGTAGAGCCGTAGCAGCAGGCCGGGGCCCGGCCGCCGTTGTCGCCACGACCGGACCGCGCTCCGTTCCCCCGGCTACGGGAAGGACACCACCTGCGACGGAACGGTGCTCGTCCCGGATGTAGGAGCACTCTTGCGACGGGCTGCCAGGTCAAGGCGCCCACGAGAGGGCTGTGCACCAGGACCAGGACGGGTTTTGGTCAGCGGTTCGACGCCGATGCGGCGGCGGGCATTTGTCCATCAGTCGTCCTGCCCGGCCGGCACCGCGCCGACCGGGCGGGGATCTTCAGTCAACTACCGGGCTGCGGCGCCTTTCCGGCGTGTCCGGGTACCGGAGCCGACTGCATCCGATGCGAATACGCGACCCGAGTTAAGATCACTTGCTCATTCGCTAGGGGGAAGTATGCGCAAGATCATCATTGGAACGGCTCTGGTTCTGGCCACGGGTCTGCTGACGGGATGCGGCAGCGACGACGGCCCGGCGACCGCCGGCAAGTCCGCGAACGCGAACGCGAGCGGGAAGCCGCAGCCGGACGCAGGCAGTGGCGAGGTCAAGCACGAGGTCACCCTCGAGGTTCTTGGTACGGGCACGTCGCAGGTCTACTACAACCTCGACACCAACAAGATGGAGAACGTGACGCTGCCCTGGAAGAAGACGTCGACCATCACCTTGACGACCGACGCCGAGAAGAGGACCGGTCTTTCGGTGTCCGTCGTCCCCGGCTCCGTGCCCGGCCCCGACGGCATGCTCCACGCGGCGGCCTGCGTCATCACCGTCGATGGGAAGAAGGTCGCGGACAACCAGGGCGGCAAATCCGACAAGATGTGTCAGTACAAGGTGAAGTGAAGCCCCCGGGCTTGACGCCACCGGTCGGCCGGTGCGGACCAGGTCGAACACGACGTGACGCCACGAGAAGCCCCGGGCATCGCTTCGCCGTACGCTCCACCTCTCGCAGGGGACGGTCCGCAACCACCTCACCATGGCGGCCCGCAATCGGGCGGAGGCGGCCCGGATCGCCCGCGAGAAGGGCCGGCTCCAGGGCCTGTCCGTTCAGCGGCGTGGGCGGGCGAGCCGGCCGGGCATCCCTGCGCGCACGGCTGCCGCACCGCGCAGGGTGGCCGCAGCCGCCGATTCCCGCTGCGGTGCCGCACTCTGGCACGAACCGCACAGCTCCTCGTCTCCCACGGGAGTAAAGAGCAGCGGCTGTACGTGGGGTCCGGCGCACTCCCGCATCAGGGACAGGCGGGACGGCGGGGCGGGCGGTGTCGGCGGGGTGGGCGGCGTCACGGGCCTCGGCTCGCGGAGCACGTACCGCAGGAGGCCGCCGGGCCGGTGGATGGCCTGCCCCTGCCCGGGCAGACTGCGTCGGACGTCCGCGCGTACGTCATCGGCGGTGTGCCCGAGAGTCAGCCACTCGGAGGCGAGGGCGACGAGCTGCGGAACCATGCCGCGCGGCACGGTCAGCCGGGCGTCCAGCGCGGTCAGGCTGTCCACCAACTCCCTTGCCCCGCGCTCCGCTTCCGGCTCGGGGGCCGAGTGCGGGGGAAGGTTGGAGGTGTTCCCTTCGGGGGTCTTTTCGGGATGACGACCGGTGACCCGGCCCCTCGGCCGACCGGCGGCCGGACAGGCGACCGTCGGACGCCCGTCGCGCGCGGCGAGGGCCTCCTCGGCGGTCAGCGGTACGGACGACACGAGCTGCACGGTGGTCCAGAGGCCGCGCAGCCCTTGCTGCCGCCACTCGTGTACGTAGCCCTCCTCCTTGAGCTGCGCCTTGGCGCGGTTGAAGGCGCCCTTCTTGATTCCGGCGCGGGCGGCGGTACGGGAGAGGGACTCGTCGGCGTCCTGGGGAAGGGAGAGCTGCCAGGTGAGGATGCGGACCGCGTCGGACGACAGCCGGGGATGTCGGAGGATCTCGTTGGGCACCTGGGAAAAGAAACGAACGGGGGCGATAACATGCCGAAGCATCGCTGGTGCTCCTTGGGTTGAGTGGGCACTGACGGTGAAGGCCCTTGTCGCCGGGTGCAACCAGCGATGAGGGCCGTTTTATTGGTCACCGTACAACAACGCGCGTGCACGCAGGGTCACTTCACGCAGGCTCACCACTCGCCGCCGTAGCGCTCCTGCTTCCGCTTGAGCCAGGCCTGGATGACATGGGTCTCCTCGGGCGAGGCGTCGCGCAGGTCGCCCGCGCTGATGGTCGCCACGAAGTGCACGAACCGCACACGCCGATGGTCCCCGTCGACCTCGATGACCTTGCCGGGGCCGTAGACGTCGGTGCCGGTGTGGGCGACGTAGGTGTCCTGCCCGAAGGGCGTTGCCATTGCACTGCCTCTCACTCTGTGTGTAATTCACGTCACAGAGTGGGGTACTTGCGGATACGCTCGCCAGAGGTTTCAGAGTGACGACGCGCTTCGCACATAGGGGAATTGCCGGTGGCCATCGAGGACAATCCCGAATCCCGGGTCTCGTACGGCGAGGAGCTGCGCAGCCGTCGGGAGGCGGCCGGGCTCACGCAGGAGCAGTTGAGCCAGCGTGCAATTCTCTCGCGCACACACGTGGCGCACATGGAGGCGGGGCGGCGGAGACCGTCGCCGGAGGACGCCCAGAGGCTGGACCAGGTGCTGGGGACGGGCGGGTTCTTCGTGCGGTTTCTGCCTACGCTCGACGGGCGGAAAGTCGCGGAACACTTCGAGGCTGCGGCAGAGTTTGAGCAACAGGCGTCGGTTATCAGGGAGTACGGGGCGTCACTGATCCCGGGCATCCTGCAGACCGAGGGGTATGCGCGGGCGGTCTTTCAGACGCGCTTTCCTCCCATGACTGAGGAGGAATGTGACGAGGCGCTCGTCACGCGCCTCGGACGGTCTCGAATCCTCGACGATCCCAAGTCGCCAGTTGTGTGGACGCTACTGGACGAAGCAGCGCTGCGACGTCCGGTCGGCGGGCCGTTGGTGATGGCACAACAGTTGCAGCACGTCCTGGCGTTGGGCGACAGTCGCCGCATCCGCGTCCATGTGCTTCCGTTTGGTGTGGGCGCTCATACCCTGATGGAAGGCATGGTCTCTCTCATGTGGTTCGAGGATCTGCCGCCCATCGTCTATGCCGAGGGCTGGAAGACGGGCAAGGTCTGGGACACCGCGACAGTGGTACAGCAGTGCCTCGCGGCTTACGATCTTGTCCTGGGAGATGCGCTGTCGCACCAGAAGTCGTTAGCCCTCATCAGGTCAGTCGCGGAGGAATACGAGCATGAAGTGCAGTGAGCACATCGTTCTGGACGCCTCGTCCCTGCCCATGTGGCGCAAGTCCAGCTACAGCGGCGCGAATGAGGGCAGTTGCCTGGAGGTCAGCGAGGCGTACGCGAGCTGGCGCAAGTCCTCGTACAGCGGTGGCGCCAGCGGCGACTGCCTCGAAGTGGACGACGCCTGCACCGCCTGCGTCCCCGTCCGTGACAGCAAGAACCCGCACGGCCCGGCCGTCGTCTTCGCGGCCTCGGCCTGGACGTCGTTCGTCACGGCGGTCAAGGGTGACGGTCTGCGGCGCTGAGTAAGAAGCGGGCACGGGGCGGTGCGGACTCGGGGTCCGCGCCGCCCCGTACGGTTTTCGGTCCGGCGGGTGGTCGTATCCCGGCGTCGACCGCCGACCGGCCGTCAGCCATTCTTGGAGGATTCGAGGTGGGCGAAGGCCACCACGTTGTCCTCGTAGTGCTTGGCCTTCCTGTTGTACGGGCCGCCGCAGGTGATCAGGCGCAGCTGCGCGGACGGGGTGTCCGAGTAGACGCGCTTGTCCGGGAACTTCGCCTTGCTGAACGTCTCGACGGAGTCGACCTTGAATGTGGCGACCGAGCCGTCGGCGCGGGTGATGTCGACCGTGGAACCCGGCTTGAGGAACTGGAGCTGTAGGAACACGGCCGGACCGGTCGTCGTGTCGACATGGCCCGCCACGATCGCGGCACCACGCTCGCCAGGGGTGACACCGCCCTTGAACCAGCCCACCAGGTTGCTGTCGTTCGGGGGCGGCGGGTTCAGCCGACCGTCGGCGCCGATGGACAGGCCGGTGAACGGTGCCTTGACGGCGAGGGACGGAATCTGCAGCCGCTTCGGGACGGAACGCGACATCGCCGGGCCGACGGCGGGCGCCGACGGGGTGACGGGTCGGGGCGCGGCATGGGAGCCGAGGACCTCGGGTACGGCGGGCGCGACGGCGGCGGGTGGGGTCGGCGGCTTGTCGTCGATCGAGGTGTCGATGGAGTTGTAGATCATGAGCATGCCGACCCCGGCTGCCACGGCGGGCCACATCAAGGCGCGGCCCAGTGTGGTTCCGGGGGCAGTCCGGGTTGGGGGGAAGCCGGGAGACTGCGAGGCGGCCATGGGAGCGTGCCTTTCGGTTGTGCGGTGTTGGAGAGGAGGGAGGGGGCGCGGGGGTGGGAGTACGGCGGTGTGCAAACGAAGCCGCCGCGGCCGCCGCCCCGAGGGACGACGGCCGCGACAGACGAAACGACCGGTCAGCCGTTGGGCCCGGTCAGGCGATCGCACCACCCGACGACTGGCGACGGCGCAGCTTGTACGCACCGAAGCCGATGCCACCGATCAGCAGCGCCGAGCCGGCGGCCAGGCTGCTGCTGGTCGTAGCCATCCCGCCGCCACCGGCGTTGACGCCGCCGCTGGGCTTGCTTTCGTTACGGCCGCCTTCGTCGCCGCCGCGGCCGCCCTTGTCGCCGCCACGGCCGCCTTCGTCGCCGCCACGACCACCCTCGTCGTCGCCGCCGCGACCACCCTCGTCGCCGCCACGGCCACCCTCGTCGTCGCCGCCGCGACCGCCTTCGTCGTCGGTGATGACCCGGGCCATGAAGCCGCCGCCGGCCTGAACGCCACCGCTGGGCTTGCCCTTGTCGCCGCCACGGCCGCCTTCGTCGCCGCCACGGCCGCCTTCGTCGCCGCCGCGACCACCCTCGTCGTCGCCGCCGCGACCACCCTCGTCGTCGCCGCCGCGGCCGCCTTCGTCGCCGCCGCGACCACCCTCGTCGCCGCCGCGGCCGCCTTCGTCGCCGCCGCGACCACCCTCGTCGCCGCCGCGACCACCTTCGTCGGAGTCGGACTTTTTGTTCTCGTCGCTGCGCGAGGACGAGGATCCCTTGTGGTGTCCCGAATCCGCGACCGTGGCCATGGCGTAGGCGGAGGGACCGGTAATGGCAAGGACCGCTGTGACAGCGGCCGAAGCGAACAGTGTGCGGGCAGAGCGCATCTGAACACATTCCTTCCGCCGCAACTGCGAAGAGTGACAGGGGGCCGACTCAGTGTGGCGCAGTGGCGACATGATCTACCGTCAGTCCGAATGTCACTTCGCGCCAGCGCAAAATGCCGCATCGGGGCCATGTCGTGGGCCCTTCGGGTGGTGAAAAGCCAATAATCACCCGTTGGACTGCACGCAGCGCCACGTGAGGTTTGGGCGACGACGGTCCACTCGTTTGCCGACACTCCGGTGCGGCGGTCCAATCGCCGCCAGGCTCGGCAATGATCCCCCGACGGTCTTGAACAGCCCGTTGGGGAGCTGGAGTTGAGAAGATCCGCTCCTCCTGTCCGGCGAGACATGCGCGCGCGGTGCCTGGCGGGACTCCGCCCGGAGCCATACTTTGAATTTGCGTAACGGCGTACGCGACCCGCCGATGCGCAGACGCCGATCTGCTTGTCCTCGGCTGCCGGGTATGAAAGCGCAGGAGGCGGGCCTGCGGGTTCCGGCAGGCATCCCCGGCTCAGAACACTCTCAGTGAATGCCCGGCTGGTAAATCGGTTGCCGTTCGGGGTGGCCGCCTGCTGTACTCCCCCTCCAGTACTCGATCGACCGAGGAGAAGATCATGCGCGGAACTCTCATGTTCATTCAGACGGAAATTGCCACCGATCTTGAAGACATGGAGTTTCGTGCACACGCTGAATCTGGGAATTCTGGCGCATGTCGACGCCGGTAAGACAAGCCTGACCGAGCGGCTGCTCCACACCGCCGGTGTCATCGACGAGATCGGCAGCGTCGACGACGGGAGCACCCGGACCGATTCCCTGGCACTGGAACGACAACGCGGCATCACGATCAAGTCCGCGGTCGTCTCGTTCGCCATCGACGACATCACGGTCAATCTGATCGATACACCCGGTCACCCGGATTTCATCGCCGAGGTGGAACGGGTGCTGAACGTGCTCGACGGTGCTGTACTGGTCATCTCCGCCGTGGAGGGCGTACAGGCGCAGACCCGTGTTCTGATGCGGACACTGCAACGCCTGCGCATTCCGACGCTCATTTTCGTGAACAAGGTCGATCGCGGCGGTGCGCAGGACGAGTCCCTTCTGCGGAGCATTTCCGAGAAACTGACCCCGGCTGTGCTCGCCATGGGATCGGTCGACGGGCCGGGCGGCCGGGACGCCCGCTGCACGCCGTACACCGGTGCCGATGCGGACTTCACGGACCGGCTGACCGAGCTTCTCGCCGGCCACGACGACGCGCTGCTGGCCGCGTACGTCGAGAACGCGGCGCCGCTCCCGTACAGCAGGCTGCGCGAAGCGCTGTCCACGCAGACAGGGCAGGCGCTGGTGCATCCGGTGTTCTTCGGCTCGGCGATCACCGGGGCGGGTGTGGACGCCCTGATCAGCGGGGTCAGGGAGCTGCTGCCCGCGGGCGAGGGCGATGCCGACGGGCCGGTCTCGGGCACCGTCTTCAAGGTGGAGCGGGGGCCGGGCGGCGAGAAGATCGCCTACGTCCGGATCTTCTCGGGCACGGTACGGACACGCGACCGGCTGCCGTTCGGCCGGGGCGACGGACGCGACGAGGGGAAAGTGACCGCGATCAGTGTCTTCGACCGAGGCTCGGACGTGCGCGAAGCAGCGGTCGGCGCAGGCCGGATCGCGAAGCTCCGGGGCCTCGGCGGCATTCGGGTCGGCGATACGGTCGGCGTATCGGACACGACCGCGCCGGGCCATTGGTTCGCCCCGCCGACACTGGAATCGGTCGTGGTGCCCTGCGCTCCGGCGAGCAGGGGTGAGCTGCATTTCGCGCTCGCACAACTGGCCGAGCAGGATCCATTGATCAATCTGCGGCAGGACGACATCCGGAAAGAAGTGTCCGTCTCGCTCTACGGCGAGGTGCAGAAAGAAGTCATCCAGGCGACGCTCGCCGATGAATTCGGAATCGATGTCACCTTCCGCAAGACCACGACCATTTGCCTGGAACGGCCGAACGGCAGCGGTGCGGCGTACGAGGTCGGCGACCAGGATCCGAATCCCTTTCTGGCGACCATCGGTCTTCGGATCGATCCCGCCCCGATCGGCAGCGGTATCGAGTACCGGCTGGAGGTGGAGCTCGGGTCGATGCCGTTCTCCCTGATGAGAGCGGTGGAGGAGACAGTCGGGGAGACCCTGCGGCAGGGAATCCACGGCTGGCAGGTCACCGATTGCGTCGTCACCATGACGCACTCCGGCTACTGGCCCCGGCAGAGCCATTCCCATGCCGTTTTCGACAAGAGCATGTCGAGCACCGCCGGGGACTTCCGCAATCTGACCCCTCTGGTCCTGATGAGTGCACTGAGGGAGGCCGGCACCACGGTGTACGAGCCGATGCACCGCTTCCGTCTGGAACTCCCCGCGGACCTGCTGGGTCCGCTCCTGCCGGTACTCGCACATCTGCGTGCCGTCCCCGGGACACCGGCCGTGCAAGGTGCGGCTTGCGTGCTGGAGGGAGAGATTCCGGCGGCGCGGGTCCATGAACTGCAGCAACAGCTCCCGGCCCTGACGCGCGGCGAAGGGGTCCTGGAATCCGACTTCGACCGCTACCGGGCGGTCGTCGGTACGCCCCCGGACCGGCCACGCACCGACCGCAATCCGCTCAACCGCAAGGAGTACCTGCTGCACACGGTGCGCAGGGTCGCCGGGCAGGGGGACCCGCGGTAGTCGGCTCGTCGAAGGGGCTGAGGCGGTCGGCCGGGGCGCTGGTCCGGAGGCGTTACGCGCGACCGCTGGTGGCGTGACGGTGCGACAGGTGATGGGCACCCACCCTCGCGCCTCCTGGCTTTATCGCCGTCTTATGTTCATATGGGTCCGCATTCGGTGAACCCTGCGTGATGATTCGTCACTGTGTGTTCGCTGCGTGTTCTGCGGTCTCCCGCTCCAGCGGACTCGGTGCTCAGGTGGGCGTTCGTCACCTGATGGGCAGCGGCTACGGGTCGGCAGACGCAATCCACCCCGAAACAGGAAGGACCACCTTCAATGGCTGTGGCTGCCACTCCGTCTGCCTTCTCGGAAGACGGGCGCAAGCGAGTCCGACGCAGGCGTATCTGGCGCAGGGCGTCCTTCGCCGTGCTGTCCGGTGCGACTCTGCTGAGCACGACCACGTACTTCACCACCGCCGCGTATGCAGCGGAGGCTCCGGTGGGACTGGGGACCGGCATCAGTTACGCCGTGCTGGCCGGCTCAACGGTCACCAACACGGTCACCCCCACCGTTCTCAACGGAGACCTCGGGCTCAGCCCGGGGAGTTCTGTGACGAACTTCCCGCCCGGTCTCATCTTCGGCGCTCGGAACGTAGCCAACGGTCCCGCTCTCACGGCGAAGAACGACCTGGGCATCGCCTACGACGACGCGGCGGGTCGGACTCCGACAGGGGACGTGACGGGCGTCGACCTCGGCGGACAAACGCTTACGACTGGCGTCTACAACTCCACAAGCTCAATGGCCCTCACTGGGACCGTCACCCTCGACGGAGGGGGGAACTCCGGCGCGGTCTTCATCTTCCAGGCGGCATCGACCTTGGTCACAAGCTCGGCGAGCAGCGTCAGACTTGTCAATGGGGCTCAGGCCTGCAACGTGTTCTGGCAGGTGGGCAGCTCCGCCACGCTCGGGACGTTCTCCAATTTCAAGGGCAGCATCCTGGCTTCGGAGTCCATCACGGTACAGAACGGCACGGAGATCCAGGGCCGGGCCCTGGCGCGTACTAGCGCTGTCACCCTGGACAACAACGCCATCACCGTGCCGTCCTGCGTCGGGGCGCCCGGGCCGACCGGGCCCACTGGTCCGACGG
Source organism: Streptomyces sp. NPDC037301 (assembly GCF_055602785.1). Classification (NCBI taxonomy): domain Bacteria; kingdom Bacillati; phylum Actinomycetota; class Actinomycetes; order Kitasatosporales; family Streptomycetaceae; genus Streptomyces; species Streptomyces sp. NPDC037301. The sequence continues at coordinate 149,474 of NZ_JBVJWD010000002.1, forward strand.
GCGGTGCCGGACCTACTGGTCCGACGGGTGGTACTGGTCCGACGGGCGGTGCCGGACCTACTGGTCCGACGGGCGGTGTCGGACCTACTGGTCCGGCAGGACCTACTGGTCCGACGGGCGGTGTCGGACCTACTGGTCCGGCAGGACCTACCGGTGGTGGTGGCAAGGGTGACCACGGTGGTGGTGGCAAGGGTGACCACGGTGGTGGCAAGGGTGACCACGGCAAGGGCAAGGACAAGGGCAAGGGCAAGGGCAAGGGCAAGGGCAAGGGCAAGGGCAAGGGCGGCAAGGACAAGGGCAAGGGCGACCACGGCAAGGGCAAGGGCAAGGGCGACCACGGTAGATAGGCTCGCGATCATCTGGCCGACACGAGGTCAAGGGCTGAACTGGCTGCCATGGCAGGTCGGCGCTTCCTCTTAATCTGGGTGGCTCGGCCATCGTCGTCATGAAGAGGCGCCGCTCGTGTTCCACCATCTGTAGGCAGGTACTTCCGCTGTTCAGCGATCGAATCGGTCAGCAGCCGCCTCTCGGTGTGTTGGTGGCCGATTCGGTCGTTGCGGGCTGCCGGGCAGTGCCCCCTGTCCACCACGGACCGGGACGGGCACATCATCGTGGACGAGGCGCAGGAGCCCGCCCGCACCCTCGCTGACCTGGCCGCGAAGGAGGCGGCGGCGCTGGACGAGGGCAGGCTCGCCGTGATCGTCCCCGACGCGCGGCGCGACGAACTGGGGGCCGCGGTGGCCCGGGTGGTGCCGGAGGCGGTGTACGGGGACGAGCCCGACCTGGAGAACCGGGTCGTGGTCCTCGGCGTGCGGCAGGCCACGGGGCTGGAGTTCGACGCGGTGCTGCTGGCGGACCCCGCGGTCGTCCTCGGCCGTTCGGCACGCGGCCTGAACGACCTGTATGTGGCACTGACACGGGCGACGCAACGGCTGGGCATCGTGCACGAGGGACCTGCGCCGAGGTACCGGCGGCGGTGACGGAACGGCGCTGAGACGGGGACACGGATCGGCGGCCGGTCCGCCTCTCCCCGAGCCCCCGCCCCGCTAGTTCAGCAACGCCCGCGCCGCCCGCGCCCGTCGCCGGATCGCCTCCGCCGCCTCGGGTTCGACCCCGGCGACCACATCCGCGTACTCCTCCATCTCCGCCGCCCCGCGCAGAAACTGCCCGCTCTGTACGAGCAGCTGCGCCCGCTCGTAGCGCAGCCTGGCCGGATGCGAGGGCAGCAGCAGCGACAGGTCCACCGCCCACAGCGCCACATCCGTCCGCTCCGGACGGGCCGCCGCCCACGCCCTGATGTTGTTCAGGATCCGCAGCACGATCTCCAGCGGCCGCGCGGGCACCAGCATCGACTCCTCGAGCGGCTCCCCGGTCGCCCCCGCCACCAGTAACTCCGCGTCCTGCCCGGTCATCGGCCGGCCGCCGTCGAACGGGTCGGCCAGCACCCGCTCCAAGGGATCGCCGAACCCGACGACGAAGTGACCGGGCAGCGCCACCCCGTACACCGGAGCGCCCGCCCGCCGCGCGACCTCGATCCACACCACGGACAGCAGGATCGGCAGCCCGCGACGCCGGCGCAGCACCTCGTGCAGCAGCGACGACTCCAGCCGCTGGTAGTCCGCCGACGAGCCCGCGAAGCCGCACCGTTCACCGAGAAATTCGGCAAGTGCCGAGGCCCAGGCCCGGCCGCCCCGCACCCCGTACGGAAGCCGGCCCGCCAGCTCGTCCAGTTCGATCTGCGCCGCGTCGATCCCGTTCGCGTCCAGCGCCGGGTCGGCCACCGCGCCCAGCAGCAGGCAGAGCAGCGCGAGGTCCGGCCGCTCGGCGCGCGCCTCCTCGGCGAACTGCCGGCGCAGCTCGTCCAGGCCGGGACGCTCGGGCTGCTCGGGGTGGTGAGGATTCATCGGGCTCGTCCGCCTCTGTCACGCCGACCGGAAGTGGTGATACCGGTGATGGACCGCGAACCCCATGCGCTCGTACAGCGCCCGCGCCCCCTCGTTGTCCGTCTCCACCTGGAGCCACGCCGCCGACGCGCCCTCGTCCAGGGCCTTGCGGGCGAGCGCGGCCATCACGGCGGTGGCGAGCCCCCGGCGCCGGTACTCGGGAGCGACCTCGACGGCCATGAAGCCGGCCCACCGCCCGTCCACCACGCACCGCCCGATCGCCGCGGGCGGTGCGCCCTCGATGTCACCGGGCACCGAGGCGAACCACACCGAGGGACCGCCGCGCAGCACCTTCAGGACGTGCGGCCCCGGGGTGTCGAAGCGCTGGTAGCGGGAGAGCCACGTCCCGTCGAGGTCCCGGCTCAGCCGCACCTGCGACACATCCGCGTCCAGATCACCGATCGGCGCCAGCGCGGCGACGCGTACCTCCGCCGTCACCTCGCGCCGCCATCCGCGCTGCTCCAGCTCCGCGCAGAGCTGTTCCTGGGTGCCCTCGGCGCCGGTCGCGGTCTGGATGTACGCGGGCAGCTCCCGCTCCCCGTACCACTGCCGTACGCGTCCGAGCGCCTCGTCGAGCGGTACACCCGGATCGCCGAGCGGCAGCACGGAGTTGGCGCGCCGGGTGAACCCCTGCGCGGCGCGCAGCTGCCAGTCGCCCAGCGGCTCGCTCTCCACCGGCTGCCAGGCGCGGGCACAGACGGGCGCGAGCTCGTCGAAGGAGGCCGCCGGGCCACGCCGCCGGGCCGGGGCGGCGGGCACGACCTTGCCCGCAACCAGCGTCGATTCCGCGATACGGACAAAGTCGCCGCTCTTCGTTGTGATCGACAGCACACCGCCATCCCAGGATGTGAGAACACCGACCGTGTCGGTGAACTTCGGTCCCTGCGAGCCGCGCTCGGCCGTGCGCCGGACTGATACCCGTTTGCCCACGTCAGCCGGTGTAATTCGGACTTCGAGTTGTCCGCCGATGGTGAATTCCATAGCTCTGTCCGCCCCTCCTGTTCGGTTCGCGCCCGGGAACGGAGATACTAGGGGTGGGCATCGACGACGCCGCGCTCCCGCGCGAGAGCCAACGCCCTACCGAGGAGGAACGACAGCGTGACCTACGTCATCGCGCAGCCTTGTGTCGACGTAAAGGACAAGGCCTGCATCGAAGAGTGCCCCGTCGACTGCATCTACGAGGGCCAGCGGTCCTTGTACATCCACCCGGACGAATGCGTCGACTGCGGAGCCTGTGAACCGGTGTGCCCGGTCGAGGCGATCTTCTACGAGGACGACACCCCGGAGGAGTGGAAGGACTACTACAAGGCGAACGTCGAGTTCTTCGACGACCTCGGGTCGCCCGGTGGTGCCTCCAAGCTGGGCCTGATCGAACGCGACCACGCGTTCATTGCTGCGCTGCCGCCGCAGAACCAGTAGTCAGCGGCCGGCACGTGCGTCGCCCCGGTCCCGTACGGCTCGTCACCGTGCGGGACCGAGGTGTTTCCACGCCCGAGCGCCCCGAGCAACCCTCGGAACCCCCGTACGAGAAAGCAGAGATCCGTGTCCGCAGTCTCCTCCCGTCTCCCGGTCTTTCCCTGGGACAAGCTCGCGCCCTACAAGTCGACGGCCGCCGCCCACCCGGACGGCATCGTGGACCTGTCCGTCGGCACGCCCGTCGACCCGGTGCCCGGGCTGATCCAGCGGGCGCTCGTCGCCGCGGCGGACAGCCCCGGCTATCCGACGGTGTGGGGGACCGCCGAGCTGCGTGATGCGATCACCGGCTGGGTGGAGCGGCGGCTCGGCGCGCTCGGGGTGGCGCACGAGAACGTCCTGCCGGTCGTCGGGTCCAAGGAACTGGTGGCCTGGCTGCCGACGCAGCTCGGTCTCGGCGCGGGCGACAAGGTGGCGTACCCGCGCCTCGCCTACCCGACGTACGAGGTGGGCGCCCGGCTCTGCGGCGCCGAGCCCGTCGTCTACGACGATCCGACGGAGCTGGACCCGGCCGGCCTGAAGCTGCTCTGGCTCAACTCGCCGTCCAACCCGACCGGTCACGTCCTGTCCAAGGACGAGCTGATCCGGATCGTCGCCTGGGCGCGCGAGCACGACGTACTGGTCTTCAGCGACGAGTGCTACCTGGAGCTGGGCTGGGAGGCCGAACCCGTCTCCGTACTGCATCCGGACGTCTGCGGCGGTACGTACGAGGGCATCGTCGCCGTCCACTCGCTCTCCAAGCGCTCCAACCTGGCCGGATACCGCGCGGCCTTCATCGCGGGCGACGCGGCCGTGCTCGGCGAGCTGCTGCTGATCCGCAAGCACAGCGGAATGATGACGCCGGCCCCCGTCCAGGCGGCGACCGTCGCGGCGCTCGGCGACGACGAGCACGTCGCCGAGCAGCGGACCCGGTACGCGGACCGGCGCGCGGCCCTGCGCACGGCGCTGGAGGCCCACGGCTTCCGGATCGAGCACAGCGAGGCGAGCCTCTACCTGTGGGCGACGCGCGACGAGCCGTGCTGGGAGACCGTGGCGTACCTGGCGGAGCTCGGCATTCTGGTGGCACCGGGCGACTTCTACGGAACGGCCGGTGACCGCTTCGTACGCGTCGCGTTCACGGCGACGGACGAGCGGGTGGCCGCCGCGGTCAAGCGGCTGGCCGGATAGCAGGCACATCACACGCGAGGGGCCTCGGGGGGGGGGACTCCCACGGTCCCCCGCGTGTGGTGTGCCGACGGATCGTGTCGGCC